>CABUJR010000003.1 GCA_902492015.1 uncultured Eubacteriales bacterium | reverse complement strand
TATTTATGTGTCTTTTTATTTATCCAAAACCGGTAATTTAATTTTACTATTTATATTAAATTATCCTATTATATAAAAAAAATAAAGGTAAACAACTTTATTGTTTGTTTACCCCTATCTTTTTTAGTTATTTTTATTTTTATTACTTAATTTCTTTATTTATTTTTTCAAATTTAATATAGAATACTATTGCTACTACAATTATAGCACCTATAATATACATAATTGAATCTTCTACACCTGTATATGGAATGTCTTCTTCTGTTGATTCATTAACATAAGATGATATAGGTTCATTAGAATAATTAGCTGTATTTTTTGCTGTATTATTTGTAGTATTGTTATCTGTAGTATTATTATTTGGTTTAGCAACTAAACTAGCAGAGTTTCCTGATGTATTTGTAGTATTTCCAGTATTTGATGCATCATCTCCAATAGTGATTTTTGTAGAAACATCTGAAGCTGATATTGTTGTTTCACTATTTGAAGAAACTATATTATTAAATTTGATTTCTCCAGTTTTTCCTGAAATTCCAGTTTTGGTTTTAAAAGTAACTTGAAAAACTTCTTCTTCAGCTTTAACAAAAGTACCTTTAGTTAGAGTAATTTTTCCACCGTCTGAGTTAAAATTAACTGACCAACCATTAATTCCTTCAATGCTTGATTCATTTATTTCTTCAAAAATATCTTCATCATACTTTAAATAACCACTCATTGAGTTTATTCCATTTGAACCAACATCTAAGTTAGATATTTTTATTGATATTGTAAACTCTGTTGATTCTGGTACTGTTGTACTGCTTGATGTCATTGTTGCTGTAAAACTTAAAGCATTTACTATATTGGCATACACAAATATTAACAACATTGTTATTATAGCAATTTTTAAAACTCTCTTTTTCATTTGAACACTCCTTTCCTTTAGTATAACTTTTCATTTAACAAAAATCAAGTAAAATCATATTTTTTTATATTACATTTTTATAACATTATTAATAACATAAAGTTATATAGTATTATATAAAACTATCATTTGTGATACATCTACTAAATCAATTTTACCATCTAAATTCATATCAGCTGCTTTCAATGGGTTTCCTGATAATTCAAATCCTTTATTTTCATTATAATGTAAAATTAATTTTGAAACATCAGTTAAATCTAGTATACCATCTGTTTTTATATCACCCCTTACAATTAATGTATATTCTATTGAGTCTGATAATTTTAGTTTCATACCTGTTGCCATTACTTCATCACTATTTGTGATTTCAGTTCCATTTTCATTATAAACTTTTTTAACTAAATTAGTTTCTATATTATTTAAAAATTCTTTTACTTTTGTTCCATGAGGAATTTTCATTACATAATTACCATCTATTACATATACACTTGAAGTTAATTTATCTTCACTAGGTTTTTGATTATCATCTTCATCTGGATTTTCATCAGGTTTTTCATCCTCACTTGGAGTTTCAGATGGGTTATTATCATCTGGAGTTTGACCTGGATTTTCATCTTGTGTTCCTACTGTTGTAAATGCTTTTATACATACATCAGCTGTATCCATATCAATACCAGAAATACTCAAGCTTGATAAATTTACCCAGTTATATCCATCTAAAGATATATAACTTTTATTTTCAGAATCTGCAAATTCATATGCAGTTCCTGGAACACTTGCTTCTACTTCAAAATAAAACGCATCACCTTCTGAAGTTTGTTTTACAACTATTGAAAAATCTCCTTCTTGTAATTCTACAGGTGTAATATCTATTCTGTGATATCCAGGTGCTAAAACACCATTAGATTCTCCAACTTTTATTAAGTTTTCATTTCTGAAACTACTTCCATTAGGATTTACATAAATTTCAAAAGCAGCATAGTCTGCAAGTGTTACACCAACACTATTTAATACTTCTTTTTCTGAATTATTTTTATTATATACTACTCCATAAGAACCTGTTGTCGTACTTGTTGTACCAATTTGGAATATTCCTCCATAATAGTCATATTGATAAATATTATCATAATCTACTTTTGATGTAGATTGTACTCCATACATTTCATTTTCTATAATTGCATCTTCATAAGAAACATACATATAACCATTATCAAAAGATTCTGTTCCATAAGAATTAAGTACTATATATGCACCATTTTCTTTAGGCTTAGCTCCTTCTGCAAAATTATCTCTTGAATAATTATCATCCCATCCAACTATTGTTATTGCATGGTCTCTTATTAAACTACTATCATTACAGTTATATGCTGTTGCTGCAAAAGGATTTTGTGGGTTATTATAATATTGAGCATAATTTCCAGCTGTCATTGTAGCAATAGCTCCATATTTTACTAAATGTTCCTTTATAATATTTCTTAGTGAATTAACTTCTTCTTTTGAATATTCATTACCATTTACATCAAAATAAGAAACAGATGTTGTATTTCCATTACCATCGATTTCATATTTTTTATAAATAGATGGCAAAATTTGATAATCTGTAACTACTGTATCAACATTCTTATTTATTTCATCTAAGTTAATTCTTTCTTCATTATCTTCAAAAGGCATTTCTTCTTCTAAAACAGCTCCCTGACCATTAGTCAAATATGCTAAAGCTGAAATTGGAAGTCCACCTTTTCCAAGTTCTCTATTGAAGCCGTTTTCATTTATACCATCAAGAAAAGTTCTAGAAGTTGCATAATCAGTATGCCTTTCTGAAAAATCTGGTATATCTCTTAAACCATTTTCTATAGCAATATTAGATTCCATGGATTTTAAAGTTGCAAAAGCCCAACATTCTGTTGTACTACCTTGATGTTCAACTCTCATATTTAATACATCTGTTAAAGAATATCTAGAATCAGATACTGCTGCTGAAACATTATCAAATCCTCCAATATTTTTACCTAATAATGAATTTACTAAATATGGAACATTTTCAACTTCATATTTATTTAAAACATTTTCTGGTACTTGTGCAGAATTTGTTTGTGGCATAAGTGTATTTTCTTTTTCTTCTATTGTTAGTTCATTCCAAAGGTTGTATTCATCAGGAAGATTTACATCAAATTCTGTGGCAAAAGCTTTTCCTGAAAATATACTAGAAAAAATAATAGCACTTATTGAAATTACCCCAATTTTTTCTTTACTTAATTTAAATTTTTTCATTAGCTCCTCACCTTTAATTTTCAATCTAATATAAGTATAGGCTTTTTTTTTCACTAAATCAAGCTCTATTCCAGTAGTTTCAGCAGTTTTAAGTTTATAAGGATTACTTATTATTTACGGAAAACCTATATATAAGAGTTTTATTTTTGTTTTATTAAATTTTAGTAACATTATTTTTGTAACATAATTGTAATATTTTCTTAATATTGCTGATATGTTTATTTATTTTTTTTGTTGTATAATATACATATACGAAAGATTTAAGGAGTTTTAGATGAGTATAAATTCTACTTTAAAAAAAGAAGGTATAAAAGTTATTGGTCAATTAAACACATTGGAAATAAACAAAATTGCTTCAAGTATTTCTGAAAAAATATCTAAAGCTTTTCCAGAACATAATTTAAATCAAAGTGATTTATTTATTTCAATAGCAAGACTAAACATGTATATAGCAGAAATGCCTGATAATATGACTATGGCTAAATATTTTTATAAAAATAATTCTATATATTTTAGTAAAGACATGGACTTAGACAATATAAATGCCCTTGCTCTACATGAATGTCTACATTTTATTCAAACTTTAAAAAATAAACATGGGAAATTACTTAGACTAGGTCTTTATAATTTAGAAGGTTCAAATAATAATGGTATGGGATTAAATGAAGCCGCAGTTCAACAAATGGCTGCTATTGCTTCAAATGCTCAGTTAGATACAGTAAAATATTACAATATGGAACTTTCAACAGAAAGTCCCGATTTTTATCCTTTACAAACAGCTTTAATAAATGAAATGACTTATTTTACTGGTACATACCCTTTATATCATAGTACTCTTTACAGTAATGATGTATTTAAAAATACATTTATTGCAAAGTCAAATGCTAAAACTTATGCACAGATTGAAAAAAACTTTGATTTAATTTTAGAATATGAATCAAGACTTTCAGAAGAAACTTATAAATTATCTGTTTCATCAGAAGAATTAAAAAACTTAGATAAAATAAAAAGAATAAATGCAAGAATTGATGCTCTTAAAAATATTATTTTTGAAAAAACTTTAGAAACCCAAAATTTAATTATTGTTAATTGTTTTAATAATGAACTAAACTCTATAAAAACACTAGAAGATGTTAAAAATTTTCAATACAATTTATATAATTTTAAACATGTTCTTATAACAACAAACAATTATAACTTTTTTAATGATTTTTATATAGACATGATGAATAAATTAGACGAAAAAAAAGAATTTATCCTAAAATATGGAAATATTCTAGCTCTTGATTCTCTAACTAATGAGCTTTCAAATATAGAAGAAAACACTTATGGGTTTCAATTTTTTAAAAGATTATTTAGGAAACTAAAATTACTATTTGAAGAAAAGATAAGAGAAAAAAATTATTAAAAGCTAAAAGAAGACATTTGTAAAATATTTTTGCAAATGTCTTTTTTTATTTACCTCTATGATGTAATTATATTTTTAGATTTTGTTTCTCAGCTTCTTTTTTCACTAATTCTAAATCATTCCAAAAATCTATTTTTTTACTTTCATCTCTAAGTAATGCTGCTGGATGAAAAGTTGGCATGTATTTTATTCCTTTCTTTTCTATCCATTTTCCTCTAGAAGCTGTTATTCCATATTCATCTCCTAAAATATTCTTTAGTGCTGTACTCCCAAGTAAAACTATTATTTTAGGTTTTATTACCATTACCTGATTTCTTAAATAATCTAAACATGCCATAGCTTCTTCTTTTAGTGGTGTTCTATTATTGGGTGGTCTACATTTAACTATATTAGAAATATATACTAATTCTCTTGAAATTCCTAAACCAATAAATGCTTGATTCATAAGTTTTCCAGCTTTTCCAACAAAAGGTATTCCTTCTCTATCTTCATCTGCACCTGGACCTTCTCCAATAAACATTATATCAGCTTCTTTATTTCCTGTTCCAAATACTGTATTTGTTCTTTTTTGGCAAAGTTCACATTTATTACATTTTTTTACAATCTCATTTAATTCTTCCAAATCATTATACATTTATTTCAACATCCTCTCATATCACAAATAAAACATTTTATAAACTAATTATGGCTGTTGCAAGCTTAAAGTCTTTTCCCTCTGATCTATATGAAGAAATTTTATTACTATTGCATACACTGCATATATCACAATCTATAATATTTTCTTCTCTTAATCCTAATTCTTTTAACAAAATCTTGTTAATTAAAACTGTGTCTATCATATATTTTTGTATACCTTTAACTTCATTTCCTTTTTCTATAAATTCATGAGTTCTTTCTGTAAACTTGAAAATGTTCTCACATAAAACTTTTACATCTTCTTCAACTTCAAAATGGCATTTACGTATGCTTGGACAGATACAACATATTATATCCTCTGGTTTACATTTATAATAATTTATCATTTTTATTACACATTTTTCTGAAATTTTTTGAAAAGTACCTCTCCAACCAGAATGAATATTTGCAATTACTTTTTTTACAGGATCATAAAACATAAATAAAATACAATCTGCATTTGTTGTCGTAATTGCTAGATTAGTTTTGTCCGTAATTAATCCATCTATATTTTCTAGTTTTTCCTTATCCAAAAATTCATCAATACATTTCACATTTGAAGTATGTTTCTGTATAGGTTTCATCATTGTTTTTACATCTAGTCCAATAGCTCCAAAAATTTTTTTATAACTTTCTTGCATCTCAGGAGCAGTACTACGGAAATTAATGTTTTCTCCTTTTAAAGTATAAGCGTGTTTAATCCCATACTCCAATAATCTCTTAAATTGTATATATTCTATACCATTTTTTTTATTATATAAAATTTTTTCATTATTAAAAATATCCAAAACCATACCACCTTTATTACTATTTTATATAAACTCTTGGAACTCTATCTGAAATTGTACTTATAATTTCATAATTAATTGTATTGCAAATTTGGGCAATTTCATCAACTGTTATTATCTCATTATCCCAAATATATACATCATCTCCAATACTTACATCTTCTAAATCTGTAACATCTACCATAAAACTATCCATACAAATTTTTCCTATAATATTAGCTTTTTTTCCATTTATTACAACTTCTCCTGTATTTGAAAGAGCTCTTTTTAAACCATCTGCATACCCAATTGGAACTGTTGCTATTTTAGTCTTTCTAGTAGTTATAAAACTTCTTGAATAACCTATGGAAATTCCCTTTTCCACTTCTTTCAAAAAAGTTATTTTAGACTTTAACTTACATACAGGCTTTAAATTAATTTTTCCATTTATATCATCACAAGATTTATAACCATACAAAATCATTCCAGGTCTTACTAAATTATAATAAGCTTTTGGAAAATTTAAAATCCCATTTGATGCAGAAGCATGTATATATTTCAAATTATCTAAATTTTCTTTAGCAACAGAAACTGCTTTTTCAAAACCTTCTATTTGTTTATTCGTATAATCAAAATCGCAATCTGCTGATGAAAGATGTGTATATATTCCCTCTACATTTATATTTTTATATTTCTTTAATTTTTCAATATATTCTTTTGTTCTTGATGGATTAATTCCAGTTCTTCCCATTCCAGTTCCAATTTCTATATGAACTACAACTTCTTTTCCTATTTTTCCAAGTTCTTCCACAAAAGAATCTGAACTTATTCCTATTGAAATATTGTATTTTATAATTTTTTCAATTTCATCTTTATATGGTTGATTAAGTACAAAAATCTCTTTATTATATCCTTGTTTTCTAAGTTCTACTGCCTCATCAACTATTGCAACAGCAACTATGTCAAATTTATTTAAAACTTCATTTACCTTATTTATATATGTCCCATAAGCATTTGCTTTTATAACCGGCATTATCTTAACACCATCTTCTAGTTTTTCTTTAATTTGTGTTATATTATATTCAAAATTTTTTAAATTAATTTCCATAACAGTAGGTCTTGTAATATCCATAAAATTTCCTTTCTTATATGTAATTATATTCGTTTCCTTTGATATTTGTATTAAACATACAAATAGTCTTGTATTTACAATAATCACAACCAGTTTTTCCCTTATAATAATAAGGTTTTATATCTATTCTTCCTTTTAATATTTCCTTAGAAATTTCTTTTATTATATCTTTAACCTGGGCTTGAAGTTTATCAAAATCATCTTTATTGATTACACTTGATTTCTTTTCAGAAATTGTACCATCTTTATTAATATATATAGGAACAATATCTGAAGAACCAGTTTGAAGTTTATTATCCATCATTTTTATGATACTAACATCAGCTAAAATTAAACCTTTCATTCTAAAATTACTTCTAATTTTATTTTCAATCTCTTCTTCAGTTAAATTCTTTGCATCTTTTACCACATTATCAATAAGTCCCATATATAATATTCCACTTGGTTCAAAAAAAGTTTGCTCTCCTATTGCATCTAAATATGTAATAAGCTGTATCTGAATACCTGCTAAAACTTGATTTAAATCTAAATCTTTGCTTGAAGATTTATAATCTATTATTCTAACATACTGTTTATCAGATAATTTGGCAATATCAACTCTATCAATCTTTCCTGTAATCTCAACTTTCTTGTTTTCTACTTCTAATTTTATGTTCTTATATTCTCCTGTATTACTAAATTCTACTTCATGTCCTAAAATTTTAAAATCACTATATTTTAAAGAATAAACTATATAGCAAATAGATTTATAAACTACTTTTTTTAGCCTTCTAGTTAATAATCTATATTTTGCAGAACTTGAAAAAATGTAGTACTTAGAAGTTTCAAGTAATTCTCTTATTATACTACTTACAATTTGTAAAATTTCTTCATCTGTTATTTCTTTTAAATTCAAATCATTTTCATCAAGATTTTTAAAAAATAAATCAATTACTTCATGCATAAAAGAACCTGTATCAACTGCTTCCATTTTTAACTCATCTTTTTCTTTCAATTTCAAGCCATAAGTTAAATGAAAAGAAAAAGGACATTTTCTGTAAGTCTCTAATCTAGAAACACTAGTTTTTAAATAATTTCCATATAAATTTTCTATATTTTCTGTATTAATATCTTCTGCCTTATTTGTATAATATATACCAGAAATTGCTTTTTTAAATTTATTTTTATTTTCTGAATAAAAATATCTAATAATATCTTCCCAATCTTTTGGAATCTCTTTTCCTTCTAAATATTCTTTATAAAGACTCATGGCCTCTTCAAAAGTTCCCAGTTCATTTGTTATGCAAGATTTTCTTTTAATTATATCACTTTCTTCTTCAAGTTTTGGAAACAATTTTTTTATCTTTTTAATTAATATTGAAGGTCTAATTGACATTCCTTGTTTATCTGAAGAAGAATAAGAAAGAAATAGTAATTCTTCTGGAATTGTTAATGTCCTATAAATATTAAATTGTTCTTCATATAGACTATCTATTGAGGTTTTAGCAAGTTCTATTCCAGCTTCTTTTAAAAGTTCTCTATCATTATCATTTAAAAATCCCTCTTCTTTATTTACTTTAGGAAAACTTCCATCATTTATACCAATTATAAATAAAACTTTTAATTTGTTACTTCTAGTTCTTTCAGTATCTCCAAATACAACTTGGTCTTGAGTCGCAGGAATTTTTCCAAGTTTTGATGCACTAAGCCCCACTTGTAATAAATCTTTATACCTATCAAAACTCATTTTCTCATCTTTAAAAATCAAGCATATATCTTCTAAAATTCCAACTAATAATTTATAACTTGTATTATATTCATCAGAAATTTCTTGTTCATTATATTTTTTCAATTTTTGATTTAAAGTTTCACTTATACTATTTTGTATTAAAAAATTGTAAATTTCTTTTGTTATTTGAGTTGCTGTTTTGTTATTTGAAACTCTTTTTTTAAATTCTAATAAAGGCTCAACAATTTTATTTCTTAGAGTTTCTAATTTTTCTTGTTTTTCATTTATAGTTTCATAACTAAAAGGTTTATTATACCATTTACTGCCTTTTATCCCCCATTTTTGACAATAATTTTCTAATAAATAAATATCTTCTTTTTCTATTTCCAATAAACCTGTTTTCAAATAATTAAAAACTGATTCATAAGACCAATTATTAGAAAAAATTTCAAGCATTGCTAAAATAAATTTTACTAAAATATTTTGATTCAATTCTTTTTTATCATCTATAAATAATGGTATTTCATACTTTCTAAATATGGCTTTAGCATCTTCTGAATATTTATCTAAATCTTCTGCAATAATTCCGATTTCGTTATAATGATATCCACAATTTTTAACCAAATTGTGTATATTTATAGCAATATTTTCAATTTCTGTATATGGATTGTTAGCTAAAAATAATTTTATATTATTCACTTGATTTTCATATTTTTTATTTGTTTTGTCAAAATTTTCTTCTAAAAATTTTATTTCTTCATTTTTGAATCTTAGAGTATCTTTTAAATATTTTATTTCAATTTCTGAATTATACTTTTTAGCTATATCTATTAATTTATTTGCATACACTTTATTAAAATAAAAAATATCTGATTCTTTATTAGATTTATCTTCTAAATCATTAATTGGTATAGCAACAGTTACACAACTTACTTTTTGCAATAATTTTTCAAATATATTATATTCTTGTTTAGTAAAACCTAAAAATTCATCTATATAAATAACAGAATTATCAAACATATCTGTTTTATCTAAATCTTTTGCAAGTATTGATAAACTATCATTTTCATCCAGAAAGTTTTTATTAATTTTTTCTTCATATTTTTCATACAAATTAGTAATATCTTTTAATTTTAAATTTGTATATTCTTCTTTAGTTTTTATATCCATTAGTTTTTGAATGCTTATTTCATGTTTTTTAAATTCAGTAAACATCCTATTTACTATATCAATATTTTTTTCAGTTTTTCCTAAAAATTTTAAGTTATTTTTTTCATTAGATAATATATCAAAAATAAGCATATCTTTTCCAGCCTCAGAAAGGTGGTTTAAATTACCACCAACTTCTGAAGCTACACGATATGCCATCCTACTTAACGTTAATACTTCCACATCTATAAGACTAGTTTTATTTGATTTTTCGAACAATTTTCTTTCAGCAGAAAGATTTGCCTGTTCTGGAACAATAAGAAATATCTTTTTTTCGCCTATTTGTTTAGATATAGAATCATATATATATTCACTTTTTCCTACTCCGCTTCTTCCTAAAATTAATTCTAATTTCATTTATACTTTCCTTTTAATTATAATAATCTAATACACTTAATTTAGGATATTCAAAATCTGCTTCTCCTACAATATTTCCATCTTCAAAATGATCTTCAAAAAATTTATTTGCTCCTTTTAAAAAGTATTGATATTTTATTGTATCATTAATTATTCCACTGCCTATTATTACTGGGTCATCCCAAGTTACATCAATAGCATACCACTGTCCATCTTCTAATTGAACATAATTCCAAGCATGTGTCTCTGTAATTCCTGCACTATTTTTTGCTAATCCACATGCAATTACTGTCGGAATTTCTAAATCATCTAAAATATACTTAAATGCTCTTGCATATCCTTCGCAAACTGCCCTTTTATCTATTAATGTTCCATATATATTATAAATATTACTTCCTGCTTCTAAATCATATTCTACTGTATCTACTAAGTAATCATGAACTATTTTTATTTGTTCTATTTGGTCTTTACCTGTTGTTTTTTCAATAATATTGTTTTTCACATCTTCTACATATCCTAAAGCGATATTTACATATTCTTCATCCCAAAATCCATCAGCTAAATAACTTTGACCATTTCCACCGATTTTCACTCTATATGTAGTAGAAAAAGCTCTTGTTGTAATTTCTGTTAGTAAATTTATTTTTGTTACATCAATATAAAACAAATCTGTATTATCAAAAGTTAGTGCATTTATTGCAAGCTGAAAAGCATTATTTAACACTTCTGTTCCATTTTCTTCATGTAATAAATCATTAAACTCTGTTCCAAAATCTGCTTCATAAGTACCTGTTTTTAATTTATCTATATTTTCATATAATTTATCATATATTATTTTTCCATATTCATCTAATTGCTCATAATAAAAGTTATTTACATTTACTGTTTGACTTGATTGATAATTAGTTAAATTTTGTTCTTCTTTTAGTCGTTCAAGTTCCTCTAATGGATCTTTATAATCTTCTGCAGAAACTTCTTCTGTTTCAGAAACATTTTCAATAATATCTTCATTTTCTGTAATTTCATCTTTAGTATTAAAATCATCTCGAATTATATCATCTGTTAAATTTTCTCCTGTAGCAATAACTTCTATTTTTGAGTAAAGTAATGAAGCTAAACTATATTTCTCTGGTACTTGTATAACACCAAATACATCTAGTGAAAAAAATACAGTTCCACCAAATATAATAATTATTAAAAATATTAAAATAAAGGTTATAAAGTTCTCTATAAATCTTCTCATAACTTATCTCCTAAGCACTTTTTCCATCTTCTCTTTTCCAATAAAATAAATATTGTTGAGCAATTCCTTGCAGATTTCCAAATTTATCTTCCGCTAGTTTTTGTAATTCTTTTTTATTTACTTTTTCTTCACTTTCATTATGAATGTACAAATCATTCATAACTCTTCTTACCCATACATCAATAGGAAAAACATCTATTCTTTTTAATGCAAAAAGTAAAATACAATCAGCTACTTTTGGACCTACTCCATCAAGCTTTAGTAACTCATTTCTCATCTTTTCCGTACTATCCATATTTTTAATAGCCTCTAGATTCACTTCATTTTCCATAATCATCTTTGTTGTATTATATATTCTCTTATCTCTAAAACCTAAACCTAAGTTTCTTAAATCTTCTACACTTGCTTTTGATAGTTCTTCAGGTGTAGGGAAAAAATAGTATGTACTTCCATTAAATTCAATCTCTTTTCCATATTCTTTAGATAATCTCTCAATTATCTTTTTTATTCTTGGTATATTATTATTTGCAGAAATAATAAAAGAAATTATGCATTCCCATAAATCTTGTCTTAAAATTCTTATTCCTGAACCGAATTTTATACTTTCTTTCAAATAATTATCTATATTTGATAATATTTTTTTATATTCAGTATAATTAGTATCTAAATCGAAATAATATTTTATTATAGATTTTAAATTTCCAGAAGTAGTATTTCCTGTAAAAATAAATTTTTCATTTTCTTCTTTTACATTTATTACAGCATCTTTTATTACTCCAATATAAGAATTATCTTCTAATTTATTCCATCTAAAACATTGTCCACATTCAAATATATGTTTTAAATTAAATGATTCTTGTTTTTCTAATATATATTCTTCCATATAAAACTTCCTTAATACAAATTTACTATTTTATTTTATTATACTTTATCTAAATAATCAATAGAAAAATAAACCTTATGCTAGTATCTAAATAAATACAATGTACAGTATTTATTTGAATACATGGTAAAATTATGTCAAATAATATTATAAGAGGTATCAAAAATGTATTTGAAACGTTTAAAAGATTTAAGAGAAGACCATGACTTATCTCAAGAATATATTTCAAAAATATTAAAAATTACCAGACCACAATATAGTTTATATGAAACAGGTAAACGTGATATTCCTGTTGATTTATTAAGTGTTTTAGCTAAATTTTATGATACAAGCATTGATTATATTGTTGGAGTCACTAATGTTTCAAAAAGATATCCAGAAGCAAAAAAATAAAATTAATACAAAAATCTAATTTATTTTCTATTTTAAAAGTATTACCGTATTTTTACTGTAATACTTTATTTAATTAGAACTTTTTAAAATTTTCATACTAATAAAATTTATCTAAAAAAATACCTTATTGTCAAATCTCTTTTAAATATATATAATTTAATTATTATATTAAAAAGGGGTTTTTTTATGTTATATAATCGTTTAAAAAAATTAAGAAAAGAAAATAATCTAACACAAAAAGATATTTCTAAAATCTTAGAAATATCTCAAAGTTTATATTCTCTTTATGAATCTGGTAAAAAAAGTATTCCAATAGCAATTTTCTCAAAATTAGCAAAAAAATATAATACAAGTATTGATTTTCTAATAGGTGATACTGATATAAAAACACCATTTATAGAAAACTAATTTTTAAAACCTAATCCATATACTTCTCGTGCATCTGTTATTATTATAAAAGAATTTGCATCTATTCTTTTAGAAATACTTTTTATTTTCTCAATATGAATCCTTTTAGTAACACACATAATAACCATAGTATTTCTTTTACTATAACTACCTCTTGCATATAACTCTGTTGCACCCTTATTAATTTCTGTATTAATTTTTTCCATTATTTCGTCATGTTTCTCTGATATAATATAAATAATTTTACAGAAATTAATTCCCTCAAATATAATGTCAATCATCTTTCCTATTATTAATATTGCTATTGCTGAATATAATCCAATCTCAAATTCTTTAAAAACTATTAAATTAGAAATTACAACTAATGTATCTATAATAACTATAATCTGGCTCATTTTTACATTTATATTATAATTTTGTGCTATTTGAGCAATTAAATCTGTACCACCAGTTGAAGTATTAACTTTGAATATAATTGCAAGTCCTATTCCAATAAAAAATCCCCCATATAAACTTGCAAGTAATCTATCTGTTGTAAAAGCTCCAAAATTTTCTAAAATATCTATAAATTTAGAATAAATTAAAGTTGCAAAAATAGTTTTTAAAATAAATTTTAATCCAAATTTTTTATAACCAATAAAAAATAATGGTATATTTAAAATCATAATCACATTCCCCATTGGAAAATCGAACAAATAATAAGTAATAGTCGCAATTCCTGCAAACCCACCACTAGATAATAAATTTGGTAAAAGAAAATTTGCAGTTCCAAAAGCAATAGATAAACATCCAATTATGATTAAAATTATTTCGTAAAAAAATTTAAAAACACTCATACTAATAGTATCAGTGTTTCTAAATTTTTTATACTATTTTTTAGAAGTTACTTTTTCTTTATCATCAATAAAATCTTTAAATTTTTTTGAAATTAATACATCTATTTTTTCTACTGGTTGTTTTATATCTTGTGAAACCACCACATCTACATCATACATTTCTTTTAATTTTAATATATTTTCACGTTTATATCCTATCACATTATTAGCATTTTGTGGATTTACTATTATTTCAACTTCTTTAACTTTGGTATTAAATTTTTTTATTTTTTCCACTATTGTATCATAATAAATAGAAGATTCTACAAGTTGTCTAAAAGTATCATGATATGGTCCTGCAACAACTTCACTTTCATTATTATTTGGAGAACAAATTGTATCAGTATTTTGAAGACCAATTCTAATAACATTTATATTCTTTTTTCCAAACATATAACATAGTTCTTTACATCTTTCTACAGCTTGATTTAAAGTTAATGGTTCATATTTACCTTCTCTATACTCTTTCTCAAGTTCAGTTCCTCTAATAACTAAAACAGGATAAATTCTAACAATCTTAGGTTTTAATTTTATTAAATCTTTTGCTGTATTTATATCATCTAGTTCAGTACTTTCTGGAAGTCCTATCATCATTTGATGCCCTAAATTAAATCTATATCTTCTAATCAATTTTGAAGCATTTATTACATCTTTAAATGTATGTCCTCTTTTACATCTTTGCAAAATATAGTCATTTGTTGATTGAACCCCAAGTTCTATTGTTCTAACTTTATATTTTCTTAATCTTCTTAGCACTTTTTTATCTATATAATCTGGTCTTGTTGAAACACGAATCCCATCAATTTTCTTTTCTTTAATATATTCATAAACTGTAGCAAGTAACTTCTCTTGTAACTCAGAATCAATCCCTGTAAAACTACCACCGTAAAAAGCAACTTCTTTATATGCATCTTTTTCTTTAAAATTACTTAAATAAAATTCTATAGTATCTCTTACATCATTTTCAGTTATATTTTTTAGCTGACCACTAATTTTTCTTTGGTTACAAAAAGTACAATCATTTGGACAACCCAAATGTGGTACAAAAATAGGAATTATATATTGTTTTTTCATTTTACACCTCCTAACTTAATAATTCTATTGCTTTTCTTGCCGCCTCCATTTCAGCTCCTTTTTTACTTCTTCCAGTTCCACTTGCAAGTCTTTTTCCATCACATTCAACTTCGGCTGTAAAAGTCTTGTTATGATCTGGTCCTGATTCATTTATTATAGTATATTTAATATTTACTTCACCATTTTCTTGAAGTTTTTCTTGAAGTACAGTTTTATAATCTTTTACCCCAACATTTTTACTTGCATATTCAACTGCATCTTTTATATTTTCTAAAATAAATTTTTGAACTATATCAATATCTTTAGAGTCTAAATAAATTGCAGCTATTACTGCTTCAACACAATCTGCAAGTATAGCTTTTTTATCTGTTTTTGTTGATTTTTCACTTTTTCCTAAATATAAGAAATCACTAAAATTATGCTTTATAGCTATTTCATATAAACTATTTTCACATACAGCATAAGCTCTAACTTTAGTCATTTCTCCTTCTGATAATTCTTGAAAATTCTCAAATAAATATTTACTACTTATAAATTCTAAAATGCTATCACCTAAATATTCTAAACGCTCATAGCTTTTAGTTTTGTTTTCATAAGCATAAGAAGTATGTGTTAATGCAGTTTTTAATAACTTTAAGTTTTTAAATTCATATCCAATGCTTTTCTCAAACTTTTTTAAATCTATATCCACCAGTTACTTACCTCCTTTTGAATGTCTATATTCTATATTGTTTTGGTATTATTTACAAGTCTTTTAAATAAAAAAATATATAAATGATATGTTATTGTAAAAAAAAAGAAAGGTATAATACCTTTCAGTTTTATTTTCTAAATTATACGTTTTCTTTGATGTATTCAACAACATCTCCAACTGATACAACTTTTTCTGCATCAGAATCTGGAATTTCCATATCAAATTCTTCTTCTAAAGCCATAACTAATTCAACTATATCTAAAGAATCTGCACCTAGGTCATCTATAAAAGATGCTTCCATTGTTACTGAAGCTTCTGCAACTCCTAGTTGTTCAACTATGATTGCTTTAACTTTTTCAAAAACTTCCTCTGTACTCATTTATGTTATACCTCCTTTTCTTTTCTCTAAAATTTATATTTTAGTTTTATTATATGTTTCATAAAAAGTCAAGTGTTTTTTACCTTTTTTCAAACTCTTCTTTCATCTTCTCTACAGCCCCACTTTTTACAAAGTTTTCTGCTTGTTTTAATGTGAAGTAAAATAAATATTCATCACTACTTCCATGTGCTTTTACTACTGGTTTTTTTACACCTAAAAATAATGCTCCACCATATTCTTTGTAATCAACAGCTTTAGAAAATCTTTTTATTGCTGGTAAAGATGGAATTGCTCCTATTAATGAAAAAATATTTTTCTTTAAACTTTCAGTTAATGTTCTTTTTACAAGTTTTCCTAATCCTTCTGTAGTTTTTAAAAATACATTTCCTGTAAATCCATCTGTTATAACAGCATCAACTTCTCCTGAAAAACAGTCTCTTCCTTCTATATTTCCTATAAAGTTAATACCATATTCTTTGCCATGTTCTTTTAAAATATTATAAGTTTCTTTTACTAAATCATTACCTTTGGTTTCTTCTGTTCCTATATTTAATAAACCTATTTTTGGACTTTCAATACCAAAAGTATTTTTTAAATATATTGTAGACATTTGTGCAAATTGAACTAAATTTATTGGTTTACAATTTGTATTTGCTCCTGCATCCATTAGCATAAAACTTTTTTTATAAGCTGGCAACATTGGTGCTATTGCTGGTCTATCAATACCTTTGATTCTTCCTACTAAAAGTGTTGCTCCTGTAAGTAATGCTCCAGAATTTCCAGCAGATATAAATACATCTCCTTCACCTTCTTTTAGCATTTTAAATCCTACTACCATAGAAGAATCTTTTTTATGTTTTATTGCAACAGTTGGAACATCTTCCATTGTAATTTGATCTTGAGCATGTTTAATTGTAACTTTATCAGTTATATCTGATATTTTATCTTTTCCATAAAATTCTTTTATTTTTTCATTTATAACCTCTTCATTTCCAATTAAAACAATTTCAGATTCTATCTCTTTTGCTGCTTTTATTGCTCCCTTAATTGTTGCATCAGGTGCATTATCACCACCCATGGCATCTAATAATATTTTCAAGTGTATACCCCCTAAATTTTTATTTATTAGACATTACTATTTTAAAGTCTTTTACAAAAAAAATCAATACTTTTGTCACAATTTGACCATTGAGTCAATTATATATCATTTTACCTCTATTTTGTATGCATTTAAATTTTATATTTATATTTTTGGTTTTATATTTGTTGCTTTATCTATTTACTTTAAATTTATATTCATCAAATGGAAAAGTATTAATAAGTACTTCTTTTGATTTAAGCTCTTTTTGAAGTTGATTAACAATTTTAAAATCATCTACATATATAATAGTAAAATCTGTTGGTTTACTTTCTAAAATACATTCTTGAATTTCATCATATATTTCTACATAAATATTTTCAATATAAGCATATTTCATTATTTCTTTATATTCTTCTTTATATTTTGATTTATCCATAAAAAGTTTTATATATCCATAATTATTATATTCAACTGATTTTTTAAAGAAACTTTTAAATCTTTCATATTCAAAATAATCACCAATATATACTATTTTATTAAAATATTTTTCATTATCCCTTAAATATATTTCATTATAATTAGGTTTATAATTTATCCATTGATTTTTAATTTTACAATTTCTCATGCTTTCTAATATTATAGTAATTAAAATCTCATTTATAACCTTATTTCCACTAATACATAATGTTATTTTATTATTATAAATAATAGAATCTAAAACATAAGTTATAGTTATCTCTGGTTTTCCAGAATAACAAACAGCTATACTTTTATTTTCAGGTTTATGTGGTTTTTCTGAAATTTGCTCAAAATCTTTTAATATTTCTTTTATTTTATCAATATGAACTGAATTACCTTTACTTAATTCTTCTTTTATGGCTTCATCTAATATTTTTTTATTCTTTTTAATCCCGCTATTAATTTCATCTAATAATTTTTTTAATTCTACACTTTCCATTTTCTTCATTCCTTTTCTATCTTTTTTAAGATTTTATACTATCTATTTTCTAGAAGCTCTTGATAATTACTAACTACCTTTTCATGCCATTTTTTGGTATTTTCTTTTTCGAAATTTGCTCTTGGATTTAATGTTAGAATTTTACTTTCTATATTTTGAACCCAATTCATAGTATGTGCTACTCTTCTTACATGTTTGCTATCATGTATTAATTGTTGTTTATTTCTTTTTTCACAAAAATCTTTTGCAAGTCCTATTGGAAAAATATAAGTTGCATTCTCAACTGCTGGAATTAATCTGTTTTTTTCATCTCTCTTATATACAACTTCTCCTTCTTTATTTCTAGTAACCTCATAAAATTTCTCTAAAATTGCTATTCTTTTATCAGGTACAATTATTAATTGATAGCCATCTAAAGAATTTCTTCTTGCTAATCCACTAGCATTCTTTGAAGAATCATCTTTCATTAAAGGTTGACCTTTTATAAAAATATCTTTTATATCCCCAATGCTTTTTAAATACTCTTTTCTCACTCTAGGATCTATTGTTACACCTTTTCCTGTTAATGTTGGTGGTGATGCTGAGATACTTGTATCTTGAGTATCTCTTTTTCCATTTTCTGTCTCATTTAAAAGTTGTTTTACTTTAAAATCATTCATTATATCTGTTAAATATTCTTTATCAGCATCTGAGATATAACCATTTCCTCTTAAAACTTCTAAAAATTGCATTGATTGATTAAAGTCTAAAACTTCATGTGTTAAAAGTTCAGAAAGTTTTTTTATATTAGAAATATAATTCAAAGATATTTTATCAAATACCTCTTCTGGAATTTGTTCTTCTTTTTCTATGTTTGGCATAACAGCTTTTTCTAATTCATCAATATCTATTTTTCCTATACTATATAGTAATAATTTACTCTTAAATGATATTTCTTTTTTTCCTATTATACTAGAAAAATTAACTTCTTTAAATGTTTTTCTAATATCTTCTTGGTCAAATACTCCTTGAAATAAAAAATCTATAGCATAATTAGGATCCATATTTTTCTTATTAATAAGATTTATTATTGTCCATTTATCAATTATTCCTTTTTTAATAAATTCTCCTAATTTTTCTGGTCTTATATTATTTTCAAAAATTTTACCACTTTTTATAAACTTATGTAATTCATCACTTGAAAATCTTTCTCTTGTAGAATTATTTTCTTGTCCTCTTGATTCATAAATTCCTGAAATTGAAGAAACTCTTTTTTTATTTATTTCTTGCAATTCTCTATCTGCAACTAAAATGGTTTCTATTAAATCTTCTTTCAAATCTTGTAATGTTTCATGAAATGGCATTGAAACCTGACTATTTTTTATTGTAACAATTTCTCCATTTGCAAAGCAAAATTCATTATACCCTTTATGTGTTCCTTCTTCAGCAGATTTGACCAAACCAAGATATTTTTTAGCAAGCATAGCATTATATAAAATATAATTATTGGCATTTATTGTATTTGCATTTTCTTTTAATGTTTTCTTTACTGTTTCAGTATTTTGGCGAGTAACATAAGCATCTGAATCTGTTCTTAAAAATAGCCCTTTGCCTTCTTTTATTAACCTGTCAGATTTCTTTGATAATTCACTTTTCTCTTGTATTAGGTCTTGCATCTTTTTTAAAATTTGATTAGTATCAGCATTTGAAACTCTTTTTTCCATTTGAGCTAATATTGTATTTATTTCTTCGTCAATCTCGGCTTTTCTTGCATCAGTTTCAGTTAGCTCTGTTTCTATGCTTTCTGCCATTTTTTGAATTTCATTTGCTCTTTCAACTAATTTATGTCCTGTAAGCATTTCTTCATAGCTTTTAGACATTTTTTCTTGAAGCTTATAAAGAACTTCATTTCTATTTTTAGGTTTATCTATAAAAAACGCTATTTCATTTGGATGTATATAAAAATTAAATTGTTTTAAGTCTAATATTTCTTTTATAGTTTTTCTCATAAGTTTCTCCTGTAAAATACCTTATATAGATATATTTTATACAAAAAAATATGTATTGTAAATACTAAATGTTTAAAATAGAACAAAAGTGGACATTATGATAATTGCAAAAAATTAAATTTTATGAAAATGTCCACGTCTTTGTTCGCCGCGCCAAGTTTTTTTAACTTGTGTGCAATATTGGGCGTAAGCCTTTATTTAGTAGAAAAGTGCTCTGCACTTTCCTACTAAAATAAAAAAGCTAGAGTTTAAACTCTAGCTTTTAATTAATTTATTAACAAATAAATTATTCTATTATGTCAGAAACTACACCTGAACCAACTGTTCTACCACCTTCACGGATAGCAAATCTTAATCCTTTTTCGATAGCGATTGGTGTAATTAATTCTATTGTCATAGAAACATTATCTCCTGGCATTACCATTTCTACACCTGCTGGTAAGTCGATAACACCTGTAACGTCTGTTGTTCTGAAATAGAATTGTGGTCTATATCCATTAAAGAATGGTGTATGTCTTCCACCTTCTTCTTTTGTTAGAACATAAACTTCTGATTTGAATTTTGTGTGTGGGTGTATTGTTCCTGGTTTAGATATAACTTGACCTCTTTCGATATCTTTTCTATCTACACCTCTTAAAAGTACACCTATATTATCACCAGCTTCAGCTTGGTCTAATAATTTTCTAAACATTTCTACACCAGTAACAACTGTTTTTCTTCTTTCTGTTGATAAACCTACGATTTCAACTTCATCTTGGATTTTTACTACACCTCTTTCAACTCTACCTGTAGCAACTGTTCCTCTACCAGTAATTGTAAATACGTCTTCAACTGGCATTAAGAAGTCTTGATCTGTTGGTCTTTCTGGAGTTGGAATATAGCTGTCTATAGCAGCCATTAATTCTTTCATTGGAGCATATACTTCATCATCTGGGTTAGTAGATGTTGATTCTAATACTTTTAATGAAGAACCTTTAACGATTGGAATCTCGTCTCCTGGGAAATCATATTTAGATAATAAGTCTCTAACTTCCATTTCAACTAATTCTAATAATTCTGGATCATCAACCATATCGCATTTATTTAAGTAAACAACAATATATTTAACTCCAACTTGTCTTGCAAGTAATATATGCTCTCTTGTTTGAGGCATTGGTCCATCTGCTGCAGAAACTACTAATACTGCACCATCCATTTGAGCAGCACCTGTAATCATGTTTTTAACATAATCAGCGTGTCCTGGGCAGTCAACGTGTGCATAGTGTCTGTTTTCTGTTTCATATTCAACGTGAGCTGTGTTAATTGTTATACCTCTTGCTTTTTCTTCTGGAGCTCCATCGATTTGATCATAAGCTTCGTATTTAGCTCTTCCTAATAAGCTTAGGTATTTTGTAATAGCAGCTGTTGTTGTTGTTTTTCCATGGTCAACGTGTCCGATTGTACCAATGTTAACGTGTGGTTTTGTTCTTTCAAATTTAGCTTTAGCCATTTTTAAATCCTCCTTTAATATTTGAGATTTCTCTCTATTCTTTATTTATTTTTTAAATTTAATGACTTTTACAATCACTTGCATTTTACACTATAAATATTAAAAATGCAAGCTTTTTTATAATTTTCTTTATATAGAAAGGAATTTATTTTCCTTTCTATACAAAGTCTATTTTTATTAATTAAAATTAATCTTCTTTTTTTGCTCTTGAAGCTACAATTGTTTCAAGAACTGATTTTGGAACTTCTTCATAATGAGATGGTTCCATAGAATATGTTCCTCTACCTTGTGTTTTAGAACGTAAGTCTGTTGCATATCCAAACATTTCAGAAAGTGGAATAAGTGCATGAATTTCTTGCATTCCATCTGCTCCGTCCATTCCTTCCATTCTTCCACGTCTTGAGTTAACATCTCCAATAACATCTCCCATGTATTCTTCTGGAACTGTTATTTCAACTTTCATAATAGGTTCTAATATAACTGATTTAGCTTGTTTACAACCTTCTTTGAAAGCCATAGAACCAGCAATTTTGAATGCCATTTCTGAAGAGTCAACATCATGATATGAACCATCAACTAATGTAGCTTTAAAATCTATAACTGGGTATCCAGCTAAGATACCACTTTCAGCTGCTTCTCTAATTCCTTCTTCAACAGGTTTGATGTATTCTTTTGGAACAACACCACCAACAATTTTGCTTTCGAATTGAATTCCTTTTCCTGGTTCTAATGGTTCCATTTCTAGCCATACATGACCATATTGTCCTCTACCACCAGATTGACGAATAAATTTACCTTCAACTCTAACATTGTTTCTAATTGTTTCTTTATATGCAACAGAAGGTTTACCTACATTGCACTCTACTTTAAATTCTCTTTTTAATCTATCAACAATTATATCTAAGTGTAACTCACCCATACCTGCAATAATTGTTTGACCTGTTTCATGATTTGTATATGTTTTGAAAGTAGGGTCTTCTTCAGCAAGTTTTGCTAAAGCAATTCCCATTTTTTCTTGAGCAGCTTTATCTTTAGGCTCAATAGCTATATCAATAACTGGTTCTGGGAATTCCATTGATTCAAGAATTATTGGATGATCTGGATCACATAATGTATTTCCTGTTGTAACTTCTTTCAATCCTACTGCTGCTGCAATATCTCCAGCATATACTTTATCAATATCTTCTCTATGGTTAGAATGCATTTGAAGAATTCTACCAATTCTTTCTTTTTTATCTTTACTTGAATTTAAAACTGTTGATCCTGATTCTAATGTTCCTGAATAAACTCTAAAGAAACATAATTTTCCAACAAATGGGTCAGTAGCAATTTTAAATGCAAGTGCAGCAAATGGTTCAGAATCTGAAGTTTTTGCTTCAACTTCTTCTCCATCTAAAGTTGTTCCTTTAATATGAGCAATATCAAGTGGTGAAGGCATATAATCAACAACTGCATCAAGTAATTCTTGAACACCTTTGTTTTTATATGAAGAACCACAAGTAACTGGAACTATTTTATTTGCTATTGTTCCTGTTCTTAAACCTCTTTTAATTTCTTCTGTAGTTAATTCTTCACCTTCAAGATATTTCATCATTAATTCTTCATCTTGTTCAGCAACTGCTTCTATCATTTTTTCACGATATTCTTTTGCTAAATCTTTCATATCTTCTGGTATATCTGTTTCTTCAACTTCTTTACCTAAATCATCTTTGTGGATAAAAGCTTTCATTTTTATTAAATCAACAATTCCTTGGAAATTGTCTTCTGCTCCAATAGGTAATTGAATTGGAACAGCATTAGCTTTTAATCTATTTTTTAACTGATCTACGCAAAGCATAAAGTTTGCACCAGTAATATCCATTTTATTTACATATACCATTCTTGGTACACTATATTTATCAGCTTGTCTCCAAACTGTTTCAGTTTGTGGTTGAACTCCACCTTTAGCTGCTAAAACTGTAACAGCACCATCAAGAACTTTTAAAGATCTTTGAACCTCAACTGTAAAATCAACGTGTCCTGGAGTATCAATTATATTGATTCTGTTATTATTCCAAAAACATGTTGTACAAGCTGAAGTTATTGTAATACCTCTTTCTTGTTCTTGTGCCATCCAGTCCATAGTTGCAGCACCTTCGTGAACTTCACCAATTTTATGAGTTTTTCCTGTATAGAAAAGTATTCTCTCTGTAGTTGTTGTTTTACCAGCATCTATGTGAGCCATTATTCCTATATTTCTTGTTCTCTCTAATGGGTATTGTCTTCCAGCCACTATTTTTTCCTCCTTTTACCATTTATAATGTGCAAAAGCTTTGTTAGCTTCAGCCATTCTATGTGTATCTTCTTTCTTCTTGAATGCTCCACCATTTCCGTTTATAGCATCTATTATTTCTCCTGCTAGTTTTTCAGCCATTGTTTTTTCATGTCTTTTTCTAGCATAAGTTACTAGCCATCTTAAACCTAAAGTTTGTCTTCTTTCTGGTCTAATTTCTAATGGAACTTGGTATGTTGCTCCACCAACTCTTCTTGCTTTAACTTCAAGAACTGGCATTATATTTTCTAAAGCAGCTTCAAATACTTCTAATGGATCTTTTTGTTCTCTTTCTTTAATAATATCAAAAGCACCATATACTATACTTTGAGCAACTGATTTTTTACCATCTAACATTATATTATTTACTAATTTTGTAACAACTTTACTATTATATAATGGATCTGGTAATACATCTCTTTTTGCTATATATCCTTTTCTTGGCACTATACTTCCCTCCTTTAATTTTTTTAACTTCTGTACATAATACAGAAAGGTACTCTGGAAAGATTATTTCACTTTCCCGTAATAGTGCAAGAATTCTTTATTAAAATTTATATTCATAAAAAGAATATGCACTATTATCAATTAATAATTTTTAAATCTTATTTTTTAGGTCTTTTTGCACCATATTTAGATCTAGCTTGCATTCTATCTTTAACACCAGCTGTATCTAAAGTACCTCTAATGATGTGGTATCTAACACCAGGTAAATCTTTTACTCTTCCACCTCTTATAAGTACAACACTGTGTTCTTGTAAGTTGTGTCCTACACCTGGAATATAAGATGTAACTTCATATCCGTTTGAAAGCTTAACTCTGGCAACTTTTCTTAAAGCTGAGTTAGGTTTCTTAGGAGTAACTGTTTTAACAACTGTACATACACCTCTTTTTTGTGGTGCTCTGTGATTTGTTTGAACTTTTTTTCTTGAGTTATATCCTTTTTGTAATGCAGGAGCTGTAGATTTTGTTTCTGATGTTTGTCTTCCTTTTCTTACTAATTGATTAATTGTTGGCATTCTTCTTTTTCACCTCATTTCTTAAATTTTATTTTAGAAAGCTTTAAAAACTTTCTTCTTAATATAATAAGATACGCTATAATATAGGTTTCCCTAACAAATAGCGTATCTATTTTATCATCTTTATATTTTATTGTCAATAGTTTACAATGTTTATTTTTTAGTTATTTCCGTAGGATTTTCATTAACCTTTTGCAACTTTGTTTGCAATATATTTAATAATTGTAGGATCTTCAATAAAATTTATGTATGTTTTTCCATTTTCTTCTATTCTTTGAAAAACTTTGGGAATAATTGGTTTTTGAACTGAGCTTGCAAAATAATATTTTTTTCCTTCATATTCAATTATATCAACTATAATATATGCCTCTCCTTCTGTTAATTTAACTTTACCACCTATTTTAAATTCTTGCATATTATTCTCCTATTTCTAACTCTACCATATTTTTTTCAAAATCTATTGGATCTTTTATATAATTTTCTTTTGCCTCATCTGGCAATAATTCATAAGCAATTTGTTTATAATCTCTTTGTTCTTTTGATGATAAATTTTCAAAACCTTCACCTATTGCTTGTTTTACTATATTATCTAAAAAATCTTGCCCTCCATTTTCGTTACTTGCAGAAATATAATCACTTTCATCTAATAAATTTCTTATATGTATAATTCTTCCTATATTTTTTACATTTTCTTTTTCATCATTATTGACCACTATAGTATATATATATCCTTTTTCTTTGGCTGCATTTTTAGTTTGTAATTCATCATATACTATAGGATTTCTAATGTATAAATTTTTTTCTCCAAAATTTCGTGGTTGAGCTATTGGTAACAATTCGAATGCTAGTTGTCTATAGTCCCTTTTTTGTTTGTCTGAAAAACTATCATATATCCCTTCATCAAATGATTCTTTTACAAGTTCATCTAAAAGATCCTGATCTTTAAAACTATAAAAAGCGTTAATCACTTTTCCTTCAGGTAATTTCTTTTCTGTTTCAATTATTCTTAAATATCCATTTTGTAATTCTTCATCAGAAAGATAATCGAATTCATATCCGCTATTTTGTTTTACATTTTCTACAAACGATTTTACTACTTCCTCAAAATTAACTCTTTCTTCGTCATCCATAGTTTCTACTGTAGTAGTTGGATTTATTGAACTAAGTGTTTTACTAACTTCATTACTTACATAATTTCCTAAAGCAAAAGAACCTGCGAGCAACACAGCAGCCAAACCAATTTTAAATCTTATCCATCCTTTTCTTGTTGTAACATCTTCTTTGGCGTCTTCATATTCTTGGACTTCCTTATAGAAGCTTCTATCGCTTCTTTTTTTAGCATTTTTTGATTCTTCTAACTCTTTTAAGATAATATGATCATAATCATCTTCAATATATTCATAATATCCCTTTTCTAATCTACTTTGTAAAATTATTCTACTTAATAAATTTCTTTTTTTAGGTTCTGTATATCTAGTTTTATGGAATAAATTTTTTTCAATTTGTTTACTTATACTTGCAATTCTTTTTTGTTTCTTCTTTTTATCACGGCTTTGGGACTTTTGAAAGTTTTCAGTTCTTTTTGGACATTTTATTTTTCTTCTAATTACCGTCTTTTTTTCACTCATGGCAGAATCTTTATTTATTTTTTCAGAATCTCTTGTATTATTTGTTTTTTCTTCTTCTGATGTTTGAAGCATTTTTAAATAATCATCAAAAGATTCAATTTCTATTGAGTTTTCCGCGCTCATATATGAGTCTCCTTTTACATAATATATTTTATATCAGTTATTTTTATCTCTCTTCTCTTTCAGAACTATCTTTTTCTTTTTTCGCAGTTGTTTTTTTAATTGGTTGTACAGAAGCATAATCACTTTTTTTATCTCCTGTAAATCCTGCATCAAAATCATATCTTCTTGGTTGTGGTTTATTTGATTTAACATCTGATTTTGTTTTTCTAAAAATTTCAAATAAATCTAATAATAACCCCATATCTTTCCCTTTCTAAAATAGAGATACTTTGCAAAGTATCTCTATTTATTAATTTTATATTATCTTTCTTCATCGTCTCTATCTTCTTTTTGTTTTTTATCTTGTTTTTTATCTTGTTTTTTATCTTGTTTATTTTTCTCTGGTGTTTTATCTTTTTTATCAGTTTTTGTTTCGATATCATCTTTTATAATATTTCCACCTCTTAAAACACCATCTTTTATTTCTACCACTTCTAAATCAGCTTCATAATCTGGTTGTTTTTTACCAACATATCCTGCTTCATAATCGTAATTTCTTGGTTGTGGTTTAGTTCTTCTTACATTTGTTTTTGTTTTTCTTGCATTTTCATAAATATCATCTACAAGTAATGCTGATGCTCCAACATCATAAGCAATACCTAATTTATCTAAAACACTAGTAACTCTTGTATTTTCCACCATTTTTGTTACATCTCTTGTTTTAGTAACCATCTCTGTAACTTTTTCCATGTGTCCAGGAACATCTATAACTTTTTTAACTTCAGTTCCAATTTGAGTTTTAGTTAATCCATCATATAAGTCTGTAAGTTTAACCCAACATTTATCTCCTACTGAAACATATAAGTCTGAAAGTGTATCAGGATTTACCTTATCAGCACCTATCGCATTAATGATTTGTTCTACTGTAACATCTTGTTTCAATACTCCATTTGTTCCTAAAAAGCTTGCATCAAAAGCTCTATCTGTTAATGTTGGAGATGTTAATCCAGCTGTATCTGATAGACCTGTACCTTTATTTCCAGCACCTTGGAACACAGCAGTGATTTTTTCATTACCTGTTAAATCATACATTTTTGGTCTAGTTTCTCCACCATATACTGAATAATATCCTTCAACTTGTTTACCAGCATTTGAACTCATTATATCTTCAAGTGTAGTACTTGAATGATCAGCTTTAGTTCCATAAACTGGTACTGTTTGTTCTTTATATGTAGTTTCTACCCATTTTTCACTTTGTACTGGTTCTTGATATTGTTCTGGCACTGTAACTTGTTTTTGAGTATGCTCTACTAACCATTGTTTTATTTTAGGTCCAACAAATTTCTTAATACCAAATCTAGTAAGCATTTTAATTCCTGTTACTGTTCTTGTAACATTTTCTTTATTTGCTTTATCATGTTGGTCCATATCAACAGCATCAGTTTGTATTGTTTGTCTTATTTTCATGTTATCTGCTTTTTCTTTATCTAACTTAATTTGAGCTTCTGCTTTCTTTAATATTTCTAATGTATTTTCAAGCTTAGCTTTAGCTTGTGGATCTGTTGCTTTATCTAGGTCTTCTTTTAGCATTTCCATTTGCTCTTCTATGCTTTTTCCTGCAAATTCAATTTGTTTTTGTCTTGCAGCTTTAATTGCTTGATCTGTATATTTAGTTTTTATAGATTCTTTAATATCATGAGCTCCAGCAGATAAAATTGCTTTATTACCTTCTTTTGCTTTAAATATACTATTAAATCTACTTGCAAAATATCCTTTGCCTTGTGATGCAAAATATTCTCTTCTTGCAACATATCTATGTGTAAATTTATTAGAATATAATCCAGCTACATTACCTTTATTTACACCAGTAACCGCTCCATATATAGGTGCAACAATTTTTGAACCTATGAATTTGTTAATTGGAGCTGTTGTATGATTTCTTATAAATCTTCCTGCATTTCCAACTGCTCTTAATATATTTCTTACAGTTTGTCCTTCTTGCATTTTAGAATATGGAACTTTTTCACCATATTTTCCTAATGTCATTAAGTTTTTCTTTGTTGTAACTAATCTATTATATGCACTATTATTAGTTTCTATGTAGGATTTATCTCTTTCTGCAACAGCTTCTGGATTTTTAAATTTTGAATAAGCAGATATGTCTCCAGCTTCATATTTAGTTAATCTTTCTAATCTATCAGCATATTCTTCTAATTGTAAAAATGCTAAATCATCTTCCATGCCTTCATAAGGTTCAACTGTTGAATAAACTCCTGTTTGTCTCTTACCATCTTTATCAACAAATTCAAATTCTTTTTCAACTATATGAGATTTGAATTCTTGCATTTTTTCTTTATATTCAGCTGATTTTTCCTTATTACCATAGTATTTATCAAGCATATCTGTTCTTCTAGCCATATATTCATCTGCTATAGCTTGTTCATCAATTTCAACTGGCATATCTGGATATTTTATTTCAACTTCGCCTTTTTCATTAATCTTAAATAAAGATTTTTCTTTAGCTAAGTCTTCTAACTCTTCAATTCTATTTTCTATAACTCTTTTTTGATTTGTTAAATCTACTATATTTCTTTTTTCTAATTCTTCTAAAGATTTATTAACTTCTTCAAGCTCTTTTTCATTTTCTGCAATACTTTTTTCTAATTCTGCAATTTTTTTATCATCTTCTGTTAGTTCTTTAGGTCCTTTTGAATTTAAAAGTGCAGATAATCTTTCTTTCCAAGCTTTTAGCTCTTCATATCTTGCAGGATTTAATTCATTTCCTCTTCCTGCTATCATAGCTTCTCTGTTTGCTATTTTGTCTTCTAAATCTTTTATTTCACCATTTATAGCTGCTTCTCTTATTTCATCTGTTATTTTTCCAGAATTTAAATCAGCAAGTTGTTTTTTCCATTCAGCTAATTCTTCATATCTTGCAGGATTCAATTCGTTTCCTCTTCCTGCTATCATAGCTTCTCTATTTGCTATTTTATCCTCTAAATCTTTTTTTGCTTTTTCTGTAGCTGAATCAAGATACTCTTTTCCTGGTTCAACACTTGTTTTATCATCTTTTTTAGCAGCATTTTCTTTTAATTTTTCTAGCTCTTCTTTTTGTTTTGCTATTAATGCCTCTAGTTCGCTCTTACGTTTTCCTAAAGCAGAACTATCTAAATTGAATAACATCTTTTTGTATTCTTCTATTCTTTTTTCAATCTCTTCAATTTCTACAAAACTATATTCTTCTTTTGAAGTTTTTAGTAAATCTTCAAGCTCTTCAATCACATCATTAGCTTTTAAAATTTCTTTGTTTTCTTTATTGATTTGATTTACTTTTTCTTCAATTTCCTTTCTTTTCTGTTTTAGTTTTGCTAATTTTTCTTCTCTTTCAGGATCATCTTTAGCAGCTTCTTCCTCTTTAATTAAATCATTAAATTGGATTTCTAATACATTTAGAGCAGTAATTGGGCTTTTATCTCCTAAATCTTGATTTTGTATTTCTTCATATTTTGAAATTCTATCTTCAATTATCTCTTTTTTGACCCCATATTTAAATACTTCTTTTTCCTTTGGATCAGCCATACATTTTTCCTCCTAAATATATACTATTTATTTTAACAATTACTCTCTTTCTTCACCTTTTTCTTCTTTTGATTCTTTTGCATTCTCATCTTTCCCTTTTTCAGATTTTTCTGGTATAGGAGTTTTATCTTGTTTTTGGAATGGATCTTTTTGCTCTTTTGATCCTTTATCTTTTGATTCTTCTATATCTTCGTCATGGTTTATATATATACCATCTTCCTTAATACTTAATTTTCCAGTTGATAAATAATTTATTGCTTCTTTCTTATATTTTCTACTAGGCAAGAATAATCTTAATCTTTGTAATAATGGTACAGGCTCATTATCTTCTAATCCATTTTCTAATGCCCATGCTTCTGCTTTTAATGTTGCTTTTTGGAAAAATCCAGCATTTTCGTATTCTCTTCTTCCATTTATTATTAATTTATTTTTACCATCTTTACCATTATTCTCGTCTTTGCCATCATTTTCATCTTTACCATCGTTTTCATCTTTGCCATCATTCTCATCTTTGCCATCATTATCGTCTTTGCCGTCATTGTCATCTTTACCATCATTATCGTCTTTGCCGTCATTGTCATCTTTGCCATCATTCTCGTCTTTACCGTCATTCTCGTCTTTACCATCGTTTTCATCTTTGCCATCATTCTCGTTTTTACCGTCATTCTCGTCTTTACCATCGTTTTCGTCTTTGCCATCATTTTCGTCTTTGCCGTCATTTTCATCTTTGCCATCATTTTCATCTTTGCCATCATTATCATCTTTGCCAGGATTATCGTTTTCTGCTTTTTTATCTTTTCTTGAAATTATATCATTAATTTCTTTTGTAGCCTCTTCTAATTCTTGTGATATCAAAGCTTTTTGCTCATCACATAAATCTATTGCAGCTTGAATATCATTTAATTGATCTTTTAATGCTTCATACTTTTCATTTAATTTTTTTACTTCTCCACCATTTGTTATTATTCTTGTGCCTTCTTGATATTCATATTTAAAATCTTTCAACTGTATTAAAATACCTTGCATTTCATATTTTACTTTTTCTACTTCTGAATTTAACCTTGCTTTTTCTTGTGTAAAATATTTTGATTTTTCATCTCTCAAATCACTTGCTTTCATTTTTGTTTCTGGAGATTTCTTTTCTTCCTCAACTTTTTCTTGTCTCTCTTCTAGTTCTTTAACTCTTTTTTCTGCTTCTGCAATTACTTCTTTTAATTCGCTTTTTGCTCTAATTGCTTCAACATAATCCATATCTCTTGTATCTAAGTTTTCTAATTCTTCTTTATATTTTTCTACTCTAAGTTTTGCAGCTCTTAGTTCATTATTTTCTAAAGAAATAGAACTTCTTAAATCAACTGCTTTTGATTCTAATTTTTGATACTCTGCATTTCCTTCTTTTTTTCCTTCATCTTCCATTTTATGCATTTCTAATTCTGTTTTTTTCAAATCTGCTTCTAATTCTTCAACTCCAGCAAAATGTGCTGATTCTACTTTTTTAGCAAATTCTGTATCCTTATCTGGACCATCAGAATTAAGATGTGGTTTTATTCCATCTACTTTAGGTTGGATATCTGCTTTTTTAGCTTCAAATTCCTCAATCTTTCTTTTTATTTTATCAACTTCACTCATATTTTTATTTCCTTTCTCACTTTTTTTATTATTATCATTATTTTGATTTTCTTTATCTTTCTTTTTTTTGCTACTACTTTCTTTGCCGCTACTTTCTTTTTCAGTATTTTCTTTACTAGTGCTATCTTTTTTAGACTTTTTTTCTCCAGTATCTTTTTTACTTTTCTGTTCTAGTCCTTTTATGTATTTTTCTAATACATTAATTACTGATTTACAATAATCTATATCTTCTTTTGAAAGATCTTTTTTCTCAATAAATTCTTCTAGGTTTGATTTTGATCTTTCAGCTTTTTCTCTTCCCCCAAGAACTTGTACTGTATTCAGCTTATTTGAAAATCTTAAATTAGCTCCTCCCTTAATCATATAAGTTACTTGCATAATTTCATCAGTTTTATATCTTCCAAATTCACTTACAGCCTTAGACATTTTTCTTTCAAAGTTTTTGTCTAACTTTTTTTCAGAAATAAGTTTAACTAGTTTGATCATATCTTCAAAAGACATATTTTTTTGCGACATTTAATAAATACCTCCATACATTACATTTTATACTTAAACGCATAACTCAACTATTTATAATTTTAGCACAAATACTGGATTTTTTCAATAGTTTTACATAATTTTTTTACATTTTTGTTATTTTTTGTCAATTAATTCATTAATTAAAATATTCATAGATCTTTCAGCTAATTTACTATATCTTAATTTCTTATCTTTAATCTTTTCTTCTAATTGTGGTAGTATTCCAAAATTAGCATTCATTGGTTGAAATTTATCATTTTTAGTAGATATATATTCAGATAGAGCTCCTATCACCATTTCCTTTGGAAAAGTAATTTTTTCTTTTTCATAAAAATTATCTATTTTTTCTTTATAATTTATGTAAACTTTTTCGCCTATGTTATCTTCTTCATTAATTTCTTTTTTTATATTGTTAAATATATCATACATTTTTACAGCATTAATTCCAGCAACAAAACCTGATGAGATTGATTCAACATAACCTTCAACGCCAGTAATTTGACCTGCAAAAAATATTTTTCTATCTTCTTTAAAATTATATGTATTATCTAAAATAAATGTAGAATTTATGTATGTATTTCTATGCATAACACCATATTTTACAAAGTTTGCTTTTTCCAAGCCTGGAATTAAAGAAAAAACTCTCTTTTGCTCTCCATATTTCAAGTTTGTTTGAAAACCTACTATATTATATAAATTACCTTCTTGATTGTCCTGTCTTAGTTGTATAACTGCATAAGGTCTTTTACCTGTTCTTGGATCTGTAAATCCTACTGGTTTTAAAGGTCCAAACCTTAATGTATCTATTCCTCTTTTTGCCATGATTTCGATAGGCATACAACCTTCAAATATTTCTCTTTTTTCAAATTCATGTAAAGTTACAACTTCGGCATTTACTAATTCATTATAGAATTTTTCATATTCTTCCTTATTCATAGGAAGATTTATATAACTTCCTTTTATATTCCTTATTCTTTCTTTCCAAACTTCGTAATCTTCATCTTTTTCTCTTTCTTGTGCATACCTGTCACCTAAGAAACCTATATCCATATTTATAGTATCTTTTTCAACTATTGGTGCTGCTGCATCATAAAAGAATAATTTATCATCTCCAGTTAAATCAGAAATTTTTTTTGACAAATTTTCTGAAGTAAGTGGTCCAGTTGCTATTATAACAATATTATCTTTAGGAATTTCTTTTACTTCTTCTCTTATAACTTCTATATATTCATTTTCTTCAATCATTTCTGTAACTAATTTAGAAAATTTTTCTCTGTCAACAGCTAAAGCTTGTCCAGCTGGGACTTGTACTTTATCTGCTATGGGAATAAGTTCACTCCCCAATTTTCTCAATTCCTCTTTTAATAATCCACATGCATTTGTTAAAAGATTTGATTTAAATGAATTACTACATACTATTTCAGCTAAATCTTTATTTGAATGTGCATTTGAAAATTTAACTGGTTTCATCTCATATAATTTTACTTTTATTTTTCTTTTTGCAATTTGTAATGCAGCCTCACATCCTGCAAGACCTCCACCTATTACTATAATTTCTTTCATAATATATTTGTAATTCACTCCTTAGTTTTTATCTACATAGTTATATCTTCATATTCTTCAGTTTTTGCTTCTTGAGCTTTTTTACCTTTTTCTACAGTCTCTGTTTTATTTTGCTCTTGTTCCTGAATTCTACCTGATACACCTTCAACTATATATTTATCAAAAGCAGATTCTTGAGATCTTTTAGATGTCTGAGAATTTGATTGATTACTTTCTATATTGTTTTCATCAGTTTTTTTCCCTGCAAATACATCTTTAACCTTTTTAAAAGCAGCTTTAACATTATTTTTAATACCATTAAATGCTGTTTTTAATCTACTAATAATAGATTTATCTGGTACCACTTCTGTTAGACTTTTAGAATCTCTGTCATTTGTACTAATATTTTCTGTTCTTAATATAGATTGTTTTTCACCTATTTTTTCCTCGCTTTCATTTGTTTCAATAGATTGTTGTTGATTAGTTAAACTATCCAATCTTTCTCGATTTTTTCTCTCTTTAAAACTTATTATTTCACTAAGTTTTTCTTCATCAGATTTAGATGCTAATTCTCCAAAATCTGAATCTTTAAGTTTTGAATATTCTGTCATCTTTCCAATAAAATATGATCTTTGATATTTTTCATAGAGATTCTTACCTACTTCATCTAAACTATTTCCATTTAGTCTATTTGCAGTTGTATAATTTCTATACTCAAACAATAAAGCCTTCTCATTTATAATTCCATTTCCATTTTCATCAAATTCTATAAATTTATTTTCATCTGTATTCATTATTTCCAAAGCTCTATTAGACAGCTTTAAAAGCATCTGACTTTCTTCTGGAGTATCAGCCCTTTTAGCTAATTCTCTTGAAAGAATAGTTATTCTTAAAAACTCGTATTTGTCTTGTTTCTCCAAACCATAATAATTTGGTTTTAAGGTTAATACATTTTTTTGATAAAAGTCTAAGACTTTTGAATTCAATTTATTTTTTTCAAAAACTTTTTCCTGCTCTTTCAGCTCTTGTAATTTTTCAGGAGAGAATTCTAAAATTTTCTTTGCTAAATCTGGATGATCTGTTTGCATTTTTTCCAGCATATTTTGAGTTATTTTATATTTTGTTGCTCCATTTTTTATTTCTTCTTCTGTCAGTTTATCTTCTAAAAGTAGTAGCGCCATATACCTATGAAATATTACTTCTTCTTTGTTGCTTATCCAAGATCCTATGCTTGATTTTTGAAATAACTCCATATATGTTTTTTCATCAGTCTTTGAAAACTCCATTTTAGAATCTTTATTAAATTTATTTTGTAGTGTACTTTTAGTTAAATCTATCCCTGTTAATAATTCTACTGATTCTTTTGCATATAGCATTTCAACTTCTTTATCTGAGATTTTTGTATTAGCACTATCTTTTTCTTTATCTATAAATCTTTCAAATCGATTTTCTATTAATATTTTATTTATAGTTTCTCTCATCAAATTGATTTCATCTTCATAATTAACTTTTTCCCCTAATAATGCAGTTGTAACTTGTTCTATTAAAGTATTATTTTCATTATTTTTTTCTATAGATGACGCAATATCTGGATACATCTGTTTTAAAGTTGATATAGCCTTTTCAGCAATATTAATATTTGTTTTGGTAGTTGCAGCTACCAATAAATATGTTGCATATTTATTTTTATCATCTTCTGATAATTTTGATATATCAGTTTTTTCAATTATTTTATCCAATGTAATATCTCTTATAGTACCAACATATTCATTAACCATATTTTGAGCTTCTAGTGTAAGTGAACCGTTTTCATTTCTTAACAAATTTAATTTTTCGTTATATTGAGGATTTTTTTCATATATTTTATTCATTCTATCCATCAATGAAATATATTCTGGAGTATTTTTATCTGTATATTGTAATTTTGCTTCAATTAGTAAAATCTCATTTCCAATTTTAACATATTCAGTTGCTTCTTTTCCATAAAGTTCTATTTGTTCATTGCTCCATCTTTTTGCACTATCAAAACAATCATCTACAGTTACAGTTTCTATGTCTTTGTGTTCATTAATACTGATTATTTCTCTTAATAATCCATTCTGTTCTTTAGATTCGCAATCAGGAAATAATTTATATATGTATTCATAGGCCTTGCGCTTTTCTTGCTCTGAAAATAATCCGTCTTCACTAAACATTATACAAATGAATACCTTAGCTTCTTCTGCTCTTTCTTCTATTGGTATGCTAGTTATATCAAAAGAGTTATCTTTATAACTATCTATAATATTTTCTAGCTCATTCATTTTTCTAATTAAAGCATTTTTTATATATGCTTTTTTTAACTGTGCTTCAATTTTTTCATCTGTATCATCTTCTCTTTTTAATGTGTTTTTAATATATTTTCTATCGATAAATTTATCAAATTTACTAACATTGTTCTCATTTCCTGGTAATTTACCTTCTTTTATGAATTCTTTTAACACTTGTTGTCCAATTTTCTGTTGTTCCTTATAAAAACTATCATTTTCAATTCCTACTCTAACTGCTTGTCTATAACTTGCTTCTTGATCTTTTTCTCCTGTTCTAGGATCTATAACTATGCCATTTGGCATTTTATTAATATATCTAACTAAATTTTTATATACTGTTTTTAAATTATCAATAGCAGTTTCTTTTGTCTCAACATTCCCTGTATTACTTGCATACAATTCTGCTATCATTTCATCTGTAATACCATATTGATTAAGCTTTCTCAATTTAATTACAACAGGACTATTAGATCTTGCTAGAATATCATATACATCTATGACTTTTCCATCAAGACCATTATCAGCAATAAGATTGTCAGTATCTTTTGTTCTTTCTATTCTTTTTTTTCTATCTTCTCTTTCCTCTTTAGTTGCCATAATACTCCCACCATAAAATAATTAGTTAATTTTATTATAAATATTGCTATTTTAATTTACAATAACAAAACTATTACATTTTATCCTCAAAAAAAAGAGTTTTGTTAAAACTCTTTTTTCCCTAAATGATTATAGATTTCGTTTAATATTAAAAATTATCAACTGTAAGCTCTTCTTCTTGATTTACTACTCTTTCTGAAGATCTGTTTAATTCATTTATTGCCTTTTGATGATTTAATCCTTCTACTTTTATTCTATCATCAAAATTATTTTGTATTTCTTTATATTCTACTTGTGACTTTCTAATATTATCACCATTAATGTTTTCAATTCTATCATTTTGCTCTTTATTAAATACATTTTTTATTCCATGTATCAATTTGCCTAATATTCCATTTTTGTTTTCTTCTATAGAAGTTCCATCTGTTATTCTTGGAGTTCTTAACCTATTGATTGCACTTTTTATCTTATCAAACAAACTTAGTTTAATATTATGAGCCTTATCTTCCTCAGCAATTTCTATTTTCTCCAGTTTTATTTCAGCTTCTTGCTGTCCTTTTTCTTTTAATTCTGATTGATTTTCTATATTTTCATGTCTTCCATTAATTCTCATATAAGAATCATTTTGCCTTGATTTTTGAGACTCATCATTCTCTTTTTCTGAATCTTTTGAACCTTTAGATAATATAATATCTGTAATTCTTTGTACTTTTCTTTGTTCAATTTCTAACAATTGTTGCTCTTTAGTTTCTTCACTTAATGGTAAAAAATATTTCTCATCTAATCTACTAAAATTAAATAATTGAGAAGGAATATAATAAACCTCATGTTTTTTATAAACTACTTCTCTCGCTTCTTCATAACTTGTGCATTGATTCTTAAAATTAAATACACTATTAATTTCATCCAGTAAATTTTTTTCATTTATAGTTCTTTTTCCATTTTCATCAAAGCTAATAAAGTTTTTTTGTTCTGAGCCCATTAATTCCAAAGTTCTATCACCAAGTTTCTGTAACATTTCTTTATAACTTGAATCAGCAATATTTTCAGCAAATTTATTTGCAAATATTGCATATCTTATGATATTTTTTTTCTCAGAGTTTGCTAAACTATTGTAGTCTTCAGCTTTTGCTAAAATATCATTTTGAAAATTTTCTAATAAATCTGATACTATTTTATTATTTCCAAATCTCTCTGCTTCTTCTGTTGCTTTTGAAACAAACTCTGGATTATTTTCAAATTTCTCTTTTAGATCTGGATTGTTGTTCAATAATTTACATAGCCTTCTATCATATACTTCTAAAGTTCTATAGTTAATACCATATTTATTATTCAAAATAGCTTCTTTTGCTTTCTTGATATATACGATTTCATATTTTGTTACATCTTTTTTATCTGATATCCACGAATCTGCTGTTGTATCACAATATAGTTCTCTAAAAGTTCTATCATTCTCTTCTGAAAATTCAATTTGCGAACCATTAAATCTATTGTTTATATCACTTTTTGTAAAATCTGTAGTTTTTACTTCTAAAGTTACTGCTGTTCTTTCAAAAAATCTGTCTGTTTCTGTATCTTTTATTTTAAATCTATTGGGATCTGGTAATTTTTTCTCTTTTAATATTTTTTCTATTAAATTTTTTCTAATTAATTTTCCTTTTGTTTCCATTTCATCTGAATCATTCTTCTCATGTGCATACACTAGACCATACATTTTTTTTCTTAGTTCATCATAATCGTCTATGTTTATAGAAGTTGGAACCAACTTTTTGAACTTTTTTATAGCTTCCATTTTGATTTCTAAATCATCACTTTCAATTCCTGCTATCAATATTGCAGCAAACATTTTTTTGTCTTCTCCCGACAAAGCTTCTATATCTGTTTGCATAATATTATATTTTATTGTTTCATTTAGTAGATGATTTACATATCCATCAATTTCTTTTTCACCTTTTGATGTTAATTCTCCATTTTCTCTTCGAAATCCTTTAAAATCTTTCACGCTATCTGGATGAGATTTTATATAGCTTTGCATCATAGTTAAGTTATTTTCATAATCTGCTGTTCCTCTTGAATACTCAAGTTTAGCCTCTAATAATAATATATTATCTTTTAACGCATCTTCTTTTGTCATACTTTCCATATTTGGTGGTAATAATTTATTAAAGCTTCTGCTAATGTCTAATTCTTTATTTAAAATTTTGTCTATTTTGGGTGAGTTATAAGCTCTTAATTTTTGAATTAAATTATTATCTAATGCTTTTAGATTTATCTTACCTAATATATCTAAGATTTTATCCTCGTTCTTTTCTGTAGTTCCATCCTTATCTATTACTGAAAGTTCGTCTAAAAAATCTTTACAATCTTTTCTTATTCTTTCTAATTCATGTCTTTTATTCTCAATAGCTTCTTTCATAGAAGTAGTATTTTCTTTAACACTTTCAGGTAGTAAATTTCTTTCTAATATACCACTAATTTTTTTGATACTAACACTACCGTCTACATCAAAAATTCCTTCTTCACCCATATTTTGAAAATATTCTATAAAATATTCTCTATTGTGCATAATATATTCAGATACATAGTCTTTAAAATCCGCTGATTTCTCACCTTCATTATAATACATTTTGTATAAATTTATTATTTCTAATGCTTTATCTTTTTTATCATCATTAGAACCATATAAAATATTAAAAACCTCTTTTTCTTCAAGAGATTGATACATGTTTCTTTCTGAAAAGGTATTAGTATTTTGATAGTAATTTTTTCCTATATTTTCTTTTTCTCTTAAATTTCTTTCTATTCTTTTAAATTTTGTAGCAGCTGTATCTGAATTCATTTCATGAGATGATACAAATTTTTCAAACTCTTTGTCATTAGAAATCCTTATCCCAAAAGTTGAATATATAAGTTCATTTAAATTTTCTTTATTTATCTCAGGTAAATTTAATTTTTGAAGCACTACTTCCAATTGTTTGTTAATTATTTTATTATCAGAATATTTTTCACCTTTACATATTGCTAAAAGAATTTTTTGCTTAATATTAGAGTTCAAATCATCAAAGTTAACTTCTTGTTTTTCCAATAATAATGATACACTATTCAAATCAGAAAATGTATCTATAAAATTCTTCTTACGTTCCCAATCTTCTTTGAATTCCTTTAAGCGATCCATTGTAACTTCTTTGTCTTCACTTAATAATCTTCTTGCATATTTTGAATTTGGATACTTTTTTAATTCTTCATTAAATTTTTTTATATCATTATTTTTTATGCAGTTGTATGCTAATTCCATTACATACAAATCAAGCTCACTAATAATGTTTATATAAGAAGTTATTCCCCCTATTTTTTTTTCATCTTCTGCTGATAATCCTAACTCTTTTTGAGCTTTTTGATAATCTTCTTCTGTTGGCTCTACACAAAAATTAAAAACAGAACTCCAATCTTCAAAACTAAAACTTAGACTCTCTATGGGGGATTCTAAAAATATATCTTGCTGATTTTCTACTATACCAGCAATTATAGTCTCCATTATTACCTCTTTAGATTGAATATTTTTCACTTCATATTCTTCATAATCTATACCCAATTCTTCGCATTTTTTTATACTTAAATTTATATTTCTTTCACCACTATCAATATCTACTACTATGCCAATATTAGGGTCAGAATTTATCCTATTTACGAATATATCAAAAACTTTTTCTAGTTCTTCTATAATTTCGTCAACACTTTTCCCTTGTGCATTACCAGTCATTTCATACACGGTTTTTATTTGTTCTAAAGTAACACCATATTTAGTTAAATTATTAATTTTCTTAGAAATTTTTAAATTGCTGTATAAAATATCATCAATATCTACAAAACTTTGTGTAGTTTGATCATAAGTTAATGTATCTTTATCTTTATTCTCTTTTCCAGCAGTTCTTTCTAATTCTTCATTTTTATTTTCCATTTCTTTTTCCATTTTAACTTTTCTTGATTATTATTTATATTTCTACTTTTATTAATTATAATTTTACTAATTCCATAATTCAATTACATAAATATTACAAATATAAATTTTATAAAATGAAAAAATACTGTAATATCCTGTATCTATTCACATACACAATACTTATTCTTTTCCTATCTACGGAAATAATAAATATGAACATTAGGAAGTTTAAAAAAACTTTCCTATAAAAAAACAAAGCGCTAAATTTATTATTTAACGCCTTGAGCTCATAATATTTATTCTATTTTTTCTTTGTTGATGTTTTCTTAGTAGTTTTCTTTTTAGTTGTTTTTCTAGTAGTTGATTTTTTTTCTTTCTTTATTTCTTCCAAATCCTCTGCACTCGCAGGTTCAAATTTTTCTCCTAATTTAGGTTTATTCCAAGATATATATGTGCAACCTTCATTTTCACCTTTATTATTTTCACAAATATAATAATTACGTCTTTTTTTAGTTTTTCTAACTTGAACTACACCACCACAAACAGGACAGGGAACATCAATAGTTTCTATTATAGGTTTCGCATTTTGACACTCTGGATATCCCGGACATGCTAAAAATTTTCCATATCTACCATATTTTATAACCATCATTCTTCCACATTTCTCACATGGTACATCTGAAACTTCATATTCTAATTTTACGTGTTCCAATTCTTTCTCAACTTTTTCCACAATTTGTCCAAAAGGTGTGTAAAATTCGCTAATTACTTTTTTCCACTTTTCTGATCCTTCTGCAATTTTATCAAACTCTTCTTCCATTTTTGCAGTAAATTCTACATTTATTATATCTCCAAAATTTTCTATTAACAATTTATTAACAATCCTACCTAAGTCTGTAGGAACTAATTGTTTTTGTACTTTTTCTATATATCTTCTTGTTAATATTGTTGTTATTGTAGGAGCATAAGTACTTGGTCTTCCAATTCCTTTTTCTTCTAAAGTTTTTACTAAACTTGCTTCTGTATATCTTGCTGGTGGTTCAGTAAAGCTTTGTTTTGATTCTAACTCCTCTTTTTTTACTTCTTCTCCAACTTCTAATTCAGGAATTTTTTCAAACTCTTCTTTTTCTTCATTTTCAACATAAAGAGTCATATATCCTTTAAATTTCATAGTTTGACCATTAGCTCTAAAATTATAAGCATTAGCATCTATTGAAACTGTTACTGTATCATATATTGCTGCTGCCATTTGGCTTGCCATAAATCTATTGTAAATTAATTTATATAATTTATATTGATCAGAAGTTAAACTATCTTTTATAGAATCTGGTGTAAGCTCTATATGAGAAGGTCTTATTGCTTCATGTGCATCTTGAGCATCGGCTTTTGTTTTATAAAATCTGTTTTCATAAAACTTTTCACCATAAGTATTTACAATATGTTCTTTTGCTGCTTCTCTTGCTTCATTAGAAATTCTTGTTGAATCTGTTCTCATATAAGTAATCAAACCTGTTGAACCATATTCTGGAAGTTTTACACCTTCATATAATCCTTGCGCTATAGACATTGTTTTTTTAATTGCAAAATTTAATTTTCTTGAAGCATCTTGTTGAAGTGTACTTGTTGTAAATGGAGGTGCTGGATTTCTTTTTCTTTCACCTTTCTTAACATCTACAACATTATATTTAGCATTTTCTAAATCTTTTAGTATAGTATCAACTTCTTCTTTAGAATGAAGTTCTATTTTTTTACCATCTTTTCCTATAAATTTACAATTAAATATTGTTTTAGTTTTTTTATCAGAAGCCTTTAAATTTATATTCCAATATTCTTCTGGTATAAATTTTTCTATTTCTTCTTCTCTTTCAACAATTAGTTTTACAGCTACAGATTGTACTCTACCTGCAGATAATCCTCTTTTTACCTTTTTCCATAATACAGGACTAATTTTATAACCAACAATTCTATCAAGTACTCTTCTTGCTTGTTGTGCATCAGTTAAATTTAAGTCTATTTGTCTAGGATTATTAATTCCTTTTTTTACAGCATCTTTTGTTATTTCATTAAAAGTTACTCTACATGTACTTTTTTCATCTATGCCCAATATATAAGCTAAATGCCATGCTATTGCTTCTCCTTCACGATCAGGGTCAGTTGCAAGATAAACTTTTTTAGCATTTTTGGCATCTTTCTTTAGAGAATTTATTAACTTTGCTTTTCCTCTAATATTTATATATTCTGGCTCAAAATTATTTTCTATATTTATTCCCAATTTTGATTTAGGTAAATCTCTAATATGCCCCATTGATGCTACTACTTTACTTTTACTTCCCAAATATTTTTTAATTGTGTTTGCCTTTGCTGGTGATTCCACAATAACTAATTTATCTATCATTTAAACTTCTCCTAAAAAATCTTATTACTAATGTATTTTAAATCATTATTATACATTTTGCAAGTATAAGTTTTATTAAAATCTTATAACATAAAAGATTCATATTTGTTATATGAATCTTTTTTATTATAGTTCCGGTCCTTCTTCAGTATTTGGTCCTGTTATTGACTTATTATCTATTAGTCTTACTCCATCTGTAATAATATTATCTGCTATAAATAAAGATTCCTTTTTTTCAGAATCTTTATTTACATTTTTTCCTAGCAATACAATAGAATTTGTTTTTTTTACTGATAATTTTCCTTGATTTTGTTGTTCTATCATTTCTTGTAAAATTTCTTTTGATATAGTAGAATCTATTTTCCCCATTAGTTCAAAATCTTTTTCTGTTACTACCTCACTATCTATTATTGCAGTAAATATTTTTTTTCTAAAAGAAACACTAGATTCAGTATAAAAGTTTTCATTTTTTTCTTTAGAGTCTAAAAATTCTAAAATAGCAGGCGCTATATCACTATTTTGTTTTTCTAATTGATTTAAAACAAAATTTTCCATAACTTTTAAATTTCCAGAATTAAACATACCTGATAAAACACCTTTTAATTTATTTATTTTTTCAGCATTTGAAACTATTTGCTTTTCAGTACTAGATACTTTACCATGTTGAGTTTTTTCACTTTGACTTATTACTTTTTCTACTTTTTCAGCTTGGATATTTATATCTTCTAAAATATCTTGTTCTTGCGGAATATATGCTTTATTAGTACTATTTTCTTCTGATATTTTACTACCTTGGGCTTCCATTTTTTCACTATTATTCTCGTCTATAGTTTCTTGAGTTTCTAATTCTTTTGAAATTGCTATAATTTTATCTATAACTTCTTTTTCTGATAATCTTTTACGCTCAGCAAGTTTTGCTCCTATATTATTTGTATATAATTCACCATAATAAATTTCTAATTTTTTTATTATATTAGGATATTTTTCATAAATAGCGAATACTTTCGGTTCAATTTCTTTAAATCTCTTAATTATTTCGTCTCTTTCTTTTTTATCTATTGATGTACTTGGATCAGTAACATTTGTTATAAATTTTAATTTTTCCACAATAGTATATGCATCCTCTATATACCCCTGTCTTTCTCTAGTTCCATCTTTAGTTTTTTCATAAGCTAGTTTAAAAACTTCGTATACTCCTTTGCTCTTGTTGTCTTCATAATCATCATTCTTAATATTTTCATTACTTTTATCAAATCTTGTATTTAAAAATCTAAAAACTGAATCAAAAGCCAATCCTCTTTCAGTTGATGATAAAGTTTTTTCAATACTTTTTAAGTCACCTTTTTCATATGCAATTTTTATTTCATATTGCTTTGATTCTATGATCTCCTCATCATTCAGATCTTGTTCATCAATAAAATCATATATAGGATCTTCTGGAGCTATTACTACAATTTCAGTACCATCACCTAATTTAATAGTATCTAATATTTTTTCTTTTTCTAATCCTTGTAACTCATTTGAATTATCTTTTTCTAATAATTCACCTATTTCTATATTAGACAAATTAGACGGACTATCTTGTATTATACTCTCTCCATATTCTAGTGGTATTACACTTTTTATAGATTCGCTAACTACTATATCTTGGATTCGATTTATTTCAGATATATCTGAATTTAATATAGAATTATAAAAGCTTTTTCTAGCATTATCTCTTACTTCGTTTTCTAATATATTAATAATTGATGGATCAACTCTTGAAACAATTAAATTATTTATTATAGGTGCTAACTTTTCTTTTAGCTTAATTTGCATGTTTCTATATGATTTACCTATTTCTTCTTCTACATCATTTAAAGTTTTTTTATTGCCACTTTGTAAATAAACAAATTTTGCTATATCTGATAAAGCTTGTGAGTCTTTTTCACTCATTTTCTCCTTATTTTCTTCCATTAGCCTTCTCCAATTTTAAATTCTATTTTACTACCTCTTTTATTTCTTGATATATTTTTTCTTCCACATTTGAAGGGGCTATAGTATTTGCTATTTTTCCCATTTCTTCTAATTCAAGACTATCTAAAATTATATCATCAATTTCTTCTGATAATTTTTGACCTGAAATATCTTTGTTTAATATTATTTTAGCTGCTCCAATTTTCTTTAAAACAAGAGCATTATCTTCTTGTCTGTTAGCAGACATAGAAGGTAATGGTATAAATATGGCTGGTTTTCCTACTATAGAAATTTCTGTAATTGTCATTGCTCCACTTCTACAAACTAACAAATCTGCAATATTCATCATCTCTTCCATATTATATATGTATGGAAGTATTTTTACATTTTTTATACTATTTATATATATATCATCTTTTTCAAAATTTTCTTTTACAATATCATATTGTTTTGGTCCTGTTGCCCAAATTATCTGATATTTATCATTTTTTTTCAATTTTATTAATTCTGTAACTGCTTCATTAATCTTTTGGGCACCTTGACTTCCACCAAATACTAAAACTATAGGTAATTCATTTCTTATTCCTATTTCTTCTAAAATTTCTTTTTTTCTTGTTTTTGATATATTTAATTTTCTTATTTTTGTAGGTGTTCCTGTAACTACTACACTTTTGCAACCTTCTAATCTATTTTTGGTTTCTTCAAACCCTACCAAAACTTTATCTACTTTTTTAGAAAACATTTTTACTGCTTTTCCAGGATAAGCATTGCTTTCATGTAATATCGTCGGTATTTTTTGAGAAGTTGCTACTTCAAATACTGGTCCACATATATATCCACCTGTTCCTAAAACTAAATTTGGCTTAAATTCTTCAAATATTTTCTTTACATCTTTTACACTAAGTACTGTTTTAATTATATGTTTAAAATTTTGTATAGAAAATTCCTTTTTAAACCCATATACATCAATTGTTCTTAATTTATACCCAGCTCTTGGTACTAAATCATTTTCTAACCCTCTATTTGTCCCTATAAAAATTATTTCTGAATCAGGTTCTTTTTCTTTTATTTTATTAGCTATCGCAATACCTGGATTTATATGTCCTCCAGTTCCTGCTGCTGAAATTATAACTCTCATTCTAACTTCCTTTCATTATGAACTTGTTTTCCCATTTCTAGATACACTTAATAATATTCCAACACCTATTAAATCTGCAAGCATAGCTGAACCTCCATAACTAAAGAATGGTAATGGCATTCCTGTAACAGGCATTGTATTTGTAACAACTGCTATATTAATTAAAGCTTGTAATCCAATCATTGTAGTTATACCTATCGCTATTAATGTTCCGAAATTATCTTCTGCCTTTATGGAAATAATTATTCCTCTCCATACAAATAAAATAAATAAAAAGATTACCAATATACAGCCAAAAAATCCTAGTTCTTCTGCTAAAACAGCAAATATAAAATCATTTTGTGGCTCTGGTAAATACAAATATTTCTGTCTACTGTTTCCAAGCCCTAATCCAAATAATCCACCTGAACCTATTGCATATAAACTTTGTGTTATTTGCCAAGCGTCTCCCGTTAAATTTGCTTCATCTAAATGTAACCATGTTTGAATTCTTGAAGTTCTAAATCCATCAGATCCTCCTGATGTTGATGCTTTAAGTAAAAAGCCTAAAACTCCAACAACTCCAACAAAAGCACTTGCAAAAAAGTATTTTAAATTTGTTCCTGCAACAAACATTTGAACAAGTGTTATAGCACATATTATAAAAGTAGCACTAAAATGGTTCTGTAATATATATATTGATATTACTATTGGTATTAGGAAAATTAATGGAAATATAAAACCTGGTACTAATTTCTTTATTCTATTTGATTCTTTCATATCGCTTAAAAGTGATGCATAAAAAAGTATAAAACCAATTTTTGCAAATTCTGATGGTTGAAAAGAAAATCCAAAAAGATTTATCCATCTTTTTGCTCCACCTTCACCAATTCCAACAAATCCAACAGCTACTAATAAAGCAATGCATACTGCATATATAAGCCATTTCAATTTTCTAAAAATTCTATAATCAACTTTTGATAAAACTATCATCATAATTATACCAAGCCCAGCTACTAAACCTTGCTTTCTTATATATGAATAACTATCATCACCTGTTTCTGAAAGTGATGCTGGAGCACTTGCCGATAATAGCATTATTAGTCCTATACTTAAAAGTAATAGGGTAACTACTATAATTGTATAATCAAACTTACCATTTATGAAAAAACTAAATTTTTTTGATTTATTTTTTTTAGTCATATATTTTCCCTTCTTTATATTTTATACAATTAAAATTGCACAAGTTGAAGCTATAAAAGTTATTAATGAAAACACTGCAACAACTTTATTTTCTCTCCATCCAGTTAATTCAAAATGATGATGTAATGGAGACATTCTAAACAATCTTTTACCTGTTTTTCTAAAATATAATACTTGAAATATTACAGATAAAGTTTCAATTACTGGAATTATTGCTATTATTATTAATAAAAGTGGCATTTTTAAATATATTGTCATACTTGATATTACCCCACCAAGTAAAAGTGAACCTGTATCTCCCATCATTACTTTTGCCTTATAAAAATTATAAATTAAAAATCCTGCACAACATCCAACTACTATTGCTCCAAAAATTGATATGTTTTCATACCCCAATTTTACAGCTATTATAGAGATTGCTGTAATCATAATTGCACTTACACTACCTGCTAGACCATCTACTCCATCTGTTAAATTTACTGCATTAGTTGCTGCCAACATTACAAAAATAGTAAATGGTATATATAGCCATATTGGTAATACTAAATCATAATTTATAATAGGTATAATTAAGTCTGTTCCTAAATTTGTATAATTCACTAAAAACATTGTATAAATAACGGATATAACTAGTAATCCTAGCATTTTTAATTTTGGATTTAATCCTTCTGTATTTCTTAAAACCACTTTTTTAAAATCATCTATAAATCCAACAATTCCAAAACCAACACTTGCTAGTGCTATTGCAATAACTGGAACAATTTCTTCACTTTCTTTATTCAAAAAACAATAAATCAAAGTGATAACTACAATAGATATTATCATCATAATTCCACCCATTGTAGGCGTTCCTTGCTTTTTTAAGTGAGCTCTTGGACCATCTAATCTCTCACTTTGCCCAATTTTCAACTTTTTTAATATTGGTATAATAATCTTTCCTAAAATAGCTGTAAGTATAAAAGCTGATAATAGGTAAATAATTTGTGTTATCATTATTTCTTCTCTCCTAATATTTCTTTAACAATTTCTCTTTCATCAAATGGTTTTTTCTCACCATTGATTTCTTGATATACTTCATGCCCCTTTCCAGCAAGTATTACTATATCTCTCTTATTCATCATCTTTATAGCTTTTTCAATAGCTTTTTTTCTGTCTACTATTATTTCATATTTTCCTTTAGTTTTAGATATTCCTTTTTCTATTTGCTCAATTATATCTTCTGGTTTTTCAGTTCTTGGATTATCACTTGTTACTATACTATAATCTGCAAGTCTTCCTGCAACTTCTCCCATACGAGGTCTTTTTTCTTTATCTCTATCTCCTCCGCAACCAAAAACACATATAACTCTTCCTGGTGTGTAAGTTTTTGTTGCTTGTAAAATATTTTCTAAACTTTCTGCTGTATGTGCATAATCTATCATAATTGCCAATTCTTCTTTATTAGGAACTAATTCATTTCTTCCAGGAACTATAATATTTTCTAGCCCTTCTTTTATTTTTTCAGCATCAATTCCTATTGAATTTGCAAAAGAAATTGCAGCCAAGGCATTATATACACTATATCTTCCAGGTATATTAACTTTTATTCTCTCATTTTTGCTTCCAATTTTTACTTTAAAATCAACACTTATATTTGTAATTGTAATATCTTTTGCAAGTAAGTCTGCCTTGTTGTCTACTGCATAAGTTTTTATATCACAATTTTTAGCTCCATTAATTATCTTATTACATTTAAAATCATCACTATTTACAAAACCTTTTGGTGTCATTCGAAATAGTTTTAATTTTGATTCAAAATATTCATTCATATCTGTATGCTCTTTTAAACTAATATGATCTTTATAAAGATTTGTAAAAATCGCATAATCAAAACTTGTTCCCTCAACTCTATTTAATTTTAAACTTTGTGATGATACTTCCATAACTACATAATCAACTTTTTGTTTTGCCATTTTATAAAATAATTCTTGCAGTTCAAGGCTCTCTGGTGTTGTTCTATCACTAAATCCTAAGCAATCTTCACCAATATAATTTGCTATTGTCCCAATTAATCCTACTTTATAACCAGCTTTTTCTAGAATAGATTTTATCATATATGTTGTAGTTGTTTTTCCTTTTGTTCCTGTAACACCAATAAGCTTAAAATATCTAGATGGATTTCCAAAAAAATTACATGATACTCTAGCTAAAGCTTTTCTTGTATCATCAGTAATAATTACTGTTACTCCTTTTGGCATATTAATTTTTTTAAAATCTGCTGACATATCAAGCATTACTGCTACCGCTCCATTTTTAACAGCTTCTTCTATATATTCATGACCATCAAAATCATATCCTTTTATTGCTACAAATAAAGAATTTGGAACAACTTTTTTTGAATTGCAAGCAATTTTCTTTATGTCTAAGTCCATATCTCCTTTTGATTTAAAATTTTCAATTCCTACTAATAATTTTTTTAATTCCATTCGATTTCATCCCTCCGAAATTTATAATATTAATATAAAATTTTATATTAAATTAAAATAATTTTTAAAAATTCATAAATTCAAAATTTATATTCTGTTTTTTTGCATTTACTCAACGATATTATATAGTAAAATCCTTTTTTTGTATAGTTAGTTTAATCAATTTATTAATTTTCTTCAATACTTGGTTTTAATTCTAGATAACTTATTACCTCATTTAAAATTTTTCCAGCTACTGGAGCTGCTACTGTTCCACCTTGATGTCCTGATGGTCCTGTAGGATTATATAAAGTTATTAATATAGCAATTTGAGGATCATCTGTTGGGGCTACTCCTATAAATGATGTTACATATTTTCCTGTGTTTACACCATCTTCTGAAGTTCCTGTTTTTCCACCAATATTATAACCTTGAACTCTTGCATTTTTTCCTGTACCTTCTGATACTACAGATGTCATCATACTCAAAACTTTTTTAGATGTTTCTTCAGATATAACTTGATTTTTATATTCTGTGCTTATTTCTTGTTTTTCCCCTGTTTTAGAATCTATTATTGCTTTTACAACTCTTGGTTTTACATATACTCCATTATTTGCTATTGTAGATACCATTGTTATCATTTGAATTGGTGTTACTTCAAATCTCTGTCCAAAGCTTATTGTTGCAAGTTCTACTGGACCCACCTTATCTTCTTTCAAAAAAATAGAACCAGCTTCACCAATTAAATCTATTCCCGTTTTTTCTAGAAAGCCAAATTTTCTTAAATATTCATAATATTTTGTTACACCCAATTTCTGCCCTAATCCTATGAATATAGGATTACATGAATTCATTAGTCCTTCTCTTAAACTCTGTGAACCATGAGGTCTATAATATCTCCAACATCTAATTCTAGTTCCAGCAATTTCTATACTCCCAGAACAATTATAAGCACCAGAAATATCAGTATCTGCTATTTTTTCCTCCAAGGCTGCTGAAGCTGTAACTAACTTAAAAGTTGAACCGTGGTTCATAAGTATCTGCTATAGCTTTGTTTCTCCACATTCCTTGTAAATATGTACTCTTTTGTGAACTATCAAGTTCACTCCAAATATTTTTTATTTCCTCATTATTTATGGTATAAGGATCATTTAAATCATAAAAAGGATATGTTGCCATTGCAAGTATATCTCCATTTTTAGGGTTCATTAATATTACATTTCCACCATCTGTACAAACATTTTCTATACAAGCCTGCTGCAAGTATTTTTCTGCTATTGCTTGAATATTCATATCTATTGTTAGAATTAAATCATTTCCCTGAATTGCTTTTTCATATTCTTCTCCACTATCTCCTATTATATTTCCTTTAGCATCTAACATTTTACTAATACTACCATTTTCACCAGTAAGCACTTTATCATATTTTGCTTCTATACCATCTAAACCTTGATTATCACTTCCAACAAAACCAATAATATGAGAAGCAAGTGTAGAATAAGGATAATATCTTTTAGTGTCTTCATCAATATTTATTCCAGCATACAGATTATTTTCTTCCATCCAAATTCGTAACTCATCTGTTTTTTCTTTATCAACTCTTTTTACGATAGTTTCTATTGAACTATTTCTATTTACTTTTTTAAAAACTTTTTCATAATCTAGTTCAAATATCTCTGATAAAGCTTTTGCCACCTTTTCTTTATTTTCTGCACTTATATTTACTGGATTAACAGTTACTGTTTGAGCTGTACTACTTTTAGCAAGTATTATCTCTCCACTTGAATCAAAAATCGTTCCTCTTCCTGCCATAATACTTCTACTAACATATTGTTGATTTTCAGATCTTGTTTTCCATTTTTCACCTTCTATAAACTGTATAATTCCTACTCTAATAATTAATATAATCCATATAATATTAACAACAATTAATATAAAAATCATCCTCTTTTTTGAATTTAATTTACTACTTAACATTTATTTCCTCCAAATGTTTCAATAGTAAATTTTATTATTCAAACAAAAAAAAAGACCTACTATATAAAAAAATACAAAAACTGTTTTTAAAAGCTTTTGTATTTTAAAATATATTTTTAATTTTTTCTATAAGGTTATCAAAGAAACTTTTTTCTTCTTCAATTATTACTTCTTCTGTCTTAGGTTCTACATAATCTTTTTTAGGAAGATTAATATATACAATTTGTTTTGGAGAAATTTTTTGCATTCCTAATAATTCTCTTGCCTTTTGTTCTATATTATTTATATTTGAATTATTTTGAATACTTATTTCTAGTTGATCATTTTCTTTTTCTATTGATGTAATTTGTGCTTTTAAATCTTGAATTTTTGAAAAAGCTTCACTAAGTTGGGAATTTCTAATAAGCATGAAAAAGACTATTCCAAAAAGTAAGAAACATTTCATAAAAACTAAAACTTTAGTCTTTGTAACAAGCTTTTTTTGTTTCTTAATTTCTTCTTGTTTTTTACTCTTTACACTAGTTTTATTTTTAGCTCTTGTAGAAGTTTTTTTAGTAGTTTTTGTTACTTTTTTTCTTGGAGTACTATAATCTGGTCTTATTTTTCTAGGACTTGTTTCATATTGATAACTATAATTTCTACTATTCATGCTTTTATTCCTCCTTTCTTTAGTGTATTTCAGGGACATATTACTTTTTTTCAAAAATTCGTAATTTGGCACTCTTACTTCTTGAATTTTCTATCATTTCTGCCTCTTTAGGTAATAAAGGTTTTTTTGTTATTATTTTTCCTTTTGATTTTGCACCACATACACAATAAGGTAAATCTGGTGGGCAAATACATTTTCCTATAGAATCATTAAATGCATTTTTTACAGCTCTATCCTCTAAAGAATGAAAAGTTATTACACATAATCTACCACCTGGATTTAAAACATCTATTGAATCTATTATTGTTTGATAAAGTGGTTTTATTTCATCATTTACTTCTATTCTGATAGCTTGAAAAGTCCTTTTTGCAGGATGTCCTTCTTTATTTTTTCTAGGTACTACATCTTCAATTATTCTTACAAGCTCATCTGTTGTTTCTATTTCTTTATTTTTTCTATATTCTACAATTTTTCTTGCTATTGATTTAGCAAATCTTTCTTCACCATATTCAAAAATAATTTTTGATAAAGTTTCTTCACTATATTCATTAACAACTTTTTTAGCTGTTAATTCTTGAGTTTTATCCATTCTCATATCAAGAGTTGCGTCTTTCATATAACTAAAACCTCTATTTCTTTCATCTAATTGATATGAAGAAACACCTAAGTCTAATAGTATTCCATCAACTCCTGTTATTTCTAAACTTTCTAATATATTTTTAATATTATCATGGTTGTCATGAACAAATTTTATATTGTTAAATTCTTTTAATCTCTCTTTTGCAACACAAATAGCTTCTTCGTCTCTATCAATTCCAATAAGAAGCCCTTTTTCCGTTATTCTTTTAGCTATTTCTTTGCTATGCCCTGCACCTCCCATAGTTCCATCTACATAGATTCCATTGGGTTTTATTGAAAGACCTTCAATACATTCTTCTAGCATAACAGACTTATGATTAAATTCCAAATTACTACCCTCATGATATTTTTGCCTTATAGCATAAACAGTTGGTAAGATTATACCAACTGTCTTGCTAAATTGTAATTTTATCCTTTGTAATTTTAATCTTTTTCTCTTTTGTATTTTTTAAATTCTTTTGTTTTATATATTTTTACTTTAGTAAATTATATATTTTTCTTTAGTATTACAAAATTTCTTTTGTAACCTTTTTTTTATCTTTAGTCATCTAAAGACTTTATCTTTTGTATTCTTCATCTTTTGTAACTTTTTTCTTTTGTAAACTTAATCTTTTGTACTTTTAAATTTTTCTTTTGTGATTATATAAACTTTAGCAAGTTATATACCAAGCATTTCCATTTTTTCAGCTATTTCATCAGCTGAAATTTCATCATCTGTATTTTTCCATTTTTCTTTGCTCCAAATTTCAATTCTTGAATCCATACCTATAATTACTACTTCTTTAGTAAGTTCAGCAAATTCTCTTAAATTACTTGAAATTAAAAATCTGCCTTGTTTGTCTATTTCACAATCAATAGCTCCAGCGAAGAAAAATCTTGAGAAAGATCTGGCATCTTTGTTAGAAATCGGAAGTGATCTTAATTTTTGTTCAAAGTTTTTCCATTCTTCTAATGAAAAAGCAAATAAACAACCATCAAGTCCTTTGGTTATTATGAACTTTTCTCCAATATCTTCTCTAAGCTTTGCTGGCATTATTAATCTGCCCTTAGCATCTAGAGAATGCTCATATTCACCAATTAGCAACTCGATACATCTCCTTTCATTTTTCTACCACTTTATACCACTTCTCTCCACTTCAATTAAATTTTAATATATAACATTTTATTTTGCAAGCATTTTTTTATATTTTTTTAAAAAATTTATTTTAATATTATAATCCACAATTCTTAAAATACTATATATTGATTATTTTTATAAAATTATGATACAATCTTTTCATAATTTAAGGAGATTTAAGATGACTAAAATACAATTAACAGGACTATTTTTAAATTTTATAATATATTTGATAATGATTTTTCCATTAGTAACTATTTCTTTAAACAAAAAAATTTACAAAAATAAAAATCATTTTATTTTAATTGTTATTTTTAGCTTTATAATTGAAATAATTTTATCTTTTATTTTATATAAATTTTCGAAAAATATATTTAATCTTTTTTCAGATACTCCTGGAATAGTAAACCATGCTGTATATGCTTCAAAAATTTTATTTATAAGTAGTAGCTTATATGGAATAAAAATATTGATTCCTATATATTTCATTCAAAATAACATGAAAAAAAAATCAGCAATTCTTGTTTTATCAAAAATTGCCGTTTTGCTTGTTTTTATCCTTATTGGATATAATATATTTAACTTTAAAGGAATTTTATTTGCATTTCCTATATCCGACTTAATCTTTTATCTAATCTATATTATAGTATTATTAAAAGTTATTAGATAATATATCTAAATTTGCTTCTAAAGCATCTCTTGTTGTAAGTCCAGATTTTGCATTCATAATACTATTATCTTCTGCTATATAAATCATTGCTGGAACTTCTGAAACATTATATTTTAGTACTCCTTCTTTATATAAGTCATAATATATTTCCATAGAAACTGTATTTTTTATTTCATCACTAACTTTTTCTGTAGTATTAATCATAAAAAAGTTGATTTTATCTTTATAGTTTTCATACATTTCATTAACTCTTTTTAGCATTTCTACAGCATCTTCTGTATCTTCATTCCAAAATAAAATCATTACTGGTTTATCTTTATAATCAGACAATTTTACTTCACTTCTATCTTCTCTATAAAATACAAAATCTGCATAATCAACATCTTCTAAATCTCTAGTTTTAGAAACTTCTTCTACATCCATATTATTCTGATTATTATCTTTTTTTGAATTAATTACATAAATAGAAAAAAATAATGCTAAACAAAATATAATAATTGCAACTATTAAAATGATAATATTTTTCTTTTTCATTTTTTTGCTCCCTTCATTTGTGTATTATATAGAATTTATATAATGTATTTTTACTAGCTTATTAGCTAATCATTTTTATATTATTACATAAATCTTATATAATAAGTATTCTTATTTTTTATAAATTTTATCAATAAAAATTTTATTTGTAAATAATACTATTAAAATATTGTATTTTTAAGTAAATTATGCTATATTGCTATATTATAAAGAAAGGAGGCCTTTATGGACTTAGAGCTTTTTGAAAACAAAAAAAATATTTCAAATAGTGATTTTTCAAAAGAACTTGAAAAATCTATTTCAAAAACTTCTATATCTTATTCAATAGATCGATTTGAAGGAGAATTTGCTATATGTGAAAATAGAGAAACTAAAGAATTTATTAATATAAAAAAATCTTTATTACCCCAAAATTGTAAATCTGGTGATATTATTACTTTAAAAAATGGAGAATATGTTTTAGATATAGAAACTACAAAAAAAGAAAAAGATGAAATAAAACAATTAGTTGATAATCTTTTTAAGAAAAAAAATTAAATTTTACTTCATCTTTAAAATCATATATTTTTAAATAAATTATTTATCACAATACATCATTTTTTTCTAAATTTTAAATTATTTATTTCCGTCTAAACTTATATCTATTTTTCTAAGTTCCTGATTATTTCCATCACTAATAATTTGAATTGTTCCATCTAAATCTGTTCTATAAACTTCTGTTCCTATTGCTTCTAATCTATCTACTATTTTTTCTTTTGGCAATCCGTAAGAATTTCCTTCACCTACTGAAATTATCGCAATTTCTGGAGATACTTGATTCAAAAAATTTATTGAACTACTAGTATTTGAACCATGGTGTCCAACTTTTAAAACATCTACATCATTCCAATTTCTTTCTTCTTCGTTTTTAGTTTCTGCATCCCCCATAAATAAATATTTTTTGTTTCCATAAGTTAACTCTAATACTATAGAAGATTCATTTGCATTTTCAGGTTCGTCGTTTCTTACGCTCATTACTTCACAAATTGCATTTGATAATTCTATTTTATCACCAACATTAGTTTCATTTATATTTAAATTTTTGTTTGAAAGAGATTTTAATAAATCTTTATAATAACTAGAAGTTGTTTGTGTATTATAAGGTAAATAAAATTCTCCTATTTCAAAATTATCTACAATATAACTCATTCCTCCAATATGATCTTCATGAACATGTGTACCTACAACATAATCTAATTTTGAAATTCCTAATGTTTTTATAGCATTTACTATTTTTTCACCATCTTTTGTATTTCCTGCATCAATAAGCATAGTTTTATTATTGCAAATAATTAGTTCACTATCAGCCTGTCCAACATCGAAAAATAATATATTTAATTTTCCAATTTCTATAGAAATATTTTCTGCCACACTTTCTACAATTTGTTCATCTACTTTTACTTTTGGTGTTATAGAAATATTAGAAGTTTCTGCAGTTCTTATTTGATTTGCAAATTCACTATTTTCAATATAGTCGTCAATATATTTTAATACACCTGTTTTTTCTGCTATAATAATTCCTATAATTAAAACAATAAAAATAATTGCTTCTTTTACTTTATTATTTTTCTTTCTTCTTCCCATTTTTATCTCCTATAATATTATTTTATCAAAAAAAAAATTAGATAACAAGTTATCTAATTTTTCTCTAAAATATTATACATCATAAAAATCAACATCTTCTGATTTTTTCTTTAAATATTTATCTTTATATACTAAAGTCTTATCTCCAAAATCAAGTCTAGCAAATTCATAAGGTGTAATACCTCTTCTTGCTTTAAAGAAAGTTGTAAGTTTATCTGCATCAATTTTTTCAAATTCATAACTCTCAAATAACTTTCTTTTTTTAGATTTTGGTGGTAAACTATCAAAATAATCTTTATCTCTTTTTATTGCTTTTCTTATCTCTTCTGCTGGATTCAATCCTTGTTTATCAACATTTCTATATCTATACCCTAGCCAGAAAGGATATACTTTTGCCATAACTTCTGGATTTTCTTTTACTGTATCTATGTCTAAATAACTTTTTCCAGTTAAACTACTATATATATCTTTATCTGTTAAAAACTTAATAAATGCATGAAAATTTTCTTTTTCATCTCTTGTCATTGATGGAGCATAAGGAAGCATTGGCTGGTGTACTGCTTGATGTGTCAAGGAAGCAAGAATTTTACTTGGATTTTTTTCTCCTCTTTTTCCAAAAAACAAATAAGTTTTACTATCTGATACAGGACAACTTCTATGTGTATCTATGTTTGGATACATTACATATACATTTACTTTTCCAACATTTTCTGGTGTATAACTTCCTAAAACTCCTTGAACATGTCTCATAATTCTTGATTCATTAGTTTTCCAAAGTCTTTCTATAGAATTTTTATATTCAACAGTTTCATCTAAAATAGATTTAATCTCAGATGATTTATGTAAATTTCTTAAATCTTCTATAAAACCGTCCATTTCTAATAATTCTTCATCTGAAATATCGTATTCATATTTCATTCTAGATTTTAACATGTCTTTATAAGAATCTGTTTCAGAAAGTGGTGAAAGTGGTACAATACCACCAAAGAAATTTCCATTTTGATATATTAACTTTCTATTTCCGAAAACTTCTTTATGTCTTCCCATAAACCTTATTATTGCTGGAGAAGATTCTATTATCCCTTTTTCTTTATATAATTCTTTCTTTTGTTCATCATTTCTTGAAGCAAGTCTTCCTATTATCTCCCCATTTAACATATTGTATACTACAGCATCTATATTTACTGAAAAACTCATATTAGATTGTGTTTGCGACATATATTCCTCCTATATATGTAATTACATTTATAGATTTTCAAAGTCTCATGACCTTTTTTCATAAGTATATATCTATTATAATTCTGAGTTTAAAGTTTTTAGTGACACTCAACAAGTATATTTTATCACAAATTGTGAAGATAATAAATAGTTTTTTGTGATTTTTATGTGAAATTATGTATTTTTTTCAAATTTTTACAAATTATAGTATTAAGATTTATAAATTTTGAATAACAAATTATATATTTTTTCAATAAAAGGAGATTATTATTAATTGGAATCAATATTTTTTATATCATTAAACGACTTTTTAAAAATATTTATCTTGTCTGTAACTTCAGAATTATTTTTATTTGTACTAGCAAAATTTATGGGAAATAAAGAAATGTCACAACTTAGTATGTTTGACTATATTATAGGAATTACAATAGGATCTATTGCAGCTGAAATGGCTACATCTTTAGAAAATAATTTTATGGAGCCATTAGTTGCTATGGCAGTTTATGCTTTAATTTCATTTCTCATCTCTATTTTTTGTAATAAATCTATAAAGTTTAGAAGATTTATTTATGGTAATTCTTTAATATTATTAGATAATGGTGAATTTTATAGAAAAAATTTTAAAACAGCCAAATTAGACTTAAATGAGTTTCTACTTCAATGCAGAACAAATGGATATTTTAATGTTAATGATATTCAAACTGCTATATTAGAATCAAATGGAAAAATAAGTTTTTTACCAAAAGCTTCAAAAAAACCTGCCACTTTAGAAGATTTAAATTTAAATCCTAATATTTCTTCTGTGTTAATAAATGTTATATTAGATGGTCATGTGCTTTTAGAAAACCTAAATAAAACTGGAAACGACTTAGTTTGGTTAAATAAAGAAATTGCAAAACAAAAAATATCTGATATATCAGATATTTTCCTTGCAACTTGCGATAATAATAACAATCTTAGTATTTATACAAAAAAAGACATTTCAAATAATCATGATTACTTTTTATAAACCAAATACATCTAATTTAAATATTACTATAAACTAAACTACCAATATATATGAAATAACTCATAAGATATATAAAACCTGAAATTCTTGAAATTTTGTACTTTTCTCCAATAAATGGAATTATAGCTAAAAATAACATTCCTATTAAAAATATGATTAAATCTTTATTAAAACTTACTGAATAAGGAATAGGATTTATTATTGCTGTTACTCCAACTATTAATACAATATTTAAAATGTTTGACCCTATAATATTACCTATGGCTAAATCTATTTCACCTTTATATGTTGCTGTAACAGAAGTTATTAATTCTGGCAAGCTCGTACTAATTGCTACAATAGTTAAGCTAACGATTTTTTCACTAATTCCTAATGATGTAGCAATCTGAGAAGCATTATCTACAACAAAATCTCCACCAAATTTCAATAAGATAATCCCTATTATTATAGATAAGATAGATTTTCCAAGCTTTATATCTTCAATTTTATTTTCTTCTATTTTTGAGTCACTAATATTTTTAGATATGAAAATATTGTAAACTGTAAATAATGTACAAAAAACTATAAAAATTATTCCTTCAATTCCTGTTATAACAGGGGATTCTCCATTATTTCCAAAAATATATAATAATGCAGTTAAAAATATAACAAAAGGAATTTCTATTCTTACTGTCTGCTTTTTAAATAAAAGTGGTTTTACTAAAGCACAAACACCTAATATAAAAAACAAATTAGAAATATTACTTCCCACTATATTCCCTATTGCAAAATCCGAATGTTTTTTTAAAGCAGATGTAATACTAATTATTAATTCTGGCATAGAAGTTCCAATAGAAACAATAGTAAGTCCAATTATTATTTCTTTTACATAGAATTTTCTAGCAATTCTACTAGAGCCATCTACTAGAAAATCAGCACCTTTAATTAATAGGAAAAATCCTAAAGCTATAAAAATTATATTTAAAATCATTTTTACCTCAAATTTATTTATAATAATTAAATTTATTTTTTAATATTATCTCCTAAATTTTACTTATAATACTTTATTTTAACTTCTAATTATGATTAAATATTTTTTAAAGAATTAGATATAATAAATAATGTTATTTAAAAGGAGAAAAATATGGATTATTCAATTATAATTAAACCTCTAATTGGTGCTGGTATAGGCTATGTAACTAATTGGATTGCTGTAAAAATGATGTTTAGACCTTTAAAACCAATAACTATAGGAAAACATACTTTGCCTTTTACTCCTGGAATAATTCCTAAAAATAAAGCTCGTTTAGCTGAAGCTATTGGTAATTCTATAAGTACTAATCTTTTAACAGAAGATACTTTGAAAAGAACTTTACTTTCAAAAGAAATGAAAGAAAATCTAAAATCTAAAATTTCAAATATTCTATCTTACGCAGAAACTGAAAATTCTATCAAACTAAAAGATTATATAGAATCTTATATTGGTAGTGCAAGTTATAACAAAAATTTGGAAAAACTAACAAACCATATAGCTTCCAGCATTTATGAAACCATTCTATCTTATAATTTAAGAGATTTGGTAGCTGAAAAACTAGAAGCAGCAGCAAAAGAAAAAATAAAAGGTTCTGCTTTAGGTATTTTTGGTGGAAAAGCACTTATATCTTCTATATCAGAAAATGCAAGTTTTAAAGTGAATGAATATATAGAAACAGAAGGTGAAAATTTAATATATGAAATGGTATCAAAAGAACTAGATAAATATACTTCATATACAACTTCTGATATTTACAATTCTATAGAATCTTCTAATATAAGTATTCAAAATCTAGTGATAAATATTTATGAAGATTTTATTATAAAAACTATGCCAGCTATCTTAAATTCAATAAACATTTCAAATATTGTAAAAAATAAAATAAATTCAATGGAAGTTTTAGAACTTGAAAATTTAATTTTACAAATAATGAAAAAAGAATTAAATGCATTAATAAATTTAGGAGCTTTAATAGGATTTATTTTAGGAATGGTTAATTTGTTATTCTAAATTAAAATATTTATATAAAAATGATTGACACCTAATAAAAAAAGGATTATACTTCTAGTCTAGAGGTAAAAATTATGGATACATTAACTGAAAATAATAATAGGTCAAATTCAAAAGCTTCATCAGATGAAAAATTTGAAATATATAAAAAACATAGTATCACAGAGATACGTTCTAATATATCTAAATTTCAAAATTCTTTACTATCTATGCATGATATGGCTTTTGTTGCATCATTAGCAGATAATAGTATTGTACTTTCTGCTCCAATAAAATATCCTAAATTAGGGTCACATGCTGATATTGCAGAAAAGCATTATCAAGAAAATAGATTGTTTGCTGCAGAGAATTTTGCAAAAAATATAACTGCACATAATAAGTTATCTGCAAAATATAATTCTAGAAGCGAATTATTTTCTAGAATAAGAGAAGTTTACCCTGAATTTGGTCAAAACATGAATATCAAAATATCTTCTGAAGATTTTGAGTTATATTCACAAGTTTTTAAAAAATTTAAAAAAGTTATTTCAACTGATACAGATTATACAGATACAGTATCAGCTCAAGATATATTATTAAATCAGCAAGATAAAATAGCTGAAGTTGTTGATTCAATAGATTTTACTAAAGCTTGTGAAATTGAAGATACATTTATGATTTCTGAGTTAGATACATTTTTTAAAAAGCTTTCATCTATGCCACCAGAAGTTAAACATAGTTTTCAAAAGCATAATATACAAATGCCTGATGGTAGAAAAGCAAGTTCTTTTGAACTTGCAGAAAAAGTTAAATCTGACAGAATAAAAAGATTAGAAAAATATGGAAAAATATATAGAATTTATAACAAATTACAAAAACATCCTTATATAAGAATCGAATATGACGATAAAGAAGCAAGATAATTTTAATCAAATCCTTTATACTATAAAACTTTAAAAACTTTTTATTAAAACTAAAAGTGAACTTTATGATAAAAACAAAAAACTCTATTTCTAAGGAAATAGAGTTTTTTGTTTTTAATTTCTAAATTTTATTTTCAAACTTCTTTGTATTAATTATTATTTAATGCTTTTCTTATATTTTCCATGTTTTCACTTAATATTTTACAACTATTATCTAATTTTTCTTTATTTTTTTTGCTAAGTTCTAATTCTAATAATTCTCTTGCTCCATTACTATTTATTATTGCAGGAACACCAATATAAATATCTTTATGTCCATATTCACCATTTAAGTAAGCTGATACTGTTAAGATTTCATTTGTATCATTCATTATATTTTTAACAATTCTTGCTAATCCTAAACCAATTCCATAATAAGTTGCTTTTTTTCTATTTATAATTTCATAAGCAGCATCTCTAACTTCAACATATATTTTATCTAAGTCTGATAATTCCTTTCCTGCATCTTCTAAAATATCTGTTATTTTTTTACAACCAACATAAGCATGTTCCCAAGGAACAAAAGAAGAATCACCATGTTCTCCCATTATATACGCATGAACATTTTTATTAGAAACATTTAAATATTCTCCAACCATATATCTTAATCTAGCTGTATCCAAAGCTGTTCCTGAGCCTATTACTCTACCTGTTGGAAATTTTGAAACTTCTTGTACTACTTTTGTCATTAAATCTACTGGATTTGAAGCAACTAAGAAAATTCCTTTAAAACCACTATTTACAACTTGAATTGTAATATCTTTCATGATTTTTGCATTTGCTTCAGATAATTCTAATCTTGTTTGACCTGGTTTTTGATTTAAACCAGCTGTAATTACTACAATATCTGCATCTTCACATTCATCATAATCACCAGCTTTTATTTTCATGTGACTTGATGAACAAGGTAGTCCATGAGATAAATCCATAGCTTCACCTATTGCTTTATCTTTTAAAACATCTATCAATACTAATTCATTAACTCCACTTGATGTTCCTTGACTTAAAATAGCGTATGCCATACTCATACCAACAAAACCAGTTCCAACTAATACTACTTTCCTTTTTCCAATCATACAAAACACTCCTCTTTAAATATTATTATTTTCTCTCAATGTATGATTATAATACTTTTTTATTGATTTTTCAAGTATTGCATAATAATTTACTCTTTTTCTTCTTCTAACATATTCCATAACATACCTTCTTTTAAAGAACCGGTATCTATTCCTAATACATCTAATAATTTATAAGCAAATAAAAAAGTTGTTGCAGGTCCTCTACTTGTGATTAAATTGTTATCTACAACTACTAATTCTTCAATATAATTTGCTTTTTCTAGTAGATTTTCAAAACTTTCTCCTGGATAAGAAGTTATATATCTATCTTTTTCAATCCTAGCTTTACTTAAAACCATAGCTGGTGAAGCACATATTGCGGCAATATATTTATCAGCTTTTTGGTCAAATTCTTTTATTGTTTCTATTAATAACTCACAATTAGATAGGTACTCTGCACCTGGGAGTCCTCCAGGACAAACAATCATATCATAATTTTTAATATCTTCTCCTATTATTTTATCTGCTTCTATTCTAACTCCGTGTGCTCCAGTAACAGTTTCTTTTTGTATACTTACCATATCACAACTTACTCCTGCTCTTCTTAAAATATCAATAGTTCCTAAAGCTTCAATTTCTTCAAAACCATCTGCCAACATAACAGCTACTTTTTTCATAAACTTAATTGCATGATTATAAATCATACTCTCCTTTCTTTTTTTGTTTATTTTATCATAGATAAATATTATATGCATAGTATTAAAAATTAATTTTTTAAAAAATACACCCTTAAATTAATAGGTGTATTTTAATAATAATTAATTCATTTTTTTCATTTCTTCATGTCTTTTAATCTTTGCAGTTGTTGTTTTTATGAAATCTTCTTTTGTAGTTACCAAATTTTTTATATATTTATATGTTGGCATTGTACGATTAATTTGCTTTATTTGTTCCCATAAGATTTCATGAATTTTTTCTTCATCTTCATCTTTATAATTTTCTTTTATACATTCCTCATCATATTGAACTTTTACAGATAGTATTACATCATCATCTTTAGGCTTTCCAAATACCATACAATCCTTAACTAATGGCAATTTGTTTACAAGCATTTCTAATTCTTCGGGATATATATTTTTTCCATTTTTTAGTACAATTACATTTTTCTTTCTTCCTGTAATAAAAATATATCCTTCTTTATCAATATAGGCTAAATCACCTGTTAATAACCAACCATCTCTAAAAGTTTCTTTTGTTGCTTCTTCATCATCATAATATCCTAACATAACATTAGGTCCCTTTACAGCAAGTTCTCCTATTCCTTCTTCATTTTTATCAAATATTTTAACATCTACTCCATATAAAGGAAAGCCTATTGAACCTTGTCTTCCATATTTAGCATTTTCAGCAGCAACTACTGGTGAAGCTTCTGTTAACCCATAGCCTTGAATAACTTTTATACCTAATTCATTAAAAGATTTCCAAACGTCTTTATCAAGACCTGCTGCACCACTAATAATTAATCTTAATTTTCCACCTAATTGATCTATTATTTGTTTAAATACTTTTCTTTTTAGACCTGGAAAAATATTAGTTACTTTTCTTGCTATCTTAATAAGTTTAGTTTTTCCTTGTTTTTCAACTTCTGTTTCTATTTTTTTATACATTGATTCTACTAAAAGCGGAACTCCTATAAATACAGAAACTCCATATTCTTTAAGATTTTGAGCAATATATCTTAAACCATCTGGAAAAGCTGTTGCAGCACCATAACTTAAAATAAATAAAATTCCTGTAGAACCAAAAGTATGATGCAATGGTAAAAAAGCAAGATTCACATCTGTTGACCTAAAATCTTCTGTTTTATGCATTGCTGATATATTTGAAGCTATATTTCTATGTGAAAGCATTACTATTTTTGAACTAGCACTTGTCCCTGATGTGAAACATAATACGCTTAATTTGTCAGAATCTATTTCAGTATTTTCAAAATCTTTTTTACCTTCTAAACGTAATTTTTTACCTTTTTCTATAATTTTTTGTAAAGAATTAAAATCTTCATTTTCTTCCATACAAATATATTCTTTTAACTCAGTTTTTCCGCTAGCTCTAATATTTGAAATTATTTCTGCCATAGAATTATCAAAAATAATCGCATCTGCACCACTTCTTACAATACTATTTTCAATTTCTATTGGTGTTAGACCTTTATCTAATGGAACAGCAACCATATTTCCTAGTAAAATTGATATATAACTTAAAGCCCATTCATATCTATTCTTAGAGATTATTGCTATTTTTTTATCTTTCATACCTAAATTATATAAACCTGTTCCCAAATTATTTACATTTTCCAATAATTCAGTAAAAGTTATATTTTTATATTCTATGTTCTTTTCTTTTTTCTCTTTTACTATAAACGCTGTATTTTCAGGATATTTTTTTACAACATCATAAATAATTTCTTTTATATTATTAAAATCAGGATAATCAAAAAAATATTCATCTTTTTTCATATTAATTACCTCTTTATCTAGTTTTCAAAACTATTATATATTATCTATATGTTAAAGTCAATTAATTTGACTAATTAGTATAATAAAAAACATTACTAATATTTATAATATGTTTTTTTTATATAAATATTTATTAAAATTCTTAGGAAACTTTATTTTTATTCTAGTATCAAATTTATTTCATAAAGTTTGTGTACAATATTGATTTAAGTCTTTATATAATAGAAAGCTTAAGAAAATTTTCTATTAATAAAAATACCTCTAGCTAAGCCAGAGGTATTTTTCTCATAATGACATAGAAATATATTACTACCGGCATAGCCGGAAAATTATAATCACATAAAAAGATTTAAGAAAAACCTTAAATCTTTACTATCTTTTTATTTAATTATTATGTATTTTAATATTACTGCTTTTAATACAAGACTATTATTTATTTCTTTTTATTTTTGCAATTTCTGTTGCAATATATTTACTATGACTAGACCCCATAGCCATAAACAAAGCTGTATCTCCAAACAGTTCATCTTCATTTGCATTTTTTCTACTGAATTTTTTTCCTATTGCAAGCACTGTATTAAATGTTGAATCATATAAATCACTGAAAAAATTTAGAGTTTCTTTGATAGAAGTCCTTTCTACTCTAATTTCTATTAAGTCTTTTATATCTGAAATTGGTAATGCTTGTTTTAAACTACAAATTATTATTAAATAAGCAATATGTTCTCTTGAATATTTCTTTTTTACTGGTGCTGGCATCATACCTAGTTTCACATAATTATTTATCATTGAGTGTGTTACAATTGTTGTATTTTCATCTGTTTTATGAAATGATAAATATTTGTCCATTAAAGCTATTACTTGATCCATATATAAATCTATCTCAGGTAATTCATCCCAATATGGTAATTTGTGTTTTACTATTTTAAAATAATCTTCAAAATTTTTCATATTAGTTTTTTCTGCCATTTAAAATCCCTCTTTCACTTTGACTATAGTAATATAATACCACAAATCACTAATAATTTCAATCTTTCATTAGTGTACTACATTTGCCAAAATTCCAAAAGATAAAACCATCATTATAACACTTGCCATAATTACGCCTAATAGAACTGATAGAAAAGTTTTCTTTTTCTCCATTCCTAAAACTGAGGCTATTAAAGAACCAGTCCATGCTCCTGTGCCTGGTAATGGAATACCAACAAAAATTATAATTCCTAAATAACCATATTTTTCAATTTGCCCTTTATGTTTTTCAACTTTTTCATCTAACCATTTTGCTACACCTTTAAAATGTTTTGAATTTCTCATCCAATCTAAAATTTTAGTGATTAAAAGCAATATAAATGGTATTGGTAATATGTTTCCTATAATACTTATAACATAACTAGGTATCGGATCAAGACCAAGTAATGCTGCTGCAATTAATCCACCTCTTAACTCCAATATTGGCATTAGTGAAATTATAAATACTAATATTTCTTTTCCGTATGCAATAGATGCAACTCCTCCAAAAGCACCTATAATTGCATTTACAATTTTTTCGCTCATTTTTCTCTCCTTACTTTCTTCTTACAGAAATATATATTAACTTATATTTAAAAAAATTTCAAGTATTATTAATCTATGTTAAAATATTTTAATAATATTTTAATATTTTTAAGCATCACTAAAAATAAAATTTTATATTCTGAATAACATTGGTAAATCCTTTATATAATAGAAATCATAAAAAAACTCTAAAATATTAATTGTAATAATATTTTAGAGACTTTTTATTTTAGAGTTTTAAAAATTTATATCTATTGTCTACCTGGCATGCTCTCCATACTTGGCATTCCTTCCATATTTGGCATTTCTCTTCCCTCTGGAGAATTTCCACCAAAATTTCTATTAAAACCACCACTAGAGCTTTCTGAACTTTCTGTCATTTGTACAGTTGTTCCTTCTCCTATTCCTGATTTTATTTCTGTATAAGCATCATTGGAAATTCCTGTTTCCACATTTACATTAGAAGTACTACCATCTGAATTAACAACTATAACATATTTCCCTTCATCAGATGTCTGAATTGCTTCTACAGGAACCGCAACTACATTTTCAGCACTTTCAATTATAATTTCACAGCTTGCAGACATACCTATTTTTAAATTTTCATTATTATCAAAGGTTACTGTTGCAGAAAAATATGAGCCATTTGAGTTATAAGTTCCCACTTCTGAAATAGATGTTATATAACCTTGAATTGTCTCGCCAGTTGCTGTTATAGTAATATCAACAATATCTCCAATTTCTATTTTATTAATATCTGTTTCACTCACACTTAAACTCATTGATAAAGATTCAATAGAACTAATTTCTATATAGTGACTGCTTGTGCAAATTTCACTTTCTGCAGGTAGATTACTAGCAGTAATTACACAATCATAAGGTGCTGTTAGGTAAGTACCATTTGTATATTCAATAATATTAGTTCCAGATTCAATATATACATTTTCATCAACTAATAACTCTCCAAAATAGTATGATGCATGTAAATATACTTTTTCACTTAATGCTGAACTTATCTCTCCAGAACTAGATAATGTATTTTCTATAGTCTGGATACTTGCTTGAGCTTCAGACACATTTACTGATGATTCATTACTTGATACATTATTATCTTTTGAGATATTTGGTGATATATATAAATATATAATTACTAACAATATTATTAATAATATTATTATAGATATAACTATTGGATTTTTCTTTTTTTTCATATTCTTTAATATATGTTTAAAACATATTCCTTTCTTATTTATTTTGTAATATATATTTTATATGTTCTTACCGAACCATTTTCTGCAGTTACATTTATAAGAACTTTATTTTTTCCACTTTCTAAATTATTATTTCCATATATAGTAACAATAGAAGTGCTCTCTTCAGGAATAGCATTTACTGTAACACTTGTTGTATTTTCATCTACTTTTGCAAAATAAGTACTAGTAGTTTTTTTGAAACCATTTTCTAATTCTACACCTGTTATACTTAAATTTGATAAATAATTATTCTGTGAACCTTGATAGGTTGTATCTTGTGATAAACTAGAAATTGTATTATTAGCAGTTTTTAAATCTGATTCTAAATCACTCATTTGTTCCATCATTTTTCTCATATTTGATGCCATATCATCATCTTTCTCAAATTCTTTCATAAACATTTCCTTATCATCTTCCCAAGGCATCTTTTCAGTATCATTCATTTTATTTTGATTATTTTTATTTTGAGCTTCTTGTACATTAACAGTTATTTCTTCAGACATATTTTCTTCTTTAAAATTATTTATTTGTTCTACTAATTCATTTTTCCTTGAATTTTTTAACTCAATACTTTTCTTTACCTCTTCTATTTGTGCAGAAATTTCAGCATATTCCTCTGAATCAGTACTTGTTTCTTTTAGAGATTCATTAAGGGTATTTAGCTTTACTTGTAATTCATTAATTTCTTTTTCTATACTAGATAAACTATTTTTCAAATCACTCAAACTAGAATCCAAACTAATAATATTAACATTAAAATCTATTACCCCTTTTTGATTTTGTGAAGTATAAACTATGGCTAATTTATCTAAGCTTATTGAATTTTTATCAACAACAAAAGATGTTAAAGTATTACTATTAGATAGTTCTGAAACTGCATTGTTAATTTGACTTGCACTTAAATTTAAACTATTAGTTATTTCAACTCTAAATTTAGTATAAGAAATATTAGACAAATTCAATATTATATAAAAGTCTGAATTTATTTCTACATTTTGACTACTTACAGACACAATATTATTTTCTGTAGAAAAAGCAATATTAGTAAAAAGTAGTAAACTCAAAAATATTATTAAAAAAATTCTTCTTATATATTTCATACTATAATCTCCTTATCTTTTAATCTGTTCTTAAAGCATCTATAGGTTTTAAGCAAGCTGCTCTATATGCTGGAAATATTCCAAAAATAATTCCTATACCTGCACTTGAAAAGAAAGATATAAGCATAATAGATACAGAATTGGTAAATATATATCCCATATTCTCTGCAACTCCTCCAATTACAATACCTAAAATTATTCCAAGTAATCCACCTAATATACTAAGAACTAAAGATTCAACCAAAAATTGAGTTAATATATCTCTTTTTCGCGCTCCAAGTGATTTTCTTATACCTATTTCTTTAGTTCTTTCTGTAACAGAAACAAGCATTACATTCATAACACCTATTCCTCCAACTACTAACGAAATACTTGCTATTCCTCCTAATAATAAAGTTAATGTACTATTTATATCATCCATTGCATCAAGCATCGAATTTTGAGAAGTAACACTATAATATTCACTAGATATTAGTAATTTTTCTCTTATATAATTTCCAATTAAACTAGATGTAATATCTATTTTGGATTCATCTTGTACTTTAACATACATATTTGTAATACTTGTATCTTCATTAAAGTAGCTAGCTGTTGAAATAGGAATTATTATCATATTATCTACATTGCTTCCCATACTTGAGCCTTGTTCTGTAAGCAGTCCAATAACTGTATAATTATCTCCTTCTAATTTTATTTTTTGACCTATTGGATCTGTAAGACTAAATAATGTACTTGCTATCTCATTCCCTAAAATACATACTTTGCTACTATTTTCAATATCTATAATTGATATACTTCTACCTCTTGCTAATTCAGAATTAGTAATTTCTAAATAGTTATCATTACTTGCTATTACACTAGCATTAGAGCTTGATTTTTCTCCTCTTTTAACTGATGCAGAAATATTTTTGTATGGTGCTACTTTTTCAACATTACTTATTTTTAGTATATCATCAGTATCCTCATATTCTAAACTAGTATCTGATGAATTTATATTAACAGTTAATATGTCTGTTCCTAAATTTTGCACACTATCTGTTACAGAATCTGTCGCACCTGTACCTATTCCTACTAAAACAATTACAGAAGCTATACCTATTATTAATCCTAGCATTGTAAGTGCAGATCTTAATTTATTGCTTTTTATATTTTTAAAAGCCATTTTTATAATATTAAGAATTTTCATATATTATTTGTTCTCCTTTTCATATTCATATAATTTTCCGTCTGCTATTCTTACAATTCTTTTTGCTTCTTCTGCCATACTGTTATCATGTGTTATTAAAACAATCGTTTGTCCTTCTGAATTTAAATCTTTAAGCAATTTTTTTATTTCTGTTCCTGTTTTAGAGTCAAGTGCTCCAGTTGGTTCATCAGCTAAAATTATTTCCGGATTACAAGATAATGCTCTAGCTATTGCTACTCTCTGTTGTTGCCCTCCTGATAACTGTTTAGGTAAATGTTTTTCTCTTCCTTTTAGTCCTACTTTTTCTAAATATTCATAAGCTATTTTTTTAGATTCTTTTGCAGTCTTACCTGCATATATAAGAGGAAGTTGAACATTCTCCCATGCTGTAAGTTTTGATAGTAAATTAAAATTTTGGAAAACAAAACCTATTTTATTATTTCTTAATTTAGCCAAATTTCCATCTGTCATTTGTTCAACGTCAACTCCATCTAATATATATTTTCCTTCATCTGCTACATCTAATAAACCTAAAATATTCATAAGAGTTGACTTTCCACTTCCTGAGGGACCTATAATAGATAAATACTCTCCTTTTTCTACACTTAAATCCACATTATCTAAAGCCTTTATTTGCTCATCACCCATTGTGAAATATTTTTTTATTCCTTTTAACTCTATCATATTCTCCATATATTAAAATTCTCCTCTTCCAGAGTTTCTATTTTTTTCAAAAGAATTATCTCTACCATTTGTATTAAATAATGAGATTAAAGAATTACTTGCACTTGTATCTTCTGTATTAGTAGATATAACTGTAGTCTTTTCATATACAACTGTTTCACCTAAGTTTAATCCTGATACTATTTGTACATAATTTGCATCTGAAACTCCTGTTTCAACTATAACTTTATTTATTGTTCCATCTTCACTTTGTACATTTACATATCTTTCATTATCTTCTATTTGTACTGCTTCTATTGGTATACATGGTATGTTTTCATTTTTTTCAAGAGTAATAGTACATGTTGCTGACATACCTAATTTTAGATTTCCATCATTTTTTATTGAAGCTATTGCTGTAAAGGTACTTCCTCCTGCGTCATGAGTTCCTATAGCATTTATCTTACTAATACTACCTGTATATTCTTGTGTTTCATCATAGTTTACAACAATACTAACTTCTTGCCCAGAAGAAATTTTACCTATTTTGTCTTCTCCAATATTAATTTCCATATATAAATCTTCAACAGAAGAAATTTGGATATAATTATTAGAAGTACAAATATCTTTTGCATTTGGCACAGAATATTCTGTTATTATACAATCATAAGGGGCTGTTATATAACTTCCATTTGTATATTCTAGTAAATTATCTCCTTCTTTTATATACTCATTTTCTTCTGCACACATTGTTAAATAATAATAACTAGTATTTAAAGATATTTTTTCAGTTTGAGCTGATTGAACTTCTCCTGGAGCAGTAAGAGTTGTAGTAATAGTTTGGTTAGAAACTTCTGCTATTTCTTCTGTAGTTTCTACTACTGTTGCATCTTCAGTTGCATTCGAAGACCTTCCAAATAATAATATTATTAAAATAACTAATATTATAATAAAAAATATTACTATTTTTTTCTTATCTATTTTCATATATATATCCCTTTCAGTTTTTTATTTTTAAATACCTTATTAGAAATAATCTTATAACTAATAAGGTATTTATATTATTCTGTTATAGTTTCTGTTTCTGCTACATTTGTTTCTTCAACTCTATTTTCTGGTACAAAATTTCCATCTTCTGGTCTTTTCATATCTTCCCTTTGTTCCATATTAGGTCTTTGACCATTCATGTCTGGTCTAGAGTTTTTTGAAAATACTAAGAATACTCCTGATGTTATAACTGCACCTATTAGTATTCCAAGTATTAAATAAAGTAATTTGTCTTTCATTTTTCCTCCTCTTCTTTATGTTTTCACATAAAATCTGTTTCTAAAAAAATTATAAAAAAGAAATCTTAAAAAAAAATTAAATTTTAAAAATTTTTATTCTAAAAATAATATTTAAAAAAAATTACAAGAAGAACAAAAGTGGACATTATGATAATTGCAAAAGATTAAATTTTATGAAAATGTCCACGTCTTTGTTCTAATACTCAATTTTATGAAATAAAATTGGTGTACAATTTTTAGCAAAACCTTTATATAATAAGAAGTTTCCAAAACTAAAATAACCCTCAAATATTAGATAATATATCTAATATTTGAGGGTTAAATTTTAAAAGTAATCTCTTTTTTATATATTAAAAATCATAAAACTTATATAATTTTTTTATTTTTATATTTTTAAATAAATTTATCAAATTTTAAAATCTTCTTCTATTTATAACATAAGTACTACCTAAAATAGTTTTAGCTTGATGTTTTATTTGTCCTGCTACTTCTCCAATTTCAAGTGTAGTTTTATATATTTTTGAATCTACCTCAAGTACTGCTATTGATATTGAAGTAAGTGGAAATTGTTCTATAATTCCTCTCCTGTTCGCAACCTCTACATATCCTCTTTCAACATCAACCTCATTATAAAAATCAACAGCATATTTATCAAATTCTGCTATTATATCTTGACATACTTTATCATAATCTGTTGGTCCTATAATTGCAACAAAATCATCTCCTCCAATATGCCCTAGAAAATTATCACTATTCGGAATTTGATGAACATGTTTTGAAATTGTTCTTGCAGTAAATTTTATAATCTCATCTCCATTAGAAAAACCATATACATCATTATATGCTTTAAAATTATCCAAATCAAAATAAAGAATAGCAAATTTTTCTTTATTTAACAATCTTTTTTTCATTTCTGCCTGTATTTGAACATTTCCTGGTAGTCCTGTTAATGGACTTATTCTTCTATTTTTAGTTAACAAACCAACCACATTTTTTATTGTATAGTAAAAATATTCATCATCTATTGGTTTTTTTATATAATATTCTACATCAGTTTTTAATACATCAATTCTGTGCTGTCTATCTATATTGGAGCTAACTACAATTATTGGAGTTATACTATTATCTTCGTTTGCTCTAATGCTTTTGCAAAACTCTACGATATTTACATCTGTTGTATCTTCATCAATAATTATTAGTGCTGGTATATTTCTAAGAGCTATTTCTATTTCTGAAGTTTTTATTGTTTTAAAATTATATTCATCCAATTCTCTTTTAAAACTTTCTTTTAATTTTGCAATTAGCTCATTTTTATTATCAATTATATATATTTCTTGAACCATATATACTCCTACTATTTAGTAAATTCTTTTTCATCTACTTTTTCTACATCATTTTTTGAAATAACTGTTACTTTTATTGTTGTTACATCATCTGTTAATTCGATTGGATCTAGAACTACTTCTTTTGAATCTTCTGGTAATGATGACATATCTACTGTAAATTCTGCTCCATTTATATTTAAGTACATTTCCTTTACTCCACTTTCTGTTGTAGCAGATATTGCAACTTTACTTGAATCATCTTCTAATTGTTCCATACGAATTTCTATATTTTCTGTTTGAGCTTCTTCACTCTGTATTTCTTCTTCAGCAACTTTTTCTGTATCATCAACACTTATAACTGTTACTACTAATTTATTGGTTGGTTCTTCAAATACAATTGGTACAGTTACATCTTTTGGATTTTCTTCAGGTAACTCTACTCCTAATTCTTGTCCATTTAAATTTAATTTAATCTCTTTTATACCATTTTCATGAGAACAAATTATATCTGCTGATTTTTTATCTTCTGAAACATTTATTGTAATCTCAGGATTTGTTAAACCTGTATAGCTTTCCATTTTATTTGATGAATTATTTGCTTTATCAACAGCAACAACTGTAAGATCATTTTTTCCTTTTAAAATTTCTATTTCTTCAACAATTTCTTTTTGTCCTTCTTCTGTTGCTTCAACTCTTACTTCTTCATCCTCATTCCATCTATAAGTAATAAAACTAATTTCAGTCTCATCTGTAGCTGTTATTTTTAATTTGCTTTCAGGTGTTACTTCTAAAGTTATTTCTGGATATGTACTATCTACTCCTGTTTCTGAGGTAAATGTTCCTTGATATGTAGATTCAACCGCATCAATATCTGTAACTTTAACATCTAAAACATGTTCACCAGATAGAAGTGGTACTTTCACTTCCATTGTTGATTCACCATTTCCAGAGTTTGTAACTTCTTTATCTGTATCCCATTTATAAGTTAATTTATTAATTGCTTTATCATGACTTACTTTAATTATAATTTCTGTATCTGTTTGCTCTACATCTATTTTAGCTTGAGTTGGAGCTGCTGTTTTTTGAGTTTCAGACTCCTTATTTTTAGTTAAATTATAGATTCCACTTCCTAATAAACATAGTGCAAATATTATTAAAATTACAGCAAACACTCTAACAATTTTATCTGAATTTGATGAATTTCCACCAGAACTTTTATTTGGGTTATAATCTAATATTTGGTTCATTTGTTTAAACACCTCACCTATTTTACTTCATGCTAAATTATATCATATAGCATTTTTGTTGTAAACACAATTATTTACCTTTTTATACAATTCTATCCAGTCTATTTATATATTTTTCTAAAAAATAATGAACCCTTTTAGGGTTCATTATTTTATTTATTATATTAAATTAAAACATATTTCTTAATTAATATAACTCCTGTTGTAAGTATTGCAAGTACTGTTGTTGTTAAGCCTATATATGTTGGAGCTTTACCTGTTGAAATACTTAGCATTACTTCTGCATTATCAATATCATCTTCAGTCTCAACTCTATTATTAGGTGTTGAATCTATATCTGGTGTATCACTGTCATTATCATCTTTACTAATTTCAGCAATATTATTTTTTATTCCCATATTATTCTCATTATTTATCCATTTTAATACAACTTGTACTGAAGCTGTTTGACCTGGTTCTAAACGAGTATTTGCTAATGCATTTGTTGTAATAACATTAGATGAAACTTGTGTCCATTGACTATTTTCTTCTGCTATAAATTCTAAACCTTCTGGAATATAATCTGTTATTTCTGTAGCATATCCAGCTATTTCTCCTTCATTTATTACAGTTATGTTATAAACAAATTTTACTGTTGTAGAATTTAATTTCTTTCTATGTATTTCAACTTTTTGTAATCCATCTGTTGAAGCAACAGAAATTTCTCTTGTTGTTCCATCTTCTGTAACAATTATTTTTATTAAATCTTTTTGTAATGCCAAATCGAAATATTTAACATATACTTTTTCTTTATCTATATCATCTTCACCATCTTTATTATTTCCTGGTGTTGAATCTATATCTTCTATTGGATTACCATTTTCATCAGAATCGTCATATATTTCTGCTGTATTAATTATAATTCTGCCTTCATTTTCTTTTGCTATACTTTCAACAACTTTAAATACTATTTGAACATCTTGGTAAGATATATCTTTTGCATCACCTGTTGGATCAAATGGTTTTAATAAACAATCTTCTCCTCTAGCTTCTGATTTCTCTTTTGATAGATAATCTGTTTTTACCATTACAGCTTGAGTTAAATCTGTTGTTTCATTTCCATTTTTATCGTATAATGTCCATCCATATTTTTTGTTTACTTCATTATCTACTACAAATTCTAGTCCTTTTGGTAAATCATCTGAAATTTCTTTCGCATATCCTGCAATAGTTCCTTCATTATATACTCTTATTGTATATGTTATTAAGTTATTATTTTCTACTGCAAGTGGCTCTGAATTTCCAACTATTTGAACTTTACCATTTGAATCTTTACTAACACTTGGTACTCTATCTTTTATTTCAGTATCATTTACTTTTGTTATAAATTTTTGCAAGCTTAAATCAAATTCTTTATCTATAGTTGTTAAATCTTCATAATCATTATCATCTTGATTTCCATCTTCACCAGGATAATTATCTGGATTTACTGTATCTGGTGTTGAATCTATATCATCTATTGGTTTTCTATCTTCATCTGAATCATCAACAATTTCAGCAATATTTTTAAAGTTATTGTTTGAAACTTTATCAGCTAAAACTATACAAGTTACTTGTATATCTTTATAACTTAATTCTGTTCCCTCTTCTTTATCAAATCCTTGAATTAAATTTTTCTCATCAACATCACTAGATTTTAATTTTGTTGATGTTAATTTTACTTTTCCTGTAACAACATCTACATTATCTAAATTATCTACATCTGTAAAATCTTCTACAGAAAGATTTGTTTTTCCATTTTCTATTTCACTTAATTTTATTGTTTTAGAATTTTCTGGAATTGCCCAGTAATTATCAACATTTGTTCTATATCCAACTAAAAATCCTAATCCTTCTGGTAAATAATCTGATACTTGCTCAGCATATCCTGAAAGTTCACCTTCATTATATACTCTTATTGTGTATGTTACTATATCTCCTTTTTCTACAACCATCGGTGTTTTAACAGTAGAGTATTTTGCATCTGTACTTGTTCCATTTTTTAAGTCTGTAACATCAACTACGGGTTCTCTACTTGTTTTTGGAGCGCTATCATTTACTTTTGTGATGAATTTTTGTAAGCTTAAATCAAAAACTTTTCCTTCAATTTCAACTTTTTCAAAATCATCATCATCTTCTCTTCCTTTATAATGATAATCTTTATCTGTTAAATCATCTTTATTATCATTATGTCCTTTATAATTTGAAGAATCATAATCATTATTTATATAATCATTATTTGATGGAACTGAATCTCTATCATCAATACCATCTTCAGCAATCTCTGCAACATTTGTTAATATTGATGAAGCTTTTGCTGTATCAGAGATTTTACATTCCATTTGAACATAAGCACTATCTAAAGTTTCACTATTTTCTTTATCAAAAGCTTTAATAACTTTATCTTGTAAGTAATTTGTAGTATATATAGTATTATTTTCGCCCTCAGTTTCTGATTTTACCCATCCATAAGTATTATTTATTTCGCTATCTTCTACAAATTCTAAACCTTTTGGTAATGAATCTATTATAACTGTTCCTTGGGCATCTATATCTGCTTCATTATATACTCTTATTTCATATATAACTGTATCCCCAGCTGAAACTTTAACTGGTGATTTTTGATGTTTGTATTCTGCTGTACTTGATGTTCCGTTTTTTAGGTTTGTAACATCTACAGTTGGTTGTCTATCAACATTTTCATTATTAACTTTTATAATATATTTTCTTAAAGCTAAATCTGCTTCATCTCTATTTATTTCAACATCTTTATTTTGAATATGAGGTGTCTCATCTCTTGTTATTAAAACAACAGGTTGATATACTTCTACACCTTCTTCATTTACTGTTTTATTTTCCCATAATGAAGCTTCTGATTCATAACTTGAATAAGATAACTTCAAAGAAATTTTTGTTATATCTTTATTTGTTTTTGGTAGATATATGTAATATTCTTGATCAAAAATTTCATTTATGTTTTTATCTGTAAATTCTTCTTCACCATTTATTAATACACTATAAGCATCTCTTGAAATTTCTTCTCCATTTTGATCTAATAAAGAAATTTTATATTCTGATTCAGGAGCTGTTCCTGATTTTACTTTAAAAGGTCCTACTACATAATATTCTTCATCAGTTTTAGCTACAGCTTCTATATCTTCTATTGATGGATAAGTTACTGAATTTTCAACTGCTGCTTTTGCTGATTTTATTAAATATTGATATAAGTGATTTGCCATGTCTTGACGATATGATGCTCCAACTATATCATTATAAGAACCATTTGTTTCAACAGTTTCATTATTTTCATTTAATTCTACTTTTGATAATTCAACAGCAGGTAATGTTTGAACATTAAATTTATCTGTATCGTTATTTGTAAAATACCAAATAGCATATTGTTGAACAACATCTATATCATCATCTGTTAATAAAGCTTTAACTGTTTCTAAATCATGATCTTCATAATCTGCAAAAGCTTTTGCTAAATAATCATCTTTTTGTTCTGGAGCTTGTTTTTCTAAAAACATATTATTAACAAGCCAAACTAAAGCTTTATAATTTGCTGTCCATTTTGCACTATCATCTGCATAAGCTGTACTTAAATGTAAAGATTTTACATTTGAATCTGTTGAATCTTTAAAATCAGCTACATTTGTATATTCTAAACTGTTATACCCTTCGTTTGTTACTCCTGGAAAAGATTTATTGGCATTCAAACAATAGAAAGCATTTGAATAATCAACATCCCCCTTGGTAATAATTTTAAATATTCTTGTACCACCAATTCTATATCCATATGGTGTTTCATCATAAAATTTTCTCTGTTCTTCTGTAAGAGTTCCGCTTGACTCTTCTCCTCCTTCGTGCATTATAAGAACTTGTAAATCAGCTTTAGTATCTTCATGTGTTAATGCTGCTGCAAGAACTGTTGATGTATATGGCATAATTAATGTAATCACACATGCTAATACAAAAGCCACTTTTAAAACTTTCTTTTTCAACATAGAATCTACCTTCCTTAATACATTTTCACATAATTATATTATTATATAATATATTGTAACTCTAAAAAAAAGTATGTCAACATAGCTAGTATTACAATATTTCATTTTTTCTTAGAGTTGTATGCTTTTCGCATTACATATCAATTATATTACAATTTTGTCTCAAAATCAATAGATTATGTTAATTTTCTGGCATTTTTCTAGGGTTTTCACACTTTGTTCACATTTTATTTTAATATTTAGAATAAATATTAAAATATTATCATACATTTTTTTAGGAGTGTAATAAAATGAAGTTCTTAAAAAGGTTTTTAATTTTATTTTTTATTTTTCTTATTTCTACATATTCTTTTGCCGATGATAATTTACTAATAGATGATTTAGAAACTTTTGAATTTTCTGAAACTGCAAATTCACTTACAGAAGAACCTAAAACAAATTCGAAAAATATTGTTGTATTAGATAGAAAAACTTTATCCATATTATATGAAAAATCCCCCTATCAACAAGTTCCAATGGCATCTACCACAAAAATTATGACTTGTATTATCGCTCTAGAAAACACAAATTTAAATGATATTGTTACTATTTCTAAAGAAGCCGCAAGTGTTCAAGGCTCAACATTAGGGCTTAGTACTAATATGAAAATATCTATGCAAGATCTATTATATGGATTAATGTTGAGATCTGGAAATGATTGTGCAGTCGCAATTAGCGAATATATAGGTGGCTCTTTAGAAAATTTTGCAAATCTCATGAATCAAAAAGCAAAAAGTTTAAAGCTATTAAATACAAACTTTATAACTCCTCATGGGCTAGATGATCCAAATCATTTTACTACTGCTTATGATTTAGCATTACTTACAGATTATGCATTAAAAAATGATAAGTTTCGTGAAATTGTTTCAACTAAAACTTGTACCATTTTGGTAAATAATTCTCCTAGAACAATATCAAACACTAATGAATTACTTGGAAATTTAGAGGGTGTTTATGGTGTAAAAACTGGTTTTACATTTGGTGCTGGTAGATGCCTAGTTTCTTCATGTAAAAGAGGAAACTTAGATATTATTGTTGTGGTTTTAGGTGCTGATACCAAAAAAATTAGAACACAAGATAGTTCTAATTTAATAAAATATGTATTCGGGACTTACAAATATGTAAATGTGCAAGATACAATAGAAACTGCTTTTAACAACTATATACACTATTTTAATAAAAATGTTATTCTTGAAAAAACAACTGTTATTCCTAAATTGAAATTACAAAAACTAGAAAATTATGAATTTCCATTAAAAGCTAATGGGAATCTTAGGCTTAATACCAAAATATATGTAATAGAGAAGTTCTCCCCTGAAATTTCAGCTAATTCTAAAGTCGGAACAATACAACTATATAATAACACTGACCTTTTATGTGAAACAGACATTATTTTAGAAAATTCTTTAACTAAAAATTCTTGGAGCTATTATTTTAAAAATATCTTAAAAATCTTTAAATAATTTTTTAATTTATATTTTGTAATCCCTTTAATAAAATAATATTAATTTACAGCAAGATACAAGTGATTTATATTTTATTGCTTGTATCTTCTTTTTATATAATTAATTTGTTTTAAATTATAAAAAAATTACCTAATTTTTCAAAATTTAGTATATTTTACTTTTCAAAGGGTACAATCTCTTTGAAATATAATGAATTATTCATTATTATAATTTTTACAAAAGAAAGGATTGATTTTATGAAAAATTTTTTTGTTAATAATAAACTTATAATTATTCTTGTTTCTATAATTTTACTTCTTATGATAAGTCTTTTTGCCACAGCTTTTGGTATGCAAAATTATGAGCCTGTTGATTTTTCTCTTGGGATTGTTAACACAGACTATTTAAATATGAGAAGTGGTGCTGGAATAAACTTTAAAGCTATTGACCTTTTAAATAAGAATGAGTATGTACGCATATTTGGAAAAATTGGAGATTGGTATATCATTCAAAATGAAGAAGATCAAATTGGAACAGCCAATATACAATATATAACTCCAACTGATGAACAAAAAGCGGCTGTCACTAATACAGAAGTAGTCGAAGAAGTCTCCTCTATCAATCTAAGTGATGATGAAAATACACTTCTTACACTTATAAATGAGGAAAGGAAAAAAAATAATTTAGCTGAATTACAAATAGATGAAAATTTGCAAAATGTTGCAAGGTTAAAAGCTCAGGATTTGGTAGATAATAATTATTTTTCTCATACTTCCCCAATATATGGAACACCTTTTGAAATGCTAAAAAGTAATAATATTTCTTATAAAACTGCTAGTGAGAATATTGCAGGTAATTCAGATATTTCTTCTGCTTTAAAAAGTTGGTTAAATTCAGACTCTCACAAAGCCAATATTTTAAGTAATGATTATAATTATACCGGAATTGGAGTTGTTGATAGTATTGCTTATGGAAAAATTATAGTAGAACTTTTTATTGGTAGATAATTAATATAGTAGAAATCATAATACAAATTCTTATTATAGAAAAAAATAAAGGACAGTACAAACTGTCCTTTTATTTTATTAAAATTTTCTTTTTCTTGCAGCCTCTGATTTTTTCTTTCTTCTTACACTAGGTTTCTCATAATGCTCTCTTTTTCTAACTTCTTGTATAACTCCATTTCTAGCACATTGTCTTTTAAATCTTTTTAGTGCATCTTCTATATTACCATTATTAACTTTAACCTCTGACATTATTTTTCCCCTCCTTCCGAAGCTCAAAAACATTTCGTGGGATTGATTTCTTTTTATGTAATTAATCCTCTTGTTTTGCTTAACTGTTTAATATTATACATTACAAAGTCATAAATTGTCAATAGTTAATTTACATCAAATAACTCACCAATTGAAGTCTCTTCATGAATTCTTTTAATTGCTTCTGCAAAAAGTTCTGAAATAGAAACTACAACTATTTTATCTATTTGTTTTTCCTTTGGAAGTGGAACTGTACTTGTCATAACTAATTCTTTTATTTCAGATTTTTTAATTCTATCTATTGCAGGACCTGAAAGAATTCCGTGTGTACATCCTACATACACATCTTTTGCACCAAATTTTTTAATAACTTCTACTGTTTCCATTATTGAACCTGCTGTATCAACTTCATCATCAAATACTAAAGCATTTTTTCCTTTTATTTCGCCTATAACGTTTGTTGCTATTGCTCTATCATCATTTCCATCTCTTCTCTTATCTACTAAAGCTATTGGACAACCAAAATGTTCTGCATATTTATATGCTTTTTTTGAACTTCCTGCATCTGTTGCAACAACAACTTTGTTATCAATATCTTTTAAATCAAAATATTTTTCTAGCAAGCTTTGTCCTGTTAAAACATCACAATTAATGTTAAAATAAGCTTGTATAGCTCTATTATGTAAGTCACAAGTTAAAACTCTGTTTGCACCTGCTGCCTCTAAAAGTTGAGCTAATAGTTTAGCTGTAACTGGTATTCTTGGTTGATCTTTTTTGTCTGATCTTGAATACATATAATAAGGTAATACTACTGTAATTCTTTTTGCTGAAGCTCTTTTAACTGCATCTATTGTTATAAGTAGTTCCATTATCCTTTCATTTACTGGTGGTTCTGTTGTTTGAATTAAAAATATGTCTTTATCTCTAACTGTTTCTAAAATTTGAACGAAATTATTATCGTTTTTGAATTTCATTCTTTCAATTTTTCCTTTTTCAATTTTTAAATAATCACAGATTTCATCTGTAAATTTTTCTGCTGAATTACTACATGAGAATATTTTTAAGTTCTCCATTACCTTTTTACATTAATTTTTATTAATGTATCTCCTTCTTATAAAATTTAGATTTTTCAGGGTATCTATAAACCTTAAATTTTGTTATGTAATTTTTCCATATATATTTTATAAAGTTTTTATATTATTTTCAATATTATTTTTAATATAATTTAAGTTATTTATAGATTTTATTACTTGAATGATTTTATATTGAACTTTTATTTTCACTTTAATTTCTATAAATATTTATGCATGTCTTACATTTTCTGCCGCAACTTTTTCTTCAATTTCTTGAATTTGATATATTGGCGTAGGTTCTTGTTGAACTTCAAAAATTTCTCTATTTTCTGAATTTACATATACTTGCTCTAGTTTATCTAATGTGTTTTCATCATCAATTTTAAATTCTTTAAAAATTAGTATTTTAGAGTTTTCATATTCTTTTTCGAATTTCTCATATCTTTCTTCATCACCAAATTTTAATTCTACAGTTTTTCCTGTTTTCAAACTAGCTTTAACATCTATCTTTTTTTGATTAGTAGAACCTCTAAATTTTAAATCTACTAGTTTTTTCTCTTCAACAAATTCTCCATCTACTATTATATCAATGTTGTTTAAAAGCTCTTTTGTATATGAATATTCTCTATACATTTTTTCTAATATATCTTCTTTAAATCTATAACCTGTATAACACCAAATTGTTTTTTGAGGATATACTTCTTTTACCTTTTTTACAAGCTTTACTAGAACTTGTTGATTTACAAGTTCCATTGGCTCTCCACCAAGTATAGATAAACCTGAAATGTATTCATGGTCCATTGCATTTATTATATAATCAATAGTAGTTTCATCAAATTTTTTTCCATAATTAAAATCCCAAGCTTCTTTATTATGACATCCTTTACAATGAAAATGACAACCACTCACATATATAGAAACTCTAATTCCTGTTCCATCTTGTATATCTACTGTTTTTATATCTGCATAATTCATTTGCTTCACCTTCTTTTAATACTCAAACTACACAACATGAGCCGAATGAATAAAGTCTTTTTTATTTATTTTATTCAAACGGCTCTTTACTTAAATTTTTCATAAGTTTTTATAAAAAATTCACTTTTTTCTATAGTATATTTAAACAAACAGAGTTTTTTAAAACTATTGTAAACAACTTTTAGCCTATTAAATATAATTAAATATGTAAAACTCTTGCTTTAATTTCTTTAGTTTTCCCTACATTCCAAAAATTTTCTCCTAAGTAACCACAAGTTCTCCTTGTAACATTCATTTTACTATGGTCTTTATTACCACATTGTGGACATTCCCATTCATTTTCATCATTTATAATGATTTCACCATCAAATCCACAAACTTGGCAATAATCTGACTTAGTATTAAATTCAGCATATTGGATGTTATCATATATAAATTTAACAATTTCTTCTAAAGCTTCTAAATTATTTTTCATATTAGGTATTTCAACATAAGAAATAGCTCCACCTGATGAAATATTTTGATATTTTGATTCAAATTTTAATTTGTCAAATGCATTAATTTTTTCTCTAACATCTACATGGTATGAATTAGTATAATACCCTTTATCTGTAACATCTTTAATATCACCAAATTTCTCTTTATCAATTTTGGCAAATCTATAACATAAACTTTCAGCTGGTGTTCCATATAAAGCAAACCCCAGTCCTGTTTCAGCTTTCCATTTATCTACTGTATCTTTTAAATATTTCATTACCCTTACAGAAAATTCTTCACCTTCTGGAGAAGTATGACTTACACCCTTCATCAATTTTGTTAATTCATATAATCCGATATAGCCTAAAGAAATTGTTGAAAAATATGAATTTAACAATTTATCTATTGTTTCACCCTTTTTAAGTCTTGCTATTGCTCCATGTTGCCAATGAATTGGTGAAGCATCTGATAGTGTTCCAAGTAACGCATTATGTCTGCACATTAAGGCTTTTTTACAAAGAAGTAATCTTTCATCAAGTAAATTCCAAAAAACATCTTCATTTCCTTTTGCAATAATTCCTATTTGTGGTAAATTTATACTTACAACTCCTTGATTAAATCTTGATTCGAATACATATTCTCCCTTTTCATTTTTCCAAGGTGATAAAAAACTTCTACATCCCATTGGGCTAAAAACATTCCCTTGATAATTTTTTCTCATTATTTTAGCTGAAATATAATCTGGATATAATCTTTTTGAAGAACATTTTACCGCAAGTCTTGTTAAATAATCATATTTTCCACCTTTTAAACAATTATTTTCATCTAAAACATATATTAATTTAGGAAAAGCTGGTGTTATATAAACACCTTTTTCATTTTTGATTCCTCTTAATCTCTGCTTTAAAATTTCTTCTATAATCATTGCATTTTCTTCGATATATTCGTCATCTTTATCTAGGTACATAAATAATGTAACAAAAGGAGTTTGTCCATTTGTAGTCATTAAAGTATTTATTTGATATTGAATTGTTTGAACACCTGATTCTAAATCTTCTTGTCTTCTTTCTTTTGCATCTTCTACTGCTCTTTCATGACACTCTTCTTTTGAAAAACCTCTTTCAGCATATATTAAAAACCTTTTTTTATAAGCTTTCTCATAAGTTTTTCTTAAATATTTTCCAAGATGACATATATTTAAAGATTGTCCACCATACTGATTACTTGCTACTGATGCAATAATTTGTGTCATAACTATACAAGCAACCTGAAAACTCTTTGGACTTTCTATCATTTTTCCATTCATAACAGTTCCATTATCTAGCATGTCACCGATATTTACTAAACAACAATTATGCATTGATTGAATAAAATAGTCTTTATCATGAAAATGTAGAACTCCATTATTATGAGCATCTACTATTTCCTTTGGAAGTAATAATCTATCTGATATATCTTTTGAGCATTCTCCTGCTATTAAGTCTCTTTGTGTTGAAACTACTACCGCATTTTTATTACTATTTTCTTCCATAGTTTCTTTATTAGCATTCTGTACTAATGATAAAATACTTTTGTCTGTTGAATTTAATTTTTCGAAATTCAAATTTCTTTTTGTACTATGATTTACTTTCTCTTCATTTTTTTCTAATGTCTTCATTATGTCTTGCCTCCTGCATTCTAAGCTTATGAATTTATAATTTTACCTCCAACTATTTTCTCTTCCGTACAACTTTTTCGCTTTTATTTTACCACTTATAAAAGTAATGTCAAATTTGTAGTTTTTATGTTTCCAATTTCTCCAAACTCTGTTTCTGTAACCTTTACGCGTAGTTGCATTTTCTGTTATTTTTCTTTATTAAATTTATATAAAATTTCAAACATCCGTTTACTCTAGTGTTACGCCTCTTTCTATTTCATTAATATTACATTTTCAAAATAAATTTTCTAATTTTAAGTAAAACCTTTATTTAGTAGGAAAGTGCTCTGCACTTCTTACTAAATAAAAAAGCACTTTAGATAGTGTCCAAAGTGCTTTATATGTATATACTATATTCTTTTATTCTTCCAATCTTGCTTTTACTATAACTCTATGTTTTCCATCATCTGTACAAGTAATTACTGTAATTTCCTTTAGGCCATTTGTCTTTTGTGAAGTACAATCTGTATCATCTGGGTCTACTACATATTTATCATAGATTTTATATACTAAAGTTCTACCACTCAAATCTGTTATCTCTATTTCATCACCTATAGGCAAATCTGGTACATTACTAAAAAATTTATTACTTCTGTAGTTATGTCCAACTATACAAAAGTTTCCTACTTCATTAGGATCTGCTCCCCAGAATTTAACTGGTGAAATTTTTAAAACTTCTTCCATCTGTTCTTCTGTTGGTTCTATCATATTTAATATAGGGTAATCACAATCTATAGATGGTATATTTATTCTTGCTATCGTATAATATCTTGTTCCTTTTTCTGTTTCAAACCATTCAATATTATCTTCTGCATTCTCATCTTCAACTGGTTCAGAATAATTCACATAAAAAGGATCTTCTGTATTTAAAATTACAACTATTGAATTGTCTTCAAATTTAATTGTTGTATCATCTGCTAATTTATCTTTAAATGACATATTTGATAATATTTCTTTTGATATTGCTTCATTTTTGTTTTTATCATATTCAGCATATATATAATAAGAAAATAAAATGCACACTAAAAAAATGGAAACAAAGAAATCAATTTTATACATTCTTTTTTTCCTTTTTAGTTCTGGGGTAATATACAATTTTTCAGAAACTAAAATTTGGTTCATATTATTTCCTTTCTATCTAAATATCATATATATTATAACATTATCCTAAAAGCTAATCAAGTCACTTTTGTATATTTACATAAATTTTAATATAAATGTAAAATTTGTTTTGCAAAATATTTTATTCTATTTTATCATATATTAAGTAGTTTATTAATTCTTGAAATTCTATTTTATTTATCTAACATATTTTGAACATTAGATAACCAACGATCATACCAGTTAAGTGCATAATTTGCTCTAGATTCTGGCTCTCTTGTTTCTACAAATATAGTTTCCATTGGTGTATGAGTTACAAGTTCTGAATTTTGTATACTAATATCTACTAACATAATTGCATCTATTAATGTTATATCTTCATCATATTTAACATTTTTTTTATCTAATATCATTTTCATTTTTTCTAAATATTCTTCATAAAAACATCTAAAAACTTCTTCAAAATTCTTGTTTTCAATTAATTGCTTAATTTTAATTTTATCAATCATCATAATCTCCTTTTAATTTCATTCAAAAACTATTTGGTTATCTTTATCTTCTAAATTTTTCGAAAAAGTTTCTTTATCTTTTTTTACTTGTTTCTTAAATTCTCCAGTATTTCCCTCTTCTAGTAATCTCGTTAAATTTTCAACTTCACCATTAATACTATAATGAAGCACATCTGAAAAATACCCATATACTTTGTTCAATCTATCTTTATTATTCTCACTTATAAAGCAATTTACTTTTGGGTTATCATACTCTTCTAAAATACTATATAAATCAAGAATTCTTTGAGGAGTAAGCTTAAATGTTATATATGGTCTAAATGGAATTTCTTCTAAATAATCTAGCGGAAATTTTGTAGGATCATCCCCATCTAATACTTGTTTCTGAATAATATATGAAAATTCACTAGCATCAGAGTGGTCTCTAAAACTATTTGTATAAAAAGGCATATATACATTATATCCTGTATTGAAATTAGTGCCATTCATGTTTTTATCTCTTTCAATATCTATAACTACTCCTGTTTTTTCTCCTTTTTTTCTTTTTTGACTTTCCTGTCTATATAATTCAATCTGAGAAAAAGCTTTTCCCTTATATAACTGTTCTTCTAAGTTCTTACAAGAAGCAAATTTATATATATCTGCTAATCTAATCTCTGTTTTACACTCATGATTTGTTGTATCTAACATACTTTTTACTCTTTTTAAAATATCATCTTTTTCTATCTCTTCATCATCTTCTAAATTTCCATTATAATTTAATAAATGTTCTTTTATTATTTCTCCACCAACACAAACACTTGAAATATATTCATAAATATATCTCATTGTATACCAATTAACTTCCAAATCACCTGGAATTTTTTCAAGTACATTTTTGCATACTACTTCTACTTCTTTAGAAGTTTTGCTATACCAATCCATATTTTTAGCTAATAATTCTAGTACATTATCTTCTTCTGTTTCTAAAAACATTTTAGTAATATCTGCTTCTTCTAAAACCAAAGGTCTATTTGCTCTATTTCCAATTATAGAAAATTGTTGATTATGGCTATACCTAAGTGATTCTAACATTGCTGTTTTAGATAATAATTCTTCATATAAAGTTTTTAAATTTTCACTTAGAATTTTACTATAATCTTTATTTTGAATTCTGGCTTCTGTTATTTGTATATTATTTTTTCTTATTTTTTCTGCTAGCTTATTATATAAATTAGCTAAATACAAATTTACATCATAATCAGAACTCAAGCTATTAGGCTTACTTTTTAAAACAGTTTTTTCAAGTTGATCATAAGATTTTCTTTCTCTATTATTACTTTTAAAATTTGGCATAATATTTCTCCTAAAATATTATATAAAATAAATGTAGACAATTCTCATATCTACATTTATTAAAAAGTTACCATATATTATTTGTGTCAGTATTTTTTTTAGTACCACTTATTTTTCTAATATTCTTAAGAATTTTTCCTACTTTTTTTACTTCTTTATCTGGATAAAAATCTTCTATTTCATCATTTTTTCTTGATGATTTTGCATTAAATAAAGTTTCTTCCTCATCCTCTTCTTCATAAGGTATATCTTCTTCATCTGCTATATCTTGTCTTCTTGTTTTAATTTTAGCTTTTGCAATAGGTTGTTCTAAGAAGTCTATATCTTGATATTTCTCTCCAAAAATATCAAATTCTTCTTCTGTATTATCTTCTATTTCTTCATCAAATCCTTCAAACTCATTAGAATCTTCTTCATCTATTTCTTCTTCGCCATTATCTTCTAGATCTTCATCGCTTTCATCTTCTTCATAAGAATCTTCTTCTATTTCTTCTTCATCATCAAAAGTACCAGATAAAGCAAATGGCATTTTAGGCTTTTCTTCTTCTACAATCTCTTCTTGTTTTGTATTTTCTACAACTTCTTCTTGTTCTATATCTTCTACTACTTCTTCATCAAAATCTTTTGGTATATCAAATTCTGCAACATCTCTTCCAAATACTTCTGAAACATTTTTATAGAATATTGTGAATATACTTTTAATTCCTTCTATTCTCCAATAGTTAGAATTAATTAATGTAGCAGTATTTAAGTTTACTCTATTTTTTTCTTTTTTAAACTTCTCTTCTTTTTCTTTTATTTCTGTTAAATATGATTTATTATATAGTTCCTTATATGCTTTTTTAGTTGCTTTTTTGTTTATTTCTCTAACTAATAATTCAAATAAATTATTTATTTGAATTATATCTGTATTAAAGTTTTCACAAGCTTCGCTCATTAACCTATTATGAGATTTTCTTCCATGAATTACAGTCATTCTCTCATAGTCCAAAAATTGCACTATATATTCTTTTACTGCTAATATAAAATCTATTTTAGCTTTTTCATTTCTCAAATATTTTTTATGTAGCTCTATTTTAGCTACACCTTCATTTATATCAGCTAACAATTTTTTCATTTTATCATATATTGTTATATATGATAAAACTTCCTTTTTAGCAATATCTACACCAAAAACTGTAGCATTTTGAATTACGCCTTCATTAAAAGGAATTTTTTCTCCACTTCCATTGTTTATTAAAGTTTCTATAATATCATCTATGTCATCGAACTTTGCAAATTTCTTTGCATTTTCTATATCTTCTTGTGTTATTCCCTCAAAATTTGCTGTTGCCACTTCTAATATCTCATTATAATCATTCTCAGCCATTTTCTTATATCTTTTACATTTTGAAAGTTCAAATTTTTTATCATTAAAAACTTCTAATGCTGTTAATAATTCTTCTTTTTGTTCAACCATTGCAGCATTATTTTTTTCAACATCTTGTTCAATTTTTTCTATGCATTTTCTTGTCTCATCAACTTTAGCTTCTACATTACTAAATAATAAATATCTATTATATTCTAAATTAGCACTATTTTTATACAATTTTTCTTGTGTTGATTGTATTGCTTTTATTTTTTTAAGAGAAACATTATATTCTTGTGAAGCAATTAGTTCTTTTTCATAGTTAGTTTGATATTTTTCTAATTTTTCTACTAATTCACAATAATAATTAAAGTTATCTCTCAAATTACATTCTCTTCTGTATCCTAATAAATTTTCAAAATATCTTTCTAATACTATTGCACTTCTTTCATACATATCAAACATTGCCTCCTACAAGTTAATTCTTTATCATTATATAAAAATTTGTCTGAAATGTCCATACTATTTTAAACAAATTCTTCTAAAAAAAGACAAAAATATCTGCCACTACTTTTTCGGATACGTTCTCCAAACAGTTTGTGACAGATACTTTTTTTGCAATTTCTGCTTTTTCTGGGGCTCAGTCCTGAATCAAAAAATCCAAGATAGTATAACCAGAATGACAATCACTGCAAACACCCAGCCTTTATGCTCCCATAAAAAGCTCAAAAGCCAAAGCAGAGGTGTCATTAGGAGCCAAAATACCGAGATAACAACGGGTAACACTACTCCGAAGAGTAGTATAGTTTTGATGAGCCATTCTATCAGTATCATATAAATCCCCTTTCTAAAATTGTTAAAAACAACGGTACTATATATAGTATAACATAAATTTACATAAATTTCTACTTTTAAGATATTAAAAAATCCTTGCTTACTATTTTATTTAATTATAGTTAATTTATTGTTTTTTTCCATCTTTACAAATATATTTATTTAGTTATATAATGCAAACATAGTAATCTTTTAGAAATGGAGGGATGACTATGTTACTTAATAAATTAATTTCTAAAGTCGAAGTAATAAATAAAGTTGGTGATCTAAATTTAGATATAACTAATATACATTCAGACTCAAGAAAAATTAAAGAAGGTGGACTTTTTATAGCAATAAATGGTTTTACTAAAAATGGTGTAGAGTTTATTCCAGATGCTATAAAAAATGGTGCAAAGGCATTAATTGTTGAACCTGATGTAGATGTTAATTCTTTAAATATTCCAAAAGATATGCCAGCAATTTCAGTTTCAAATACTAGAAAAGCTTTAGCACAAACTGCCTGTGAATTTTATGATAATCCATCAAAAAAATTGAAACTTATAGGAATTACTGGTACAAAAGGAAAAACAACTACTACTTTTATGGTAAAATCCATATTAGAAGCTCATGGTTTAAATGTTGGTCTAATTGGTAGTATAGCAGTATATATAAATGGAGAAAAAATTGAAGACACAGATAGAACAACTCCTGAAAGTATAGAAATTCAAAAACATTTGGCAACCATGGTTGAAAAAAATGTAGATGTTGCAATTATTGAAGTATCATCACAAGCTATGAAACTTGAACGTGTTACAGGTTGTGATTTTGAAATTGCACTTTTTACTAATCTTTCTGAAGACCATATAAGTCCTAAAGAACATCCTAATATGGAAGACTATTTTAATTGCAAATTAAATCTTATTAAAATGGCAAAAAACGGAGTAATAAACAATGATGATAAAATGGTTTCAACAATCAAATCTTTATTACCTGATAAAAACATAAAAACTTTTGCAATAGATAACCCTGCAGATTTTAAAGTAAATCCTGATAGTGTTGTTATAACTGACTCTTACATTGATTTTTCTATTTTATTAAATGGAAAAGAAGAAAAAATTGAAGCTTGTATCCCTGGTAGATTTAGTATATATAATGCTGCAGGTGCAATAGCAGTTGCTTCTCACTTTGGAGTAACAGCTAATGAAATTAGACTTGCTTTAAAAGATTTAAAAGTTTTAGGTAGAAGTGAATTAGTTCCAAATAAGCTTGGAATTACTATTATGATAGATTATGCTCATACTCCATCAAGCTTAGAAAGTATACTTACAGCAGTTAATTCTTATGCTAAGGGTAAAGTTATTTGTGCATGGGGTGTTGGAGGAGATAGAGATGCTGCTAAACGTCCTATAATGGGAGAAATTTCGGGAAGATTAGCAGATTATACTGTTTTAATGTCTGACCAAGTTCGTACTGAAGATCCTTTAAAAATTTTAAAAGAAATTGAAGTTGGAATAATACCAACTGGAAAACCTTATAAAATTGTTGTTGATAGAACAGAAGGAATAAAATATGCAATATCAATAGCAAAACCAGGAGATATCATTGTTATTCCTGGTCTTGGGCATGATTTATATTTAGAAAGAAATGGTGTAAAATATCCTTATGATGAAAGAGTTGTAATCAAAAATATTATAGATGAAATGATTAAATCAGGAGAAAGGAAACCAATTAACTAATTTTTTTAAAGAAAACTATTTTCAGATGAGAAAAAAACAAGCTAAGAAGCTAATTAGATGTTTATTTTTCCATCAAATACAAATTCAGCAGGGCCTGATATAAATATGTTTTCTGAACAATTTATTTTTAGTTTTCCACCTAATAAATCCACAGTTAATTCCCTAGCTGTGGATTTTTTTGTGCAAAATATATAAGCTGCAGCAGATGCACCTGTTCCACAAGCTAAAGTTTCTCCTACTCCTCTTTCCCAGACTCTTACTTTTATGTGTTTATCATTTATTATTTCAACGAATTCTATATTAGTCTTATTTGGAAAATATTTATAATCTTCAAAAATACTTCCATATTTTTTTACATCGAAATTATCTATATCATCGATAAATATGACTAAATGTGGGTTTCCTATCGAAACTGGGTAACCTATAAATCCACTAATATTTATACCTTTTTCTTCATCATCTGTTATGTAATTTACTGGAATTTCTTTAAAACTCAAAATTGGTTTTCCCATATCTACACTTATTGATAGTACTGTATTACCTTCTACTTCTAAATAAACTCTTTTTTCTCCTGCCATAGTTTCTATGCTAAACTCTCTTTTTTTAGTTAGTTGTTTTTCATATACATATTTTGCAAGACATCTTATCCCATTTCCACACATTTCAGCTTCACTACCATCTTTATTAAAAATTCTCATTTTAAAATCACATATCTCACTTTTATCTATAATTATTACACCATCAGCACCAACTCCATAATGCCTATCACATAAAAATTTAGATAATAATTTAAAACTATATTGAGCTTTTTCTTCTAGATAATTTATTACTACAAAATCATTACCCGTAGCTTGCATTTTAGAAAAAAAGAACATACAATCACCTCTTAAGCTAATTGTATGTTCTATTTTTTTATTTATTCTATTTTTAAGGTTACTTCTATTTTGTTTTTATCCTTTTACTGTGCATCAACTAATTTTTCTTTTACTACTATGTTTATTACAGTTCCTTCTTCAACTTCTGTTCCATAAGTTGGTTCTTGAGAAACTACAACCCCTTTTGTACCATCCACATTTACATTTAAATTTTTAGACTTTAATGAATTTATTGCTTCTGCTACAGTCATATCTTTCACATTAGGTACTTGTACTTTTGTTCTTTCTTCATCTTGTGCTGTATATAAAGAAATTACTGAACCTTCTCTTAGCATAGTTCCTGTTTTTGGTAATTGATCTGTTACTAAAATAGAATTAATATCTGCATTAGTATTTGTTACAACTTCAAATCCAGAGTTTTTTAATTGTTGCATAGCTTCATAAACAGTCAAATTTTTTACATCTTGTAAAATTTTTAATTCATCTGTGTTTTCAGTAGTGGTTTCAGCAGTTGTTGTATTTGCTGTTATACCTAGATATGGTAATACTTCTTTTAAAATTTGTCCAGCTACTGGTCCTGCTACTGCACCACCTTGATGTTCTGACTCTTCTTGCACTCCATATAAAGCTATAAGAACTACTACTTGTGTATTCTCTATAGGAGATATTGCTATGAAAGAAGCAACATATCCTTCTTCTTTTCTTTCTTCTATTGGCTCAGATGTACCACTTTTTCCACCTATAGAATATCCCTCTACTCTCGCATTTCTTCCTGTTCCTTCTTCTACAACAGATTGCATCATGCCTTTTATAGTATCTGCTGTTTCTTTAGATATAACTTGTCTTACTTTTTTGGTTTCTACAACTTCAATACTTCCTGTATCTGTATTTTCTATTTGTTTTACTATTTTAGGCTCTACTAATATTCCATCATTACATATAGCTGATACTGCTGTAATTAGTTGTAATGGTGATATTTCAAATCTTTGACCAAAAGAAGCTGTTGCAAGTTCAACAGGTCCAACTTTATCAAGCTCAGTGAAAATACCTTTATAAGCTTTTGCTATATCATTTCCAACTGGTTCAAAAAATCCGAAAGCTTCATAATATTTATATAATAAATCTTTTCCTATTCTTTCTCCTAATTGCATAAATGCTGGATTACATGAATTACACAATGCTCCTCTTAAAGAAAGATACCCATGTGCCGTTGTTCTCCAACAATTAATAAATACATCTTCTCCATGATCTTCTGCTACTTTATAACTTCTCTCACATAAGAAGTCATTTTCTGTATCTGGCTGTACAATTCCTTCTTCAAGCCCTACTGCTGCAGTTACTAATTTAAAAGTTGAACCTGGTTCATAAGTTCCTGATACAGCTTTATTTTTCCACAAATTTAATAATGCTTCTGTTCTTGCAACTGGTTCTAATAATTTCCATTCTTCCTCTGTAAAACCTGCATTAATATAATTTGATGGATCATTCAAATTATAATCAGGATTTGTTGCCATTGCTAATATGTCACCTGTTTGTGGATTCATAATAATTACATTACCACTATGTGCAGTTGGATGTTCTACCATAGCCTGATCTAAATATTTCTCAGCTATTGCTTGAATATTAGCATCTATAGTTAAATATAAATTACTTCCATTTTCTGAAGGAACATATTGTTCATCTTCATCTGAGATTGCATTATCATTAACATCAGTTACTGTAACAACCTTTCCAGCAGTTCCAGTTAAAACATCATTCCATCTTTCTTCAAGTCCAACTTGCCCTGTGTTATCTGTACCACAAAAACCTATTAAATTTGAAGCTAAATCGTTATATGGATAATATCTTTTAGAGTCTTCATCTATATTAATACCAGCTGAAATTTTATTTTCTTGCATCCATTCTTTTAATTTATCTACTTTATCCTTTTCAACCTTTTTCTCAACAACAACAACCGATTTACTTGAATTAAGTTCTTTTAAAACTTCATCATAAGTTATGTTAAAAATACCAGAAATTCCTTCTGCTACTACTTCATCTGGTACATCATTATTATTTGAATAAGTAATTTTTCCAGGATTTAAAGATATAGTATCTACTGCAATACTTTGTGCTAAAATCTCTCCTTTTGAATCATATATTGTGCCTCTATTTGGACTAAGTATTTGAGCATTTACCTGCTGATTATAAGCTCTTTCGCTCCATTTTTTTTGCTCTACAAATTGTATAATTGCTAAATGTCCTATAACCACAATGAAACAAAGAGTTGCAATTATTCCAGTTACAACTAATCTTACATTAACCCATCTATTTTGATTTAAATTTTTTTTGGTTTTTTTATTTGCTTTTGTATTTTTAGAAGTTTTAATGTCTATCACCACTCTCTATTTTTTAAATATACTTAATATTGCATTTATGAACATTCCAAAAATGTCTACTACTGATTTTATTATAATATTATCTTCATAAATACCTGTTAAGATTTCTCTTACTGGAGGAATCATCCAAGCTATAACACATACTAATATTATAGCAACTAATGTTATAACAACATTTTTAACCCTTTTTAAAGTCCATGGTTCTTTTACATTATATCCCATTTTTCTTAAGTAATTATTATATGCTTCATTATAGGCTTGATTATATTCTTCTTCAGCTTTTTGAGCTTTTTTTAAGTTATTCTTAAACTCCATTTGAGCTGCTTTTCTAAGTTTGGCTTGTTCTTCTTTACTTAAAGAAACTTCATCTTCTTGATAATCTTCAGAAAAATCTTCTTCTGCTACTTTAGATTTTTCTACATCATTTCTAGTTTCAAAATTAGTTTCTGAGATGTTCTTAGAACTTGCTTCAAAATTATTTGATGATACATTTGTAGAAGTGCTTGTATTATTAGTTTTTTCATCACTTTCTATTTTTTTATCTTTATTGGTATTTTCTTCTTTTGCTGTATTTGAACTAGAAACATTTTTTATTAAATCTTCTGCTCTTTTTTTAGCTAAATCATTATCATATTTCTTTCTTTTTTCGTCATTACTTAAAATATCATAAGCAATCCTTAATTTATTTAAAATCATTTCATTTTCTTGATTTTCTTGTGCACTTAGTCTTGGATCTTTATGATATTCTAACAGTAATCTTTGATAAGATTCTTCTATTTCTTGTTTTGTAGCATTTTCATCTACTTCCAATAAATCATAAATTGTAACCATTTCTCACCTATACAATCTTTCTTAATAATAAATATTACTTAAAACTAAGTATTATTTTCATATATTCTTTTTTATTATATCATTAGATTTTTTGTATATCAATTAAATATCAAAAAAATATGTAGCTTCTAAATCTGCTTCATGTACTAATAAAGAAAGAGGATATTTTTTAAAAGCAAGTCCTAAAGTTCCATATAATTCTTTAGGCTCTGTAAATCCCATATGCCATCTTATACAGTATTTTTCTTCACTAGTCAATTTTATATATTCTGTAATCATCATAACACTTTTTTCTCCATGACCATAAGGTATTGTATCATCAATTGTATAATATGGTACTTTTTCCCATTCTCCAAATTCATTTTTAGCATTTCTATAATCAACTTTATAAAAATTTACTTTACAAATATCATGTAACAATGCAATTATTATTATGCTTTCTTCAGATGTATTAATTGGAATAGAAGCATTTTTAACTTTTTCTTTTAATATTTCATATACTTTCATGCTATGTTCTAATAAACCACCTTCATAATTACCATGATATCTTGTGCTTGCTGGAGCTTTAAAAAAATCTGTTTTATTTATAAATTCTATTAATTTATCAATTCCTTCTCTATTTGTGCTTTTTAATAATCTTACAAATTCTTCTTTCACTTTCTTACCTCAATTCTTTTTATTTTATAAATTTATTTTGAATTTTTATAATTTTATCATAATAAAATATTAATTTCTAGCGTTGAATTATTTTTATTTTATCATATCGAAACTTCTGGTGATTTTTCTTTCATAAAATCCAAAATATTTTTTGAGATATTTTTATTTTTTTGCAATTTATTATAAAACAAATCTTCATTTTCTTTTGAGGTAAAAATAAAATCATCTATAATCTTATATGGTGAAACTTCTATAGCATTGCAAAGAATTAAAAATTTTGATAAGCTCATCCCATATTTGCCAGCTTCAATCTGCTTTATATATGATTCTGAAATCATTGCCCTTTCCGAAAATAATTTTATACTAATATTATTTTCCATTCTAAATTTTCTTATTAATTGTCCAATTTCTTTATCAAATTCTTTCTTATGTTTTGAAAAATATTCATTTACTTTAATAATATCAGCACTTTTGCTTTCCATTTAAATCATCCTTTCAAAAATACTTAATTTATTCATATTAAATTCTTGTGAGAAATATATTAACATATAGAACATTTGTTTGTCAATAGGATAAAAAAATATTATTAGGAAAACTCCTAATAATATCTATTAAACAAATATTCTTATGTATAAATATTATTCATTTACCTCTTCAGGTGCCTCAACTGGACAAACACCTGCACATGAACCGCAAGAAATACATATACTTTCATCAACTACATATTTTGTATCTCCTTGAGAAATACAGCTCATTGGACAAGCACTTGCACATGCACCACAAGAAATACATTTATCACTAATTTTGTATGCCATTTGAAAACTCCTCCTTTCATAAAATTATTGGTTATACCAATATCTATTTTAATCTATTTTTCATAGAATTATAATAGTCTTTTAGCAATTTTTTTAACTTGTCTTATTACTTCTTTTTCATCTAAATTAATCATTTTTCTATTTTGCATTATTATTTTTCCGTCAATCATAACAGATTCAACATCTGCTCCATTTGCCGAATACACCAAATTTGCACAAACATCATTTTCAGGACATAGATGTAATTTATCTGTTTTTATAAAAATCATATCTGCTTTTTTACCTGGCTCTAATGTTCCTATTTCATCTTCCATTCCTAATACTTTTGCACCTTCAATTGTTGCCATTTTTAGTATATCATAAGCTAAAATAGAACTTGGTTGCATTGTATTTACTTTTTGCAAATATGCTGCTGTTTTCATTTCTTCAAACATATCCATTGTTGTTGTACTACCTATTCCATCTGTTCCAAGCCCTATATTAATTCCATTTTTTCTAAGTTTTACAACATCACATATACCTGAAGATAATTTACAATTACTAATTGGATTGTGTGATATTCCACCTTTTATATTTTTTAGAATTTCAATGTCACTATCAGATACATATATTCCATGAGCTAAAACAACTGGCACATCAAAAACATCTAAATCATTTAAATATTCTGTACTTCTCTTATTATATCTAGATTTTATTTTTGATTCTTCCTCAATAGTTTCTGCTAAATGTATATGCATACCAGTTTTCAATTCTTTAGCTAAATCTACACATAATTTTATTGTATCAGGATTACATGTATGTGGTGCATCTGCTGATACATATATTTTTATTTTGCTGTCTTTTTTATTATATAATTTAGCATATTTTCTAGTTTGTTCTACTTTATCTTTTATTGAGTCATCCTTCATGCACCATGCAACTACGGCTCTAAGACCAGTATCATTTATCGCTTCAACAGTTTTATTCATTCCAAAATACATATCATTACAAGTTGTTGTGCCTGATTTTATCATTTCTAAACAAGATAAATATGAATTCCAATATATATCTTCTGGTTTTAATTTATCTTCTACAGGAAATATTGCATTTTCTAGCCAATCCATTAACTTTCTATCTGCTTTGTAACCTCTAAAAATACTCATTGCTAAATGTGTATGTGTATTTACTAGTCCTGGCATTACAAGCATATTTCTAGCATTTATCTTTTCATCAACTTCTAAATTTATATCTTTATCTATATTTTCTATGACATTGTCATTTATTAATATATCTTTTTTCTCAATATTAGCAGCATCCCCTACCATGTCTAATACATAAGCATTTTTTACAAGTGTTTTCATTTACTATTGTTACCCCTTAAGTTATCATGATTTATTCTTTTGTTTCAATTTTTCATATTTTAAAAAAGCATAATAATTTTATATATCATCTTGGACTGTATTTTTCTTATCTGCTTTTTCTAGATTTTCGAGTTCTTTTAATCCCTCTAAATCTTCTTCACTATCTACTTCTAATTTGTCATCATCTACTACAGCGTCTTTAATTACTACAACATCCTTTGCATTATATTTCTTAAAAAAAGTATCTTCTCCATCTTCATATTTTACTCTAATAACTTCTTTTAAAGTTTCTACTGCTGTTACTTCTCCTGTCCCATCTTCAGTTTTAACAATAGCACCTATTTTTGGTAGACTCTTTAATTTTTCTTCATATACTTCTTGTTCATATTTTAAACAGCACATTAATCTTCCACAATTTCCAGATATTTTTGATGGATTTAGAGAAATATTTTGCTCTTTTGCCATTTTTATAGAAACTGTCTCAAAGCTTCCTAAAAACGAACAACAACATAATTCTCTACCACATATTCCATTTCCACCTGTTCTTTTTACTTCATCTCTCACACCAATTTGACGAAGTTCGATTCTTGTTCTAAAAACTGCAGCTAAGTCTTTTACAAGTTCTCTAAAATCAATTCTTCCATCTGCTGTAAAATAAAATATTAGTTTTGAACCATCATATTTATACTCAGCATCAATAAGCTTCATTGGAAGCTCATGCTTTTTTATTTTTTCTAAACAAGTTTTAAAAGCATCTTTTTCTTTCGCCTTGTTTTCCAAACGCATTTTTTCATCTTTTTCTGTAGCTATTCTTACTACCTTTTTTAGTGGTTCAGTAACTTCGTTATCTTCTACTTCTTTTTTAGCAATTACTACTTCTCCAAATTCTTCTCCCATTGCTGTATCTACTATAACATTCATACCTTTTTCTATTTGTAACTTATCTGGATCAAAATAATATATTTTTCCAGGTCTTTTGAATCTAACACCTGTTACTATTTTCATTTAATTCCTCCCATATATTAAAAAGCATATCATCTACGCTCATATCAAAATTGCTATTACTTCTAATTCTCAAATTGCATTTATTTATATATTTTATACAATCTATATATTTTTCATTCTCATCTTTTTTTGAGTATAAACAAACAATCATATAATCTAATATATCAAATATATTTTCTTTATCATATATGATTTTTGCATCAAGTAAAATATCTATTAAATCTTTTTGTTTAAGATTTGATATTAAATTTTCAATTTCACTATATTTTTCCTTATTGTCTTTTAATTTTATTGCTTTTCCAATACTACCATCAAAAGTTTTTAACAAATTTTTAGATATATTATCATATCCTAAATGGTTTATTGCAAAATTTAGTAATTCTTCGTCATCAATGTTTTTAAACTTTATACTCATACATCTTGATTTAATTGTATTTAGTATAATATTTTCATTTGAAGATATTAATATTATTACAGCAAATTCTGGTGGTTCTTCAAGAGTTTTTAGCAAACAGTTTTGAGCCTCTTTTGTCATCTTATCACAATCATTTATTATATAAACTTTTTTGCGCGATATAATAGGTTTTTCTATTACTTTTTCAGTAAGTTCTCGAATTGTATCAATCTTAATGTTATCTCCATTTTCATTTATCAAATAAAAATCCGGATGATTTTTTCCATTAAAACAAGTACATGATTTACATGTACAAGTATCACTATTTTCTTCTATACATAATATAGCTTTAGCAAATTCTTTTGCAATTAATAGTTTCCCAATTCCACTTGTTCCCAAAAATAAATAACTATGTAATATATTTTTTTGTTTTATATTTTTATCTAAATATTCTTTTACTTCTTTATTGCCAATAATTCCATTAAAATTCAATTCTATCTCCTAATCTACTTTACCAAATACATTAAATGGCCAAAATCTTAAACTAACTATTCCTTCAATTTTATCCATTGGAATACAACCTAAAGCTCTACAATCTGTGCTATGTAATCTATTATCACCCATAGCAAAAATATATCCTTCTGGAACTATAAAATCATAAAATACTTCTGAATATGTTACAACATCATCTTGAAGATAATCTTCTTCTAATACATTTCCATTAATATATACTTTATTATCTTCAATTTTTACATGTTCTCCAGGAAGTGCAATAACTCTTTTTATATAACTCTTTTTTGTTAATTCTAAACTGTAATAAATAAATTTATTAAATATTCCATTTACTTGATTATCATAAATAGCAACTGGATTTGTCTGGTCTGCTTCCCATTTTTGATATTCTCTTGATGGTGCTTCAAAAGTTATTATTTGTCCTCTTTCTGGAACTTTTTTTGTTATTCTAAAAGTTCTATTTAAAATTAATCTTTGATTTTCTTGTAGTGTTGGATACATTGACCTTTGCTTTACTATTGTTGGTGTTCCGATAAAATATCTAAATAGCAATGCTAGAACTAGGGCTATTATTATACAATAACCCCATTCTAATATATCTTTTACTTTTTCATTCATTTTTATTTACCTTTCTAATTTTCAAACGAATTATATATTAGTTTATCTATTTTTTCAAGTATATTTACTATTTGAATTATATTAATTTTGTTACAAATATATTTCTTTTGCTATATTTTTATTTATCTTTTTTTACAGTTTTTTTAGTAGTCTTTTTAGGTGGTCTACCTCTTTTTTTAGCAGTTGTTTTGTTTTTGCTACCTGGTTTTCTTCCCCTTTTAGCTGGTTCTTTTGGTTTGTTTTTACTACCCGGTTTTCTTCCTCTTTTTGCTGGAACTTTTACTTCTTTGCTTGCTTCTTGAACATCTTTTTCTATAATATCTTCGGTACTATTTTTAGGTGGTCTACCTCTTTTTGGTTTTTGAGCCTCTTTTGATTCTGCCATTTTTCTTCTTGTGTTTGCAATAATGTCATTATCATTTTTTTCTTTTTTAAATACAATGACTTTTTTTCTTGGTTTTAATAACTCTTCTCCTTTAGTTTTTTTCCTAGTATATCTTTTTATATTTGCAGCTTTAATCATCGACTCTATTTCTGATAAATCATCTTCTTCATAATCATAACCTTTTACTGTATTTTCGTTTTTTTCTTCTATTTTTAATTCTGTTGAATTAAAAATCATAGTAGAATTCATTAAATTTTCTGCTACATCATTATATGAATTATCTCTTATAAGTATTTCATCTTCTTCATCTTCATAATTTTCAGAATCGTCTTCTTCATTATTATCATCATAGTCTTTATTACTATCTTCAAAACTATTTTCTAATTCATCTTCGTCTACTTCTTCATCACTTTCTTCTGTATCTTCTAAATCATCTTCGTCTATATATTTTTCTATCAAATTTCTTTCTAAATCATTTAAAGACTCTATGCTATCCTCTTCTTCTTTATCATATTCAGTTGTTAAATTTATTCTTTGAGTATAATAATTCTCATCTTCTAATTCATCACTATTATTTTCATCATCTTCGTTATCTTCTTTGTTATCTTCTTCGCTATCCTCTTCTTCATCATAATCTTCATAATCGTCTTTTTCTATTTCAGTATCGCTTTCAGAATTTTCTTTTTCTTTATGTTTTTTTATAAATTTTTCTCTTTCTTTTTTAGTGTTTTCATTTTTATCCATAACATATCCTGCAAATAATACTAAAGATACTAAAAGTACTCCAACTAATAGAAGGATTATTTTTCCTATTCCACTACCATTTTCAGATACAGTATATGTACCAGTTGTTGTAGCATAAATATTATTAGCATACATTAAAAACAATATTAAACTCATAAAAGATTTTTTAAATTTTTTTATCACTTTGTATCTCTCCTTTATTCATCTATGCTTTGTTCTTTATTTAACTTTCCTTGCTTAGTTGGTATTCTAATTACAACTTCTGTTCCTTTTCCTTGCTCACTTTTTATATCTATCATTCCATTATTTTGATCTAGTATTTCTTTTGCTATTGAAAGTCCAAGTCCTGTACCTCCCATTTCTCTAGTACGTGCTTTATCTACTCTATAAAATCTTTCAAATATCTTATCTAAATCATCTTTTGGAATTCCTATTCCTGTATCTATAATTTTTATATAAGCATCATTATATACAAAACCAACATATACTTTTATTGCGCCATTTTCTGGTGTATATTTTATTGCATTTGTAAGAATATTTAAAACAACTCGTTCTATTCCACTTCTATCTGCGTATACTGGTGGAACATTAGAAGTAACAAAACATTCTGCTGTTTGATGTTTCTTTTTCATTTCTAAATCTAGACCGTCAAAAGTATATTTAACAAGTTCTCCTAAATCAAACTCTGTTTTTTCTATTTTTACTTTAGAAGTATCGTATCTAGAAAGTGTTAGCAAATCTTGAACAAGTTTAGACATTCTTACAGCTTCTGCTGAAATTCTTTCTAAAAATTTTTTATTAGTTTCTTCATCAACATCATTTTCAAGAAGTGTATCTGCATATCCCATTATAGAAGTAATCGGTGTTTTTAGCTCATGTGATACATCTGCAACAAATCTTTTTCTCATAGTGTCTAGTTTTACATGTTCTGTAATATCTTGTATAACTACAATTAAGCCTGCTGGTCTATCATTTTCATTTTTAAATGGTGCAAAAAATAAATTAATTGTTCTATTTTCTACACTTATTTTCTTTTCAGAAGAAGTCCAATTTTCTAAATAAATTATCTTTTCTAAATTTATATCTACATTATATTTATCAAAAATATCTTCAAAACTTTCATTTCCAGTTAAGTTTAAAAACTTCTTAGCTGCTGGATTTATATGAATTATTTTTCCATCAATATCAAAAGCAATAATTCCATCTGTCATGTGAAGTAATATTGTTTCCATTTGCTTTTTTTGTCTTGTAGCTTCATTTAAATTTTCTTTTAATTCATTATTCATAGAATCAAAAGCTGAAACTAAATCATTTATTCCTTTTTTCTTTTTTCCTTCTCCTAAATATTTTATTCTGTCTGCTTTTGTTGCTTGTTCCGCAGTTTTTACCAAGCTATACATTGGAGATATTACAACTCTTACAATAATTAAGCCAATTATTGACATTAATAATGTAAAAACAGTTCCTATTACAAGCATTGTTATCTTAGTTTGATATATCTGATTATTTATAATATTGTTAAATTCATTTTTATTAATACTTGAAGAAATACTATTACTTAAATTTTCTAAATTATATATATTAATTGCACCAAATACAGAAACAACAACAATCCCTATAACAATAAAAGTAATAATAATCTTTATTTGTATACTCTTTAACATCCTTTTCTCCTAATATTATCACTATTGTAACTATTATATACTTAACCAAATATTTATTCAAGCAATTATAACAGATTTTATACTTTTTCTATTTTTTATAATAGGAAGTTTAAAAGACTTTTCTATTATATAACAAAATGGACGATTTTATCAAAGATATACTTTGTTAAAATCCTCCATATATTTAAAAATGTAATAATTTTAATATAAAATATTTTTATATTAATTTAATTTTTACTATCAAATTTTTCATGTAAAATATAAAACAAGCCTGCTAAGTGTACTTCATGGTCTATTAATTCTGGATTTTTTTCTTTCCACATCTTTTCTAATTTTCTAAAATCTATATATTTTACTTCTGAAACCTCATTATCCTCAAACTTACAGTCTTCAATTTTTATATCTTTTTCATATAAATACACATCATTTATTTCATTTTCAAAATATTCTCCTGGAACTATTACGAATTCTTTTCTATAGGAAAATAAATAACTCAAGTAATCTAAATTTATATCTATTCCTAGTTCTTCTTTTGCTTCTCTATACAATGCCTCTATACTTGTTTCTCCACTACTTATATGTCCTGCAAAAGATATATCTAACATATTTGGAAATACTTTTTTATTATAATTTCTTCTTTGAACTAAAAGTTCTCCATTTTTATTTACAATCCAAACATGAACTGCTTTATGATATAAACCAAGTTGATGAGCTTTAATTTTGGGAACTACTTCTCCTGTCTTTTCTCCTAATCTATTATAAACATCTACATACTCCATTTTTTCCTCCTTAATTAATTATATAAATTTTCTATTACTTTCTTTTTACAGCAAACATAAAATACTTTTACTATTATAATACAAAAAACTAGATACTTAAATTTTAAGTATCTAGTTAATCTCTAATTTTTATCTGTTACATAATATCCTACTCCTCTTTTAGTTATAAGGATTTTAGGATTAGCCTTATCTTTTTCAATTTTATCTCTAATTCTATTCATTGTAACATCTATTGTTCTTATTGCACCAACATATTCTTCATATTCCCAAACTTCTCTTAATAACATTTCTCTTGTTACAACTTGTCCTGGTTGACTTGCTAGATATTTTAAAACATCAAATTCCTTTTTAGTTAAATTAATAACTTCACCTTTTACTCTAGCTTCTATTTTCTTTAAATCTAAAGTTAAATCGCCAACTTTTATTATATCATCTTTATCTTCATTTTTTTGTGAATTCATACTATCCATATTAGAATTTAATTCTGCTTTTCTTAGGTTAGCTTTAATTCTAGCCATAACTTCTCTTATTTGAAATGGCTTTGTAATATAATCATCTGCACCCATTTCTAATCCAACTATTTTATCAGATTCTGTATCTTTTGCAGAAATCATTAAAATTGGAATGTTTGAGATATTCAAAGCATATCTTATTTTCTTACATACAGATATTCCATCTAATTTTGGTATCATTACATCTAACAAAATTAGATCTGGCTTTTCATTCATAGCCATTTCTACAGCAGTAACTCCATCATAAGCTTCTAAAGTATTATATCCTTCCTTTTGTAAGTTAAATACTAATAACTCCATTATACTTTTTTCATCATCAACTACTAATATAGTTTTTTTATCTTTTTCAACTATTTCTTCCACAAAACTACCGCCTTTCTAAAAGAAATTATTATAAGCTCTTATTCTTTATATCATATTTAACAATTTAATACAAGTTTTTTTCAAAATTATTACAAGAAGTTTTTTAAATTACATAAAAATTTCAATATTGTAAATTTTACAATTATCTTGAAGTAGTACTCTTTTTTCTTTTATTTCTTCTCCATTTAATACAAACTTTTCAACTCCCGTATTTTTTCCATTATTATTTTTTACTTTTATTTTATATAAACTTGTTTTATATTTATATTGTATCTCATATTCTTTCCATTCTTTAGAAATACACGGATTTATTTTTAAATAACCTTCTTCTATTTTTAACCCTAAAACATATTCTAAAATTGCTTTATAATACCAACTACTAGAACCTGTATACCAGTTCCATCCTCCTCTTCCTGTCAAATCTTTATTAGTATATAAATCTGCTTCTAACACATAAGGTTCAATCTTAAATTTTTTAGCTTCTTCTTTATTTTTAGAATGTTCGATAGGGTTTATCATTTCTGCAATTTCCAAAGCTTTATCTCCAAAACCAAGTATCGCCTCTGCAATTAAAAACCAACATGCACTATGAGTATATTGTCCTCCATTTTCTCTGATTCCAGGTGGATATGATTTAATATATCCTGGATTTATACTTGACTTTTCAAAAGGAGGATCAAATAATTTTATTATTTTATTTTCTTTATCTATTAAATAATTTTCAGCTTCTTGAATGGCAATAAATTTTTTATCATTATCTCCTGCATCAGACATTATAGCCCAACTTTGAGAAATGCTATCAATTCTGCATTCTTCTGAATTTATACTTCCAATTTCTACACCATCATCTGTTATAGCTCTTTTAAACCATCTACCATCCCAACCTTTAGTATTTAGATTTCTTTTTAATTTTTCCTTATATTCAGTATATCTTTTTACTAAGTCTTCTCTTTTTTTATGCTCACATAATTTTACAAATTTATTTAAAATATCATATAAGAAAAATCCAAGCCAAATGCTCTCTCCTTTTCCTTTTGGACCAATTTTGTTAAATCCATCATTCCAATCACCTGAACCAATTTTAGGAAATGGATCTATTCCTTTTGATATTACATGTTCTATTGCTCTTATACAATGATTAAATAAGCTTTCTTTTTGGTTTCCACCATGAAATAAATTATACCTTTCATCTTCACCTTCTTTTAATTTCTCACCATTCAAATATTCAATTTCTTCATCTAAAATACTATAATCTCCTTCAATCTTAACATACTCTACTAATCCATAAACAAGCCATAATAAATCATCTGAAAATCTTGTTCTTATACCTCTTTTGGTCTCATTATGCCACCAGTGCAAAACATCTCCTTCAATAAATTGGTGTCTTGCACAATTTATAATTTGTTCTTTTAAATATTTTGAGTTTATATATCTAATTCCTATTGTATCTTGAAGTTGATCTCTAAATCCAAAAGCTCCACCTGATTGATAATACCCTGTTTTTCCTAATAATCTACTACTTAAAGTTTGATATACTAGCCAACCATTCATCATTATATTCAAGCTTTCACTAGGTGTTTTTATTGTAATTGTATTTAAAATATCATTCCATTTATTTTTAGTATTATCATATTCTTCATCTATCTTAATATTATCTTCATATTTTTCTTTAATAGTTTTTATTTCTTCAATATCATTTGCCTCACCAATTATTATATTAAAAATTTTATCCTCAAATTTGTCTAGTCTTATATTAAATTCAATTCCTACACAAGAGTCTTTTCCAATTCCACTAGAATTATTTAAAGGTTTATATAAGCTATCAGGATCTAAAACATCTCCATTTCCAAAGAAATTTTCTTTTTCTCCTGTAAAAGTATTTATTTTTAAATTACTTGTAATATACATTATTTTATTTTTAAAATTTTCTTCTTTAAATACATTTTTTACTATTAGAAAATCTTCTTTTCTTTCCACAAATAAATTTCCATTACTGAAGAACTCATCTTCTCCAAGTACAGTTTTTACATATAAAACTAATTTTATTTTTCTTTCTTCATTTATTAGATTTTTCAATCTTATTTTATATATTTTTGCACTTTCTTCATTTGGTATAAATACATCTAATTCCTGGTTTAAGTTATCATTTAAATTTTTTAGTTTTGTATATCCAAAACCATGAGTTACATAATAATAATTCTTATTTGGAATAACACCAGAATTTAATGTCCAAATTAATTTATTATTCTCATCTTTCAAATAAAAAATTTCTGAAGGAAAATCAATAACTCTATCATTATTCCATGCTGTTAATCTATTTAGCCTACTATTTTTGCTCCAAGTATATCCTCCTAAATTATCTGTTACTATAGTTCCAAAAAAATTATTTGCAAGCACATTACACCAAACTGATGGTAATTTATTTTCATAATTTTTATAAATAAAATACTCATTGCCATCTTTTTTAAAACCGCCATAAGAATTATCATATAATAGTTTTTCTTTTTTTAATGGATATAATTCCAGATTCAAATTTGTATTTTTTTCTCTTTTTATATTTTCTTCCTTTAATTCATTTTCTTCTAATTCTTTTACATGAGTTTCTATTCCACCATTTGAAGCATTTATAACAATTCTCGCCTTGAATTCTATTACATCTAAATCTTCTTTTAAAATCTCATCTTTATTTAAAATAAAAATTCCATTTCTTGTATCTTTCAAGTATGCAAGTTGTTTATTATATATTACCTCATTTATATTTTCTTTTACAAATCTTTCATATACATCAATCTCCTGATTTAATATTACTAAATCCATAAATATATTTTTGGCTCTAAAATATTCAAAAGCATTTATTATTTCTTCTATAACATATATATCTTCAATATTTTTTATTTTCACAAGTAAAATAGGACTATCTCCAGAAATTCCATATTTCCATAAACTATCTATTTGCGCATGTTCTATTTTTTTATTATTTTTAAATTGATTTAATCTTAATATATATTTTAAAAATCTTACATATAAATCTATTTTATTTCCATCAACTTGTAAATATTTACTTTCTTCTTCACTTCTTGCCCTCGCAATATTTAATATTCTTATTATTTCTTCTTCACTCTTTACATTTTCCAAATTTTCTATTGCTTCTGTTTTATCATTAGAAACAGAAATTAAAAGATTTATACTCGCAATTTCTCTTGCTCTTATTTTTATTGTTCTTTTCATTGCAATAATAGGATCTGTTACTTGAACCGTTTCTTTTGAAAATGACTTTTGAAATTTTATCATATTAGAAATTCCTAAATTTTCTCTTCCTAAATATTTTTCTTTATCGATTTCGTATTCGAAATCCACAAGTTGTTCATTTTCTGTGTATAAAGTTGTAGCTAAATATTTATTATTTATTAAATTTCTGTCTTTCTTTTCAAAAATTATATTTTCATTTATTTCATCCATTTTCATAAATAATTTATTAAAAGCAGGATGAGAATACTCATCTAATTTTTTTGAAAGTGATGGTTCAAAATCAGTTATTATTTCTAGAACTTCATCTGAATTTCCTATATTTTCAATTTCTAATCTTCTTATTTCTATTGGCTTATTAGGGTCTAAACTTATTATTTCTTCAATTTTCAAATTATTTTCTTGTTTTAGAAATCTTGATTTATCTGGCGCAAAAACTACTTTCACATTTTCTTTTGTATCTATTATTTTCTTTGTTTTTACATTTCTTATATACATATTAATTCTTTGCTTTAGTTCAGAAGTTTCTTTATAATTATTTACCATTACATCTTCAAATTCGCTACTACTATCACCAAAATCATCAATTTTTATTTTATATTTTTCATTTGAAACTACATTAATATTTCTATATTTTTTATTTGGACTTTCAATTACTCTTTCTACATAAGCACTTGTTGTTACATTTTTATTTTTAGTAATTTTTTCTTTCTTCTCTTTTGTAATTATCATTTGAATTGGCATTCTCTCTTGAAGTAATATATCTACTGCTTCAATCTCAGGATTTTTATTAAATCTTGTTCTTAGGATATTTTTATTTAACACATTATTAATAGAAAGTAAAATTAAACCTTGATGATGAGCCATATAAGTTTTTACAACAGCTTTTCTATTTTTTACTCTTGAAGGAGTATAATCTATAGATTCATAAAATCCATATTTTCCAAGTCCACCATCATTTTCTAAATCTTTTAAATTTTTTATTCCATTTTCTAGTTCATCTTCTAAAGATAAAAAAGTACTATAAGGTGAAACAACTGTATCTTCTTCTAATCCTCTTTTTAATCCAAGCCAAGGAATACCAAATGCCTTGTATTGATAATTACTATTTAAATCTTTAAGATTAAATGCTGCTTCTGATATTCCCCAAGGAACACCTAATTTTTTACAATATTCAATTTGACTCATAATTGCAAACTTGCTTGCTTCATCAATTAAACTACCTTTATACCTTTTAAAATTAATATTTGGCATTAAATATTCAAAAGCCGTTCCTGTCCAAGAAACCAAACCTTTATAACCATTCAAACTGGTAAGTGTTCTACTTAAATTGTTCCAATGTTTTACAGAAACATCTCCTTTTGCAATAGCAACAAGACTCGCTTGTCTTGCTTCAGAAGCTATAAAATCATAATATGAATCTGATAATTTATTTTCTTCTAAGTTATATCCAATAGAAAATAACTTATTTTTCTCACTATATAATTTAGAAAAATCTGTATTATTAATTAGTTCATCAACAATATTTATCAAGTTTTCTAAGTCACTTCTATTTCTGTTTTCATAAAGAAATGTTTTTACAATATATAAATATCCAATAAAATTGCCACTATCTACTGTTGAAATATATCTTGGAATCAATGGAAGTAAAGTTTCTGTATTATACCAATTATATAAATGACCATTCCATTTACTAAGTCCTACAACTGTACTTAAAACTTTACTTAAATATTCTGTTGTCTTTTTAAAATTTATATATCCTAAATCATAAGCAGAAATTATTGCAAGTAACTCTAAACCAATATTTGTAGATGATGTTCTTCGTACTATTTTATTTTTTCTGTCCTCTTGGAAATTATCTGGCATTAAATAATGATTTTCCTCATTAATATAATCTTCAAAAAAAGACCATGTTCTTTTACCTATTTCATTTAAATATCTTTTATCTTTATCTAAAATTTCTATTTCTTTACCAGAATCTAAACTTATATACCAAGCAATAATAGGTCCAATAATCCATAAAAAACCAATTATTTTAGTAATTACACCAGGTAAAAACAAAAATAAAACTCCAAAAATAAAATTTATATACATTTCTTTTATATAAGATTGTAAGTCACTTTTAGAATTTTTTTCACCATCTTCTGCTGTTACCCATTCAAGTAGTTTTACCTTTTTTTTCATCCTATATAAGCTTTTAACAATGCTATCAAGATTTTTCATCATTTCATAAGGTAAAAAACTTATTTGAAGCAAAACTCGACAAAAACTTATTTTTATGCTATTTAATTCTTTAGAAAATTTCTTATAAGCATAAACAGCTCCTGTAATATTACTCTCTTTAAAAATGATGTAATTTATAATATCTAATAAAAACGGTATTACTATGCTTATAAAAGAAATCAAATAAAATAAAACCTTTAAATAATTATTTTTAAAAATATTAAAGCCTGTTAATAGTATCAATATAAAAGAAAAGATTGGTAGTAGACTTCTTCTTAAATTATCATAGATTTTAAATTTTGAAATCTCATTTAACCTACTATTTTTTAGCCATCTAATTATTTGCCAATCTCCTCTTATCCATCTATGATTTCTCAAAATATATGGAATATATCTTAAAGGATATCCATCAAGCAACATTACATCTGTAAGTAGTCCACATCTTAAAAAATTTCCTTCAAGTAAATCATGACTTAAAACTGTATTTTCTGGAAATTCATTTTGTAAAATCTCGTTATATACATCTACATCATAAATACCTTTTCCAGTAAAAATTCCTTCATCAAAATAGTCTTGATATATATCTGAAATTGCATTTGTATAGCAATCAACTCCACCTTTCATACTAAATAGTTCTACAAAAAGAGTTTTTTGTGAAAGAGATAAATCCATTCCAATTCTTGGTTGCATAATTCCATATCCATCTATTACCTTATAGTTTTGAATAATTGGTTTATTCAAGATATGTCCCATTGCACCAACTAATTTGGATGCTGTTTCTAAATTTAAATTAGTATCACTATCTAATGTAATTATATATCTTATATTAGGTAATTTGTCTTTTTCTTGCTCTATTGTATTTTGCAAAAAGTTATTTTCTTGTTTGTTTTTTATATATCTATTAAATGTATATAAAAGTCCCCTTTTCCTTTCCCAACCTATATAAGAGCTTTCACACTCATTCCATAATCTTTCTCTATATAAAAAATGAAATTTACTAAATTTTTCAGTTTTATATTTTTCATTCAATTTTCTGCATAATTCAATTCCTGCTTCAATAACTTCTTCATCAAAAGTTTTAACCTTAGTTTCCTCTTCAGAACAATCTCCTAATAAGGCAAAATACAAATTCTCAGATTTATTTGCAAGATAATATACTTCTAATTTTTCCATCATTTCTTTTACTTTTTCTTTTGATTTCAAAATAGTTGGTATAACAACAAATGTTGCCTTATCTTCTGGAATACCTTTTTCATAATTCATTTTAGGAATTATAATTGGAGATTTCAATTTTCCCATTAAGTAATTTTGTATTCTTAAATATATCTCTGATATTGGAATATATGATAAAACACTTATAACTAAAGAACTCCAAATATCTTTCGTAAAAATCCATGTAGAAATATAAAGTAATAAACAAAAATATAATGGTATAATTGTATTCAAAGCAATATAAAGTTTTGATTTTTGTGTATAATTTAATTTCTTATGCGATTTTAATTCCAATACTTTATTCAGCTCTTTTATTCCATCTTTAATTAAATAATATCCAACATGTGATTTTTTTAAATCCTCTGGTTTTTCTGAGTTTTCATATTTTTTACAAAGCTCTATAATTTTTTCTGCAATATAAATTTCTGATATTTTACTTTTTTTAGACATTTTCTCGATTATAGATCTATAATAACTTTTACTTTCCTCTTCCATGTTTTCATAAACACCAGAAGGATCAAGTTTTAAAATTTCTTCAGAAGCATTCATATAACTAAATAATTCTGAAAAATCTATTCTATTTATTTCTTTAATACTTGTTATACAATTTCCCATAGTAATTTTTATATTAGCAATATGAAAATGCTCTTTTTGTATAACTTCAGAAATTGTAAGACCTAACTTTTGAACTTCTTTTTCTAGAACTTCTTGATAAACTACAGCTTGTTTTCCATACTTTTTTAATTTATATGACATATATTCTATAAAAGGATATTTAAACTTTTCTTCGGAAATCCTTATATATTTATCTGGATTTATAAACTTTAAATTCGGATAATTATGGTTCTCAATTACCCTTTCAATAATACTTTCAGCTTTATACTTTTGAATTTGGGAAGAATATATTTTCTCACATAATTCTCTAATATTAGAAATAAGTGAAATTTTAAGAAATACTCCAATATTGCAAAGCTCTTCCATACTCAAAAGTTTCTTCTTTTGATATGAATTAAGAGCAATATCAATTAATTCCCTATCTATTTTACAATCTGAAAAAGCAACAATTTCTTCTGCAAGAACATAACTTCTAGCAAATCCAAAATATCTTTCATTTGAAAGACCTATCATATTTTTATATTTTTTTAATGAAAGCTCTTTTTGAATTATTTTTACAGCTTCCTCTATAATATAAAAATTATCTAATATCCATTCTCCAGCAGCATGAATTTTTATTCCTAATTTCAAATGTTTACTTAGTAAATTATAAGTTTCAAGGATAAATTTATAATCTTCCATTAATTTAGGTATTGGATAAGTTTCCTTATTTGAAAAACTTTTTATACTGTGTTCAGAAGCAGTTTTTTCTATATGTTTAGATAGCTGATTTCTATCTAAAAGTGTTCCTCTAATATTTAATTTTTTGTACTTTTTCATAAAATTCCCCTTGTGCATTTTTATCTTATTTTTGCCACATTTTTACGAATTATACATTTATTCGATAGATAGTTTTGTGCACAAAATTATATCTATCCTATTAAATTATATTTTGAAAAACTTTTAATTTTTAGTTTTAATTTATAATGTTTATTAATTAAAAATTTTTAGTTTTATTTAAAACTCATATATTTATTTTGAGTTATAAAATTTGTTTTAATGAATAAAATTATAAAAACAATACTTTTTGAGGTAGTATTATGATTATTTTAAATAAAAAAAGACTGATTTTTATAAATATACTAGTAGTTTTTTCAATTTTCTTTTACAGTTTAAACTTTCAAAATAAAGATAATTTTAAATTAGTTTCTTCTACTCCAGTATCTGGTCATACAATTATTTTAGATGCTGGTCATGGGAAACCTGATCGGACGGAGCTGTTGGAGCTGACGGAGCTTTAGAATCAGAAATAAATCTTGATATTGTTTTAAAACTTCAAAATTTATTAGAAGCAGCTAATTGTACTGTACTATTAACTCGTTCAGATGAAAATGGAATATATGATGCAGATAGTGATACCATCAGAAATAAAAAAATTTCTGACATGAAAAATCGAGTAAATATTGCAAATAACTCTGATGCAGAACTATTTGTATCCATTCACATGAATAAATTAGAGCAAACACAATACTCTGGATGGCAGTCTTTTTATAAAAACTCAGATGAAGAAAGTAAAAAAGTTGCTGAAAATATACAAACAAGTCTTAATTATTTTATAAAAAAAGAAAATACAAGAACCATAAAATCTATCTCAAATATTTATTTAACAAAACATGTTGAAATTCCACTTGTATTAATTGAATGTGGTTTTTTATCTAATGCAGAAGAAAATAAATTACTTCAGACAGATTCATATCAAGATGAAATAGCTTGGAGTATTTATATTCGGAATAATGGACTATTTAAATAATTGTTAGAAAAATAGATTTTTATAGTAAATTTATAATAAAATTCAACTATTTGTTATTTTTAAATATTCATATTTACGCATTTGACTTTGCTTTTAAAATATAATATACTTTGAATATATTATTTTAAAGAGGTTTTATATGGGATTATATGGTGATAAATCTGATTATCAAGAATTAGTAAAAAAAAATATTTCCAGAGCAAAAATATTATATGGACTTTCAGAAGAAGATTCTAAAGAGGTTACACAGCTTTTAGATGAGAAAGATAAAATTATTGAAAAAAATAGTTTGTTTGCTAATTTTAAATTAAAAAAAATAGATAAAAAAATTGAAAAAATTAAAAATAATTCTAAAAAAACTAATTAAAACATAGAACAAAAGTGGAAATTATGATAATTGCAAAAAATTAAATTTTATGAAAATGTCCACGTCTTTGTTCGTAGCGCCAAGTTTTTTGAAAAAACTTGTGTGCAATATTGGGCATAAGCCTTTATTTAATAGGGAGTGCAGAACAATTTCCTACTAAATAAAAAAAACTCAAATTGTAGTAGTATACAATTTGAGTTTTTTTATTTTACTAGAAATCTACCTCATCAAATATGAGAAAATTACTGAACTTAATTTCAAACTATTGTGCTTTAAAGTTCCATCAACAGTTGTTAATAAATCTTCTTCTATAAGTTCAAATTTTCCTTTTCTTATATTTTCATAATCAATAGGAACTTGTTCTTTCTGTTCTTCTGTCTCATATTTTTTTAGCATATCTTTAGGTATAACTGTATTACTAGCAATAACAACATCTATAGCATCTTTTCCTAAATATTGTTCTAATACTTTAACATGGTCACTTACTCCAAATCCATCTGTTTCACCTGGTTGAGTCATAGCATTACATATATACATAACTTTTGCCTTAGCCTTTTCTATTGCTTTTACAACATCTTTGCAAATTATATGTGGCATTACACTTGTATAAAGACTTCCCATACTTAAAATTATTAAATCAGCATTATCTATAGCATCTAACACTTCTGGTAAAACATGTGGATCTTCTTTATAGAAAAACTTTTTATATTTTTTATTTGCTTTTGTTATTTCTTCTTCACCTTCTATTATCTGTCCATCAGTAGTTTCTCCCATTAATGTTAAATATTCTTCTGAAAGTGGTAATACCTTGTGTTTTACATCTAATATTTTACTTAAATATTCAATACTTGTTTTTAAACTACCTGTTTCTCTAATTAAAGAAGTTAAAATTAAATTTCCAAGTGCATGACCATTTAATTCACTATATGTAGATAATCTGTATTCCATAACATCTCTTACTTCATCAGGTAAAGTAGATAAATTACTTAAAACTTTTCTAATATCTCCTACAGCAGGTGTAGAAAATTCTTTTCTAAGTCTTCCAGTACTGCTTCCATCATCAGAAACAGTAATAACAGCTGTTATATCTACTGGGAAATATTTTAATCCTTTAAGAACAAAAGATGTTCCTGTTCCTCCACCTAAAATTACTATTTTTTTATTTTTCTGCATAATAACTCTCCTTAAAATTAAGCTACGCATAAGCGATTATAATATCTTATTCTTAACTATATAAATTTGATACTTATATTTCACTTCGTCCTTCCAATGCTTTAGTAAGTGTTATTTCATCTGTATATTCTAAATCTCCTCCTACTGGTATTCCTCTAGCAATTCTAGTAGTTTTAATACCTAATGGTTTAACCAATTTTGAAATATACATAGATGTTGCTTCTCCTTCAACTCTAGGATTTGTAGCTAATATAATTTCTTTAACATTTCCATCCATTACTCTTGTTAATAATTCTTTTATTTTTATATCATCTGGACCTATCCCATTCATCGGAGATATTGAACCATGCAAAACATGATATACACCATTAAATTCATGTGTTCTTTCCATTGCAATTACATCTCTAACATCTTCCACCACACAAATTACACTCTCATCTCTTTTAGGATTTGAACAAATATTACATGGATCTGTATCAGATATATTAAAACATTTTGAACAAAAATGCAAATTTTTTTTAGCATTTAAAATAGAATTTGTAAATTCTTCCACTTCTTCATTATTCAAATCTAGCATATAAAAAGCTAATCTTTGTGCTGTTTTATGTCCTATGCTAGGTAGCTTTTCAAAACTCTCAATTAATTTTTCTATTGAAGGTGAATAGTATGACATGTTTTCTCCTCGCCCCTATATCCATTATTGATTAATAATAGATAAATTATTTTAAAATATCCTACATTAAACCTGGTATATTATATTTTCCAAGTGAAGCAGCTTGTGCTTCATCAACTTTTCTTAAAGCTTCATTTGTAGCTGTTAAAATTAAATCTTGTAACATTTCTACATCATCTGGATCAACTACTTCTTTAGTTAATTTTATTTCTTTAACAACTTTATTTCCTGTTACTTTTACATATACTGCTCCACCACCTGCTGTTGCATCAAATTCTCTAGATCCTAATTCTTCTTGTGACTTCTCCATATCAGCTTGCATTTTTTTAGCTTCTTTCATAAGTTGATTTATATTCATTCCTCCGAAGCCTCCCATTCCTCCTGGAAATCCTCCTCTTTTACCCATTTTAAAATCCTCCTTATATTTATTTATATTTATAAATTATTCTATAATATTTATATCTATTCCTAAATCACTTATTGCAGATTTTGATTTTTCTTGTGTTTTTTCCATGTTTTTTCCATCTTTATATTTCAAATGAATTTCTCTACCTGCAATTTTTAAAACTTCTCTTACTAATTCATTTTGATTATCTAAATTTTCCAAAATTTTCTGATTAAATGAAGTTAATCCATTTGGAAATTCTACTTCCCAAACTAAGTCATTTAATTCATTTACTCTTGTATTTATTAAAGCAGTATATAATCTAATTTTTCCATTTCTTTTTAAATCATCTATAACTTTTTTCCAGATTTCATTTACTTTAGATTTATTAGCAACTGGTTTTTCTTCTTTTTTTTCTACAGAAACATCCTTTTTTACTGCAGTTTTCGGAGCATTTGCTATCTCTTGCATTCCTATTGTTGTATCTTGCCCAAATTTTAAGTTAGCTAATTTATTTTCTAAAGCTTCTAATCTTTTTTCTATAGAACTTCCTCCTGAAAAATTAGAAACACTTTCTTTTCTACAAACTTTTATAATTCCTGTTTGAAACATTATAGTTTTTTGAGATGACCATTTTAAATCATTTTCTAAATCTGATAATTGATAGATTATTTCTAATAATCTATCTTCTTCAGTAATATCACATAAGTTCTTTATTTCTTTAATTTCATTTTCAGAATATAAATTTAAATTATTAGTGGTTTTATATATCAAAATATCTTTAAAATATTTTATAACTTCCCACAAGAAATTATACAAATCTTTTCCATCTTCAATTACTTCATCTATTACTTGAAGTGCTTTTATTGTATCATATTCTAAAATAGCTCTAGAAATTTTATTAATGTATTCTAAACTTGGAAGTCCAACTAGTTCTTTTACAATATCTACTGTAATATTTTCCAAATTTTCTTGACTACATCTTTCTAGTATACTAATAGCATCTCTCATGTGTCCTTCTGAAAGAACTGCTATAATTTTTAAAGCTTCTTCATCTATTTTTATGTTTGACTCTGAACAAATTATTTTTAATCTTTTTATAATATCTTGTTCAGGAATTTTTTTGAAATCAAATCTTTGACATCTTGAAAGTATTGTCGTTGGTATTTTTTGAGGTTCAGTAGTAGCTAAAATAAATTTAACATGCTCTGGCGGTTCTTCCAAAGTTTTAAGTAGTGCATTAAAAGCACCTGTTGAAAGCATGTGTACCTCATCTATAATATATACTCTATATTTTGCCTTTGTAGGTAAAAAATTAACTTCATCTCTAATACTTCTAATATCTTCTACACTATTATTTGAAGCAGCATCCATCTCAACAACATCTGTAAGTGAGCCTTCTAAAATTTCCTTACAAATTTCACACTCATTACATGGTTCTCCATCTTGTGGATTTAAACAGTTTACAACTCTTGCAAGTATTTTTGCTGAAGTTGTTTTTCCTGTTCCTCTACCACCATTAAATAAATATGCATGACCTACTCTCCCAGACATAACTTGGTTTTTTAATGTTTTAGTTATATGATCTTGACCAACCATATCTGAAAACCTAAGTGGTCTAAAGTTTCTATAAAGAGCAGTATATGACATTTTTACCTCCTTATATTTCATAAAAATAGCTTTCCTTAAGGAAGGTATGCAGAGCTCACATAAATACACTACTTATCGCTGCTTTCTTCCGAACCTGACGAGATTCATAGCTTTTTATTGAAGCATACCTTCCTTAAGAAAAGCCACTAAAATTCTAAATAATTATATAATGGATTTTCTTATTTGGCAATACTTTTTAAATATTTTATATTTTAATAATAAAATATTTAAGTTTATATAAAAATTTTATATTTCTTTCTTATTTTTAATATAATTTAATATTAAAATTTGTAAAACCAATATTATAAATTAAATTCTTTTAAATACAACCGAAGAAAAATCTGTAATTTCTTTACTAGACGAACCTTCTTCTATTACAGAATCTAAAGGCATGTCTAAATTTAAAGTACCCTTGTATGTTATATTATCACTTGTAGTAATTAATATATCAAAACTTAAATTGAATTTGATTTCTTCGATTTTTATACCTAAATTTGAAAGTAGCTTTCCATCATAAGTAACTTCTTGATTTTCATTTGAAATAAAATTTCCTAAATCTTTTAAAGCAAATCTAAATCCAAGCATTCCTCCAGTATTTGCTATTTCTAAAGATTTTAAATCATCAATGCTAGCACCTATATAAGTAAGACTATCTTTTAAATAATCTTGCTCACTATAATCATATAACTTGTTAAGTTCTCCAGTTGGTCTTAAAAGACTTATTTGCCCTTTTTGTGGAGCTTTATTAACTACAAAATTTTCAAATTTTATTTCTTTTATCGTTTCTTCTGTATCCATAGTTTTGTCAATATACATATATACATCATTAACTTGCTCAACATTTATATTCCAAATATTATTTGGATCATCATTTACCTTTCCGTTTATAGTACTAACTAAAAGAATTTTACTAATTGAAAAAGGTAACTCTTTTTCTCCTTCAACATCATATTTAATTATAATTGATATAACAACCATAAGCAAAATTGCAATAATTGCTAAAAACAAACATCTCTTAAATAGATTTTTTCTCACCCTTATTTCTCTCCCTTAAATATTTGAAAAACTCTTTTAATATTTTTTCACATTCTTCTTTTAATATATATTTCTTTACTTCAATTTTATGATTAAATTTATAATCTTCTAAAAGATTTAAAACAGAACCACAAGCTCCTGTCTTATTATCATCTGTTCCTATATATAATTTTTTTATTCTAGATTGAATTAAAGCTCCAGCACACATTGAACAAGGCTCTAATGTTACATACATTTCGCAGTCTAATAATCTCCAAGAATCCAATTTTTTACAAGCTTTTTTTATTGCTAAAATTTCTGCATGACAAGTTGCATCTTTCTTATATTCCTTAGTATTATGAGCTCTTGAAATTATTTTTCCGTCTTTTACAATTACTGCACCTACTGGAACCTCTTCTTTATCTAAAGCTTTTTTAGCCTCCTTCAGTGCCTCTTTCATAAATTTTTCTTCCAAGCTTTTCTCCTTTTAATTTATGTGCTAAAGAGGGACTCACCGAGCCGCGTCGGAAATTAATCCACCGGACTAATTTTTAATTCTCCTTTTCGAGTCCTATCTAAATGCACTCTAGTTGGTGTGCCCAGAGGGACTCGAACCCCCATCGGTCGCTTAGGAGGCGACTGCTCTATCCTGCTGAGCTATGAGCACATATATAAATTTTACTTTTAATTTCTATTGATATGATAATATAATTTTAAGAAAAAATCAAGAAATAAAATTGTATTTCTAATTATATAATAGGAAACTTAAAAAAACTTGTAATTACTATATTATAATAATCACAAGTTTCTTAAAATAAATAAAAAATCAATAGAAAACAATATTATTTAGATACTTTTAAAAATTTTATCTCTTCACTATCAAAAATTTGCATCATGTATCCTGTATATATAGCTTCATTTTCTTTTTCTAAATCTATATCTAAAGAAACATTTGCTGTAAATTCTTCATTAAAATTATTTTTTAAATGAATAGTAAAATCTAAAGTAGTTTTTAAATCCTTTACATCTATATTTGCAGCTTTTAAAATAGAACCATCAAAAGAAATAGAACCTGTATCAGTTACTTCACAATTAGTAAGAATATTTTTATTTATAAATCCTAATGAAATAGGATTAGAACAATCTGTATAAAAAACTGGCTCATCATAATTTGCTGAATTATTTTTCTCATTAGAATTTAAAATTTTAAAATAAATCCCGTTATTTTCATAATTTTTTAAATCTTGATATTTTCCAGAGTTATATGGATTTTTATAATTAAGTATTTTTTCTCCATTTTCTGATTTTGAAGTTATTTTTATATTATCTATATACATTTGATTAATTGTATTTTCTGCAGTTATCTCTTTAATTTTATTAGTATTGTTTAGATAAATTACTATATCTGTAAATTGACTTATATCTATGCTTTGAAGTTTTCCATCACTATTATCAATACCATTTGCACTATTATATAAGATTATTTTATCAATTTTAAAAATAGGTTCTTTATTTTCATCTACAAATTTTTGAGATTCCTCTGCATATTTTACTTTATTAATTTCTTTTGTATAAATGAATTTATAAGCAAAAATTGCAATAACTAATAAAATTATTTCTAATAATATTATTAAAATTTTTATAATTTGTTGCTTTTTCAATATTTTCACATTCCTTTTTGAAATATTTATAATTTTTCATATAGAGTCTGCATTATTCCATATACTCTACTTGACCAATTTTGATCACTTGCATATCTTACATTTACACCTTCAGCAGTTGGTCCATTATAATAAGTTCCAACAGCTTCTTCATTTTCTGCTATTGGTGTACCAGCTTCATTTAAATAATATTTGCTTAAAACCTGTCCTACTAAATCAATGCCATAAGCATAGCTTTCAAAAGTATATGATGATGTAAATGCAGAAGAATCATAAGAGCCATAACCAAACAAATTATGTTTTTGAGTTGCTATATTAGAAGTTCCCCAATTACTTTCATGAATTGCTATTGAAGCTAAAAATACTCCATTAATATTATATTTTTGTTCAACCTCATAAAAGACTTCTGCATTTTCCGCAAATACTTTATTTCTATCACTTGGATTATCAGCAAATATTCTTACAAAATCCTCTTTTGTTAAACCACTTGTTTTATTTAGAGGCATTTGAGGATTTACCCCAACTTGTATTCTTTTAATTCTTGATTTTTCTGTAATTCCTGGAGTTTCTGCTTCTGATGTTAAAAATTCATTTCTTACATAACCTTCTAAGCCATCTACTAAAATTTTACTCCAGCCATCTTCTTCTGTTTCTAATTTTACATCTATATTTTCATATATTAAACATATAGTATTTTCTTCTTCTGAAGGATTTTCATACATGTATATTTCTTGAGTAGTAAACATTGTATCACCAATATGTACTTGTTTATCTCTTAAATATTCTGAAGTTCCAACTTCAATAATTTCTTCTATAGGCTCTGTTTTTGTATATTCATTGATAACTTCTTCATTAGTTAATTCATCATTTTCAAATGTTCTAATTACAGTTTGTTCTATATATCCAAGTTCGCCTGTTTGAATAATATTTTCTTCGTCTTTTGGCAATGTATTATTCTCAACATATTGAGTTTCAAAAGGAATTTCTACTTCCTTTATTATAATTTCTTTCTTGGTAAGTTCACTAATATTTTGTGAAATTACATTCATCATGTCTATAGAATTATTATTTTCCTCAAATTCACTTATTGCAATTTTTTCCTCTTCAGAATTTGCAAAAATGTAATTTCCTTGAATAGATGTAAAAAATAAAATTAAAAATAAAATTCCAATTATTGCTCCTAATGCATTAAATCTATGATCTATAACATAAATTCTATTAAATTTTATTTCTTCCTTTTTAGGTTCTTCAGCAGGCTTAGCTCTACCATATCTAATATCTTGAATCTCTTTAAAAAGTTCAGGAAGTCTTTCTGGATTTTTTATACTATCTCTTTCATATTTACTCATAAAATATAACTTCCTCCCTTCTAAAAAATTCAAATTCCAAAAGCTACTAATATTCGCTATTATATTATCTTTTTATACAAATATATTGTATATTATTTAAAATCTCTTATCAATAGTTTTTTATGGAAATAAAATTACATTTATATTACAATATTCACATAACATATTGATTAAATTTCTAAATACCATTATAATTAAATTATAAATATGAAAAAAAGGAGAAAATCTAATAAATTAGATTAAAAGTAAATATGAGTGAATTAGGAATAAAAATAATTATAAACATTATAGTAGGAATTATTGTTTTTGTTGGATTCTTTATATTTTGGGGACGCAGTGCAGGTTGGTTTAAAAAGGGAGGACTAGTTTATGAATATGTTGAAGCAAAAAAAGCTGCACGCAAAAAGGCAAAACAGCTAAAAAAACAAGCTTCTAATAATGAAAATAATGATGATAATGGACCTATTAGTAATAAATAACGAATAATAGATAAAAAATACTAATTAATTATTATTTTTTGATAAACAACTATTATTTGGATAATAATAAGTATACTTAAAAATTAATTTGATTTAACCTAAAAAACTATGATTATACTTCATAGTTTCTTAGGTTAAAGTTAACAAAAATCCACAAATTATTAATAATTTGTGGATTTTTACTACCATTCTATATTTTCGATTGAAACTGGTTTTTCATTTACTTTTATTTTTTCTGCAGTACCATTTTTAAAATAAATTACCTTGTCAGCCATAGGAGCAAGTGCTGTATTGTGAGTTATTATAATTACTGTCATTTTTTCTTTTCTACAAGTATCTTGCAATAATTGTAGAATTTGTTTACCAGTATTATAATCTAAGGCTCCAGTAGGTTCATCACATAAAAGAAGTTTTGGATTTTTAGCAATAGCTCTTGCAATAGCAACTCTTTGCTGTTCTCCTCCTGATAATTGGGAAGGAAAATTTTTCATTCTATCTTTTAGCCCAACTTTTTCTAAGACCTCTTTAGGATTTAAAGAATTTTTACAAATTTGAGTAGCAAGCTCAACATTTTCTAAAGCAGTTAAATTTTGAACTAAATTATAAAATTGAAATACAAATCCAATATCTTCTCTTCTATACTTTATTAATTCTCTATTTTTTAATTGATCAATTCTTTTTCCGTCAACAATAACTTTACCATTAGTTACTGTATCCATTCCTCCAAGAATATTAAGTGAAGTAGTTTTTCCGGCACCACTAGGACCAACTATAACAACTAATTCACCTTTTTCTATCTGAAAGTTAGTATTATTTAAAGCTTTAATACTAACTTCACCCATTTTATATTCTTTTTCAACATTTTCAAATTCAATATATGCCATTATTCTAAAACTTTAACCTCCATACTAAATTTTGAAATAGCATTATCAATTTCTGACTGAATTGTAGCTTCATCTATGTCTTCAGTACCTGAATATTTTTCCATTACTCTTATTGATGAAAATACTATAGCTTGTGATGTATCTCCATCATCAACAAATTTTGGAAAAGTAAATTTTAAAGTTATAGCTTCTTGTGGTGCTAAAACAATATCTCCCGTTTCAGCACGTTTTCTTGTTTCAGCAGGTAAAGTTAAAACAACCTCATCTGTTTCAACACCATCTGCAATTACTATAGTATAATTAGATCTATTTGTGAATTTTACTTCATATTGTTCTATACTGTAATTAACAACTTTATCAACAACATCTATTTTTAAATATTCGTTTTCTGAAATACTTTTTATATCAGAATGGTATATGTAGTCTCCTGCATTCATTTGAATTTGATCATTATCATCTTCATAAAAAGTAAATTTTTCTGAAGTGTAAGCATAAGTAGTATTTGTTAATCCTGTTGCAAGTAAATCATCAGTATATTTTACTTCATAAATATATATTTTTTTATTACCATAAGTAGTATTTGAATAATTTTGAATTGAATATTTCTTTGGTGTAGGCATTTTTACAAGTACATGTGACATAAATTTTTCTATATCATTTTCAAATTCATAACTTTGGCAATCTTCTGAAAGCATATTAAATGCTTTTTGATAATTTCCTTCGTTACAATAACCAATATATTCTTCTAACATATCTTCAATAGGTGTTTGCATAGATTTTGGAGTTGATGAAGTTTGATCTATAACAGCTACATGTGGTTCTTTAGTTGTTGTTGGTTGTGGTTCAATTTTTCTATTTCTCATATATAAATTAATTAAGAAAATTACTCCCCATATAACAAAAACAACAAAAATAACTTTTCTGTATTTTCTAACCCAATGTCTAAACCTTAATCTTAATTCTGTAAAATTCATAATATTAATTCCTTTCTATATAAAACTTTAGATAACTGAAAATGACATCACAAAATCATTTAAATCATTTTCTTGAACAACAAAGTTCATTTCAACTCCTGAATCTTTTCCACCTAGTGGATTAGACATTGTTACCCATAATACATATACGTCACCATTTCTTTCAAAGTTTGTATGTTCTAGAGAAAACATTTTTGGGAATTTTGTTTTAGCATATTCTTCAAAACTTGCTATAGTTGGAAAATAATTTTTTCTAAACTCTTCATAAAGTTTTTCATACGCTGATTCATAATCACCTTCTTCAATATCTTTAATAAAGCTTGAAACATAATATTCCATTCTATCTCTTTCACCAAGTCCTGCTAGATTATTTACAGTCATTTGGTCAACTTTATTTTGCACAGCAACAGATATTTCTTCATCTGTCATATTTGAATAATCTACTGTATCATCTTTTCTATTAGTAATTACTAAAATAATTATTAGCACTATTGCTACGATACCAATAATTATTGGCTTTTTACTTTTTCTTACTCTCATAATATTTTCTCCTTGTATTGTTTGAATTAGATTTTTTTCATTTGTGTCTATGTATTTTATGCACTATGTTCTGAGGCTTTGTATTTTCCTTCTGCTCTGTATCTATCAGCAAGCATAGCAGCTTCTAAAGTTGCTAATTTTTCCCCATCTCCACCATAAGAGGCTTGTAATTTATAAACTTCTGCTTTATTTTCTTTAGCTTTTTCTGTTTCATAATCTGAGGTAGATTTATATATAGATTTCATAATATCATTATCATAATTATTTAATTTTAAAGAGTTCTTTATCATTTTCTCTTGTGCATTAGTACTAAAACCTTCTCCTGTTAATACTCCATGAGATATACTATTTATCAATTTATCTGCTGTTCTTTCAATACTATCCATCTCATCTGTTGTTAAAACATTATTATGTGAATTATCTCCCTTATCTTGCAATTTTAATTGAGTAAGTTTTTGAATAATCTCATTTTTCTTAGCTTGTAATGCTCCTTTAGTAGTTCCCCCTCTTCTGGCATTAATTCTACTTAAAATTGCTGTAGGAGTATAAAAATTTGCTTTTTCATTTTCTAGACTATCTTTTTTAACCATATTGTCTATTATGTCTTCAAGTTTTGGATCAAATTTCTTTTCAGCCTCTTCAAATTCTTTTTGTGCTTTTTCTAATTCCTTTTCAACCTCTTCTAATTCTTTTTGTTTTTCATCTTGCTCTTTAGGAGTTTTAGCTGAATCAACCTCTACCTTCAAATTATTACGTTTATCAGTAGCATCATTTAAATTTTGCTTTTTCTCTTTATAATTGTCATATTTTTCTCTATTATTTATATATATATCTTCTGCTTTTTCATAATTCTCACTATCATTCTCTCTTGATTCTTCTAATTGTGAATTCACTTCTTGCAAGTCCGATTCTATTTCTTTAAGTCTTTTTTCATCTTCTGCAATATTAGATTCTATTTGGCTCCCTGCCATATTTTTATTACTTGTATTAAAAAATTCTCCAGCACCTTCCTCTATGGCTGTTCCATATCCATAAGCTTCTAATGCCCCAGTATTTCCTGAACCATAAGCCATTGCTATTCCCATTAATCCTAATGTACTTGCAACAGAGTTATGTCTAGATAAAAATTTTCCTGCTTTAGTTCCTTTAAATTTTCCTGCCGTACCTTTTACTCCACTTATTGTCGTTCCGACTAAGGATTTGTTAAATGTATTTTTAATACTATTTGATTTATTATTTATTGATTTACCAGTTTTATCAATAGCTTGCCCTAGTTTTCCAGCTCCTTTTCCTAAATATCCTAATGCTTTTTTAAAACGATTATCACTATTAACCATTTTATTGTCAACTAAACGACTAGAATCTTTAGCTATTGCTTTTCCTAAAGCGCCAGATTTACTTTTTGCAAAATTTATTCCTTTCCTTGCACTAGCTCCTATCTTTTTAGCATTGCTTACAGCAAGCATACTTACTGCCATACCTGCTGCAAAAGATGTAGAAGAATTATCATCTTGGAATCCAAATATTTTTCTTACAATATCTTCGCCATCTTTAATGAACTTTAAGCATAATATTGCTAATGCACCATTTACAATTTGATTAAAATCTCCATCTGTAAATAAAGCAGGAATATCAGTAAATGCTTGGAAAATACTTACGTCTTGTTCTCCTACTATTAGTGAAAAAGCTGTTCTAACAAAAGCTAAATACATTATACAATGAAATGGTTGAATTAATATTGTAAAAATGAATTCTTTTAACCAGTTTCCTAATGCTTGTGCTTTACCATCTCCCATTTTATCTATTGTATATGTTAATGAGATTAAAGGAGATATGATAATTAAAAAACCAACTTTTATCATACGGCTAATATAAGCTATTAAAAAAGCTATTGTTTGAAAAACAATTATAACAAAAACTATTACTGCAACAATACTTGGTATTCCAACTCCTGCAATAGCTTTAAGACCAATATCTACCATCATATCTCCAATACTATCTTCAACTGTTGAATCTGATAATGTTGTTCTTAAAGCTTCAACTATAGCATTATTTGAATATATAATAAATAGTGCAATATATTGAAGGACAAATATTAAAACTAAACTACACACCCAATCTACTAACATCTTTTTATATTTAGCTTTTTCGTCAGCTACAGTAGATAGTGCCATTCTTATACCAACATATACTAATATGACTAATAATATACCTGAAGCAATTAATCTCATAGCATAATACCATCCAGAAACTGCTGTTCTAAATGAATATGTTAAAGTTTTATCTCCAGCACCATCTACATCAAAAAAGTTTACATCTAGCAATTTATATTTATTAAAAAATATATCAAAAGGAGTAATAATTGAAAATATACCTTCATTACCAAAATTTACTCCACTAGTCTCAGCAATATTTGCTGTTATAATATCAAAAATAAATGCTAATGCAACAGCTAATATTCTTTTTGGCCAATAAACAATTGAAACTATACCACCTGCTAAGTTAGCAACTTTATTAATTGTTTCCTCTTTTGGTGGCTCAATTGCCAATGAAATATTACTTGAATATATAAATTCAAATAATGTTATTAATATTATAAAAATTATCAGTATTTTACTTATAATTTTTTTCATTACTTAATCTCCTTATTCTTGGCTTTTATCTTCAAATGAAGTAATGTTATTATTAAGACTAATTATCATTGTTTCTATTTGTTCTTTCTCTTTACTTCCTTCTTGTAATTTTTTTGCTTCTTCTTCTAATTTCTTGCTAAATTCTTTAGCAAATTCGATACTTACTATATCTAAATCCTCTTGTTCCTTAATACATGCTCTCATAATTTCATTTTTAACGCTTTCTAGTCCTTGAACTTTTGATTCATCCATATTTTCTTTCATTTTTTCTAAAATATTATCTGCTATTCTTTGATAGTCACTTTCTGTTGGAGAACCTGTTATATCGTCTTCTGTTATTGCAGGAGCTGCAGTATCTTCATATGAGCTCGGTGATTCACTTAAAGCTCTTTCACTTTTTTTCACTTTTTGACCATATCTACTAGTAGTAGCATAATAATTTTCAATTGATTTTATTACTGATTCTTCTGATATTATGTCACTCGAATTTTGCATTCTTGTAACAATTGCATGTTTATTAGAAAAATCTAACAATTCTCTTCCATCGCTCTCTGTTACTTCTGTTCCATCTAAATGTTTTAATTCTTTTAATATATCTGGAATTTTACTTGGAGCTGCATCAGGAGTATTTGTTAATACACTCTTTATTTTACTAAATTTTTTCTTACTATCTTCATCCAGGTTTAAATTATTTAATATTTTATCCATTGCTTCCTTAGCTTTTTCAGATTGCATATCACCATACTTATCTTTGTTGTCAAATATTTCTTTTAAAGCTGCATCCAATTTTTGTGAATCATTTACATCTACCCCTATATTTTCTAAATTTTCTCTACAATCTTTTAGAATTGTTTTAGTACTATTTTTCATAAATTCTTTCATCCCACCATGAATAGCTGCACCAGCTGAAATAGCTGTAGCAATATTTCCTTGTGTACCATAAACACCAGAACCAACCATTAAAGCTGCTCCGCCAGTAGCAACACTTTTCGCTCTATCTGCTAGTTCTTTTAATACCTCAGAACTATTTATAATTTTCATAGCTTTAAAAGCTTCTCCTCTAGCCTTATGTATTCTACTTCTTACAGGTCCACTATCAGTTCGTCTTTCTTTAGCCAATTCTAGTCTAGCTTGTGATTCTGCTTCTTCTTCAGATATGTTTCCACCATTTCTTGCTATAATATCTTTTTTTCTTTCATTAACAGCATCTTCTGACGGTCTATTGTTGACTACTGCATTTGCTACATCTTTTATATTTCCTTGTGCTTGTTTTAATTTTTCTTCATTCTTTTTGTCTAGCTTTTTATTAATTTTTTCAGCTTTCTTAGTATTTAGCTCTGTTCTAACATCTTCTTTTCTCTCTGCAAAACTTTTTCCTTCTCCATCTTTATTTCTAATCATTGCCCACACTGCTTTACGTTCTATATTAGCTGCACTTGCCATAGCCAAACCATTTTTTCCTAGATTACTTATATTAGTAACAGCTGACCTAGTTCCTCTTCCAAATTTTTTAGCATTAGATAATACTACTGCTGAAGCAGCCATACCTGCAACTAAAGAAGTTCCACTATTATCATCTTGAAATGCAAAGATTTTTCTCACAATCTTTTCTGCTTCTTTAACAAATCTTATACATAAGATTGCAACTAGTGCGGTAGCTAATGAATCTCTTATTGATCCAGCACCACCTAGAGCCACATTTTCAACTAACATTTTGATAGCTATATTTATTAAACACATATATATTATACAATGAAATGGTTGCATTAAAATTGTAAAAACAAATTCTTTTAACCATTTTCCCAATGCTTGAGCCTTACCATCCCCCATTTTATCTATTGAATATGTTAATGTTATTAATGGTGAAATAATTATTAAAAAAGCAATTTTTAACATACGATTAAAGTATGATATTAAAAGACCAATAGTTTGCCAAACAAGCATACAATAAACAACAGTTGCACCAACAGCGTCTAAACTAAATACTTTCATTGCTTCTTCTTTTATCACATCAAATGCTTCAGAAATTTCTCTTGAATCAGATGTGACAGACATTGCATTTACCAAAGCATTGTTTATATTTATTGTAAACACAATAATATATTGAATAACAAATATAAGTGCTAAACTACAGACCCAATCAACCAACATCTTCTTATACATTGCTCTATCAGATGATACTGTTGAAATAGCCATTCTTATTCCAACATATATTAAGATAACAAGTAAAATTGCTGAAGCTAAAATTCTTAAAACATAATACCATGTAGCAACACCGATTCTTATTTGATTAACAATATTTTCTTCATCACCAATTTCAAAAAAATTAATATCTAATATTGGAACTTTGTTAAATAAAATATCAAAAGGTGTAAGTGTTTCAGTATCAATACTTGTATCTGTAGGTTTTTCAGTATATGCGATTATTGCTGTAAGTCCATTTACAGCATCTCCTATTGTAATAGCAACAAGTCTAAATGGAAAAGATAATATTCCAACAATTCCTCCTAAAATTCCTTCAATGACACCTACTACAGTATCTAATGGTTCTGCAGCCATTGCTTTAGTCATAAAGAAATTATTTAATATTAAAACTATTAATATTATTAAGAGGCTTTTCTTTAATATTCTCTTCACCATTTTCACCTACTTTCTTTTGATTTAAATAAAGCTAATGTTTGTTCCATTCTAGCTTCTCTTTCTTTTAACACATCTTTATATGCAGAAGGTTGATTAATATGATTAATATCACTTTGCAAATTTTTTAGTTCATTTTTTAATTGTGTCTCATATTCTTGTTTCATTCTATCAACTATTTCAGCTTTATTTGATTCCATATTAGCTAATGCTTTTGCAATTAATTCTATTTTTTCTCTTTCTACCTGTTTTGCTAAATCATTTCTACCTTCAATTTGTAATTCTCTAATTTTATCTTCAAATGTTTTTTCTAGTTCACTTAAATCTTCTATATTCATTGAAGATATTTCATAATCTAACTCTTCAGCATTTTCTTTATACTTATCAACACTTTCATACTCTGTTGCTGTTTTTTCTACTAATTCTGTCTTCTTTACTTGTTCCTCATATTTTTTTCGCTCATCATCACTTTTTACATAATTTTCTCTTTCGCTTTCTGTTACAGAATAATTTCCTACAATCTGAGCTATAAAAGTATCTGCTGTAATTCCCATATCTCCTGCTGCTTGAACACTTTCATAAATTTGACTTTCATTTGTAAAATCAGCTAATTTTTCTGTAGCATGTCTAACTGCTCCACCATTTGTTTCATATAAATTCTTTCCATCTCTTCCATTAGTTCCTGTGCTTGTAAGAGCATATTTAATAATATTTTGAGCATTAGAAGGATCTGCTTTAATTCCTCTTTGTATTCTATTTTGAATACTTGTTGCGTGTTTTTCATCAACTCCTGATGCTGTTAAAGCTTTCTTTATTTCTTTCATTATAGATTTTAATTCTGCTTCTACATCATCACTGTTTGAAAATTTTCCCATAATACTATTTATTTTATTTATTGCGTCTTCTTTTGATGTTGCGCCTAATGCATGTAAATTTTTGTTCGTACTTAACGCTAATGTCTTAGATGTATTTTTCATAAATTCATTAGTTGTTGCATATATTGCTCCTCCAGTTGCAATTGAAGTTGAAAGATTTCCTCCCGCTCCATAAATTCCTGAAGCCCCCATTAATCCTAAACCAGCAGAAGTATAAAATTTAGCTGCACTTTTTGCACCTTGTATAACTTCACTTTCTTGATATATTGACTTAACACTATTTACAAAACCTCTTGATTTCTTTATTTTTTTCTTACTATTAGTTTGTTTAGTTGTCTTTTTTATTGATTTTTTGTTCTTTTTATAATTTTTACGCATTGATCTAGCATTCTCTAATCTAGCTTTTCCCTTCAAAATATTGGTAGCAGAATTTTTTATTTCTCCAGCACTTTCTTCTATTTTACCATTAGATTCAGAAGGATATTTTTTTTCTATTCTTTCAGCTCTTTCCTCTGTAACTTTATTTTTATTTTCTGAAAATCTATTACCATTTTTCATTGTTGCTCCTAATGCCATCGCATTTAATGTTGCACTTCCTACCATTTTACTAGCTCCAGAACCAACTGCTGAAATTCCTCTTCCTATTCCTCTTATACCAGATGCTGTTGCACTTCCTATATTTTTTACATTATTTACCATTGATCTTGCAGATTTTCCTATATTTTTAGACTGACTTAATGCCATTGTTGCCATAGCTAAACCTGCACCAAGAGATCCTTCACCATCGTCTTGGAAATTAAATATTTTTCTTACTATTTTTTCAGCTTCTTTAACAAACCTTACACATAAAATTGATATTACTGCTACTGCCATAGTATTTTTATTTCCTTCAGGATCTGAAATAAGTAAATTAAATGCAACATTTATAAAGCACATATATATGATACAATGAAATGGTTGTATTAGTATTGTAAAAACAAATTCTTTTAACCAATTTCCCAATGCTTGTGCTTTTCCATCTCCCATTTTATCTATAGAATATGTAAGAGTTATTAATGGTGATATAATTACTAAAAATGCGACTTTTAGCATACGATTAAAATAACTTAAAAGTATACCTAAAGTTTGCCATACTAACATACAATATACTATTGTAGCAGCAACAGAGTCTACATCAAATAATCTATACGCCACTTCTCCAATAGTAGTATATGTTTTTGTAATTTCCTCTGAATCTACACCTAAAGAAATAGCATTAATTACAGAATTGCTTACAATTAAAGTGAATGTAATAATATATGGAATTAAAAATATTAAAATTATACTTGTAATCCAATCTAAAAGCATTTTTTTATACATTGCTTTATCTGCAGCAATAGTGGTTATTGCCATTCTTATACCAACATATACTAAAACAACTAAAAGAATCGCAAGTGCAATGATTCTTAATACATAATACCATGTTGCAATTCCTAATCTTATCTTATTTACTATAGATTCAGCTTCAGGTCCTGTAGTTTCTATATCAAAAAAGTTAACATCTAAAACTTTAACTTTATTAAAAAATATATCAAAAGGTGAGATTGATTTACTAAAAACATTACCTAAAGACTGACTTGCTCCCATATCAAAACTTGGATCAGTAGAGCCTTCAATATATGCAACACTCGCAGTAAGTGCATTAATTGCTGTTGCTGCAGCCAATGCTATTATTCTAATAGGATATGTTAATAAGCCAACAACAGACTCTAAAAGTCCTTGAATAATATCACCTATAACTCCACCTATTCCGTCATCATCATCTGCATATACTGAGCTTATTAGAAAATTATTTAATGTTAATATTATTAATACAATTACTAATATTTTCTTTAAAGCTTTTTTCACTCCCTAATCCTTTCTTTTGATATATATTTTTTATATACCAAATAAATTATTATTATCAAATAAACTACTTGTATTATTATTTTTTATGTCTATTATTGGCCCTTTTACCTTTAAAATTTCTTCTGAAGATTCCTTTTCTTTTCTTAATTTTTCTAATTCAACTTGTATATCCTTTATTTTTTTAACTTTCTCTATTTTCTCACTTCCAAGCTCTTTAGTATCTTCTGTTGAAAATTTTACTCTTCCTTTTTCATCAAATAGTTCTGGATTATCTCTCTCAAAAGATTTTAATTCTAGTTGAGCACCATAATAATCCATAGCTGCTTTAGTTTTATCTTTAATTGCTTCTTTATAACCTTTTACACCTTTTTCTAATTTTAATTCTTTTGAACCATAATCATTAATTTCTTGTAGTTCTTTTCTCATTAATAATAAGTCTACAATATCTGTTGAATCTACTATTCCACTTGTACTTCCCAAATTCTTTTCATCAACAATTTCTTTAACATTAGTTTCATCTGAATTCTCTATATCTGAATTTAATATATCTTGAATTTTCTTTCTTCTTTTTTCTACAGATTTTTTAACAGATTCCTTCGCTTCTCCTACTGTTTTTCTTCTTGTTTTTTCTGGAGGTTCTATAACTTTTGAACTTTGAATAGCTTTTACATATTCTGTAACAGCCGTTTTTACTCTTGATGAACCATCATTATTTGAATTAGCCTGTCTTGAACCATCACCTGTACTAGGTTTTTGACTTCCATCTGAAAATTTTAATTTAGCCATTACATCTTCTGCTTTAACTTCTGAAAAATCTTTTTTTCCTACTGACAATTCATTTATTGCATTTTGTATAGCTGTTTTTTCATCATCACTAAGTTTTAGCATTGGATTTTTGGCTTCTAATTGATTAGATTTATCCTTTATTGCTTCTACTAATCCTTTTTTTCCTCCTTTAAATATCTCTTCTAAATTTGCATTATCATTAAGTACACTTTTTAATTCGCCTTCAACTTCTTTAATAATATCATTTTGTGCTTGCTCACTATTAATATCAAAATCCTTATTATTTTTTATTGCAGCTAAAATAGCTTTATCCATTTTAGCATTTATATCTCTAATGTCTCTATCAGTTATTAAAATTTTATCTTCAGTTATTTGATCTCTTGTTAACTCTTCTACACCTTTTTGGCTTCCGTTCTTATCTTCATTTGATACAGGTAATCCTGTTTTAGGATCGTATTTCATTCCCTGAGCAGCATATAATTCAATCATAACAGCTTCAAATTGTTTCTTTGCAAAATCATCCTGTTCCTTTTTATTTTCTGTTCCAGAAACATTATTTGCATTAGGATTCCAATTTCCTATTGCTTCAATCGTACCAGTTTTAGGATCATATTTATAGCCTTGTTTTTTAAACTCTTCTATTATAAATTTTTCTTCTTGTTTCTGTTCTGCAACTTTAATTTCTCCATTTGCTATAGAAGCTTGTATATTTAGAGAATCTTCTATAAATTGTAATTGATTCTTTTTGAATTGTTTTGCAACATGCTGATTTATTGTATCTAATCTTCCCCCTAGTCCACTATGATTTATAAATGTTCTAGACATAAAACCAGCTCCAGCAACTCCAGCAAGTGGTATTACTGCTATTCCAGCACCGCCAATTACACCTAAAGTTCCTACAGTAACTGTTGCAAGTCCTGCATTTTTAATATTTTTTACAAAACTGTCTTTCCAATTAATCTTTGCACTATTTTCAATATCATTCTTCAATTTAGAATATAACGCAGGATGATTATTTTTTACATTATCAGTAACTAGTTTATCCCATTCTCTATTTGCTCTTTTTACTGCTTCTTTTTCCATTTTTCTTATAGTTGGTGTTCCAAACCTTGCATGACCATATCTTCCATTATATTTTTTATCTTTCGCAGGTTTACTCAATACTTTTCCCGCTGCATTTGCCCCTCCAACTAAAAGTCCTACCCCCATCATTGGATTTGTAACAAGAGTTCCCATTCCAACAAACATAGCACCCATACCACCTAATCCTTGTAACATAGGCATCATTAATTGTTCTTTTAATACTTTTTTATCATCTGCTGTAAGCCCTAATAAATTTGAAGGTTTGAAATTTTCATAATATCCATTATGATCTGATACATATTTTCCTGTTTTCAAATCTTTATGTTTAGTACCAAAAATTCCTGTTGCTATATTAGCTACATTTTCAAGAGGATTATATCCTTTTCCTACATCAAATGTATTTTTTATATCAATTAATCTTTCTCCATGTGCTTTTGCAATATCTCCTGTTGTTACTTCATAAGATTTATATTTTTCATAATTTCCTAAAGCAGCATCAAATTTTTTCTTTGCATTAGGATCATTTGAATTATTTGCTAAATTATTAGTAGCTTCTACAACTTCATTTTTTAATTTATCTTCTCCTTTTTCAAGTAATTCTTTTAAAGAAGCATTTGATCCTTCACCATTTTGTTTTTTGGCTAATTTAGGATTTTTTAACAATACAGCTGCTTTTGCTACATTTCTTCTTGCTTCATGTTGTTCATCACTTTCATTTTCCTTTCTTTCATATCCACCATAATTTTTATCCATTTCTTTTTCTACAGCTCTTTCAAACTTTTCACTATCACTTTTTCCAAATTTATCTTTAGCTACTTTACCTACTTTCACTCCACCTGCAGCTAATGTTCCTGCACCAGCAGCTCCTATTTTTCCTATTCCTTTTAATGCTTTAGCATAAGGCGAATTCATTAATGCTTTAGCTGCTGGTTTAGCACCAACAACTAAACCTGTCATTGCATTAATGTTTTGTTGCATTTTTTCTGCATCACCAGCATCAGCTGTGTGACCTAGCAAACTATCTCCTTCACCCATTTTAAATATTTTTCTAAATGTTTTTTCAGCTTTTAGCCCATAATTCATTAATATTAATGCAACAATTGTTCCTGCAACTGACTCTAGTGATAAAACTAATGCTGTTGAAATAAATACACCATAAATTATTGCATGTACTGTTTGAATTATTACATTCATTATATATTCTGTCATCCATGTTTTCAAAGTTGATGATTTTCCACTAAATACTTTTTGTAATGCATAGGCTACACCAACTGGCGGACCCATTAATGTTAAAACTATTAAAGTTAAATATCTTTGTATGTAAATTATTGAATATCTAATAGCAAAATATACCAATGCCATATACATTACCATACCTGTTAAACCATTTGATAATTTTGCATCATAAGCTCTTGTTCTTGTTGCTTCATACACATCTATCTCTAAATCTTCATTAGTTTTTTCTATTCCATCTTTAGCAGAAACTCCTGAAGTAGAATCTTTCTCTTTTACTGGTGCTAATTGTTTCATCTCAACAGTATTTACCTCGTTTGCTGCATTCTTTACCGCCTCTACTAAATATTCATTAATATTGATAATAAATATCATTAAATAATGTATAGCAAATAGTATAATCATTCCAATTACCCAGTCTACTAACATCCTTTTATATACTGCTTTTTCAGAAGCTATTGTTGAAATCGCCATTTTTATACCAATTCCAATAAGTACAACAAGCATAGCTGCTAATGATAATAATCTCATTATATAATACCATGTAGCAACACCATTTTTTATTTGTACAACAATTGGTGGATTATTTTCTTGATCTATAGCTAAAGCTGCTAAATATTTTTTACATCCATCACAATTTCCATTACATTTACAACTGCATCCTGATTCAGTACAACATTTTTCTGCGTAGTCATTACATTTATCACATTTATATTTTGTTCCTGTTCCACTTACAGTTTTATCATATTCGTCATTAAAGAAGTTAATATCAAAAGCTGGTACTTGATTGTAAACTATAGCTTGTACAGTTACATTATTTGAAGAATCCGTAATAGATGATAAATTAGTTGAACTCATTCCTTCTACTTCTTCTCCTTCTACATTAACTCCTACTGTTGTTTCTAAAGCCCAAGTAAGTAATTTTTCAATAAGAGCAGTCCAGCCAACAAATACCATTCTGAATCCCATAGTCATAATACCAAGTAACCAGTCAGCTATTTGACCAATATTATCTAGAAGCCAAGAGAAGATACCTTCCTTTACAGTATAGGTACCTTTAGTTGTACCAGCATAATAAAACTCACCATCTTTTAAATCTAATTTAGCATAAGATGCTGGTGTAGTACAAAACATTATTAATATAGATATTGTTACAATTATTAAAATAATTTTTACACAAATCTTTTTTAATAGTGCCATCTCTTACTCCCTTTCTAATATGAAATAACTACTTCTTGATTATCATCATATTTTAATATTCCGTCTTTAAATCCTTTTATTTCATAAGTCTCATTTCCATTAATTATTCTACTTACATTTCCATTTGTTAAGTTATATAAATATATTCCTTTGCCTTTTTTTGAATATACAAAATAATCATTTGAAATCCACATATAGTAATCTATACTGTCATTTAATTCTCTACTCGGATTATCTTCTGAAAGAGAAATGAATTTCATACTATATATATTGCCATTTACATCTGTTTCTGGATATATATCATATCTAAAGCTTTCCCCAATTAAATTAATTTTTTCTTCTTCTAAACCTCTTTTATATTCACTACATTTTTCTAATTGTGAATTTAAATTTTTTACTCTTCTTTGTTCCGCTTCAAAAACAGAATCTATTTGAAGTCTTGCAACAAAGTTTGTATTTTCTAGATATCCTTGAATTTTAGACATATTACTCTTAATATTATTATACACCAAAATTCCGCTCATGTCATCATAATTTAGCTTAATTTCTATACCTTTTAGAGGATACGAAATAAAAATACTGTCTTGTGAATACTCATAATCACTATAATCTGACCAAAGATACGTAAGTTCATTCATAAAATCTAATAAATCAATGTTTTCGGCAATAAAATCATCTGCTAAATCAAAAAAAACATCAGTATCTATATCTGGGTTTCTATATATTGAAATTTCACTATTAGTAAAGAAAACATACATATTATTTCCTTTATAACCAATTAAGTTTTGATCATTATTTTTAAATGTTGCTTTACCTAAATTTAATTCAATACTCTCTATATCCATACCAGGAAAAATATTATTTATTACATTTTCTTTGTAATTTTTATCGAAAATTACATTGTATATCCTATTATCTATTATTCTAACTTTAATCCCTTCATCAAAATAAATAAAATATTCTTCAAATATACTTTCCCTTGTTCCAAAATTTATATCTTTACTCCAATTACTATCTATGCAAGTTTGTAATATAGGCGAATTAATTGCAAAATCAGTTGTTGGTATTTCAATATATTCTTTCATACTTATTTGTGAATCCATATAAATAAAATAATCTTCAATATCATTTATAATTATAGAATCTATCTCATTGTTTTTACAAATAACTTTTACAGTAATACCATTTTCGATATCAAGCATTTTAAAATTTGCATATCTAAGTATTTTTGCAACATCACCTAATAAATTATTATAGTATTCTTCATTACTTGTATCATCTTCATTATATGGCAAAAATTTAAACTTTAAGTAAATATCCCAATAAAAATTTTCTTCTCCACTTTCTTCTTCAGAAATATATGTAGAATCATAGTATTCTATTACATCTTTAACAGTTCGTAAACTACTATATGAAATTTGATTATTATTTTCTTTTTGCAAGTTAGATAAAATTAATTGGACAAAAAGTAATATAAAGATCACAACAAATAAAACTATAACAATCTTAATATAGTTTTTATTGTTTTGATCTTTATACTGTATTTTTTTCATGTATATTTCCTTCCCTAGTACTTTAAAAGCAAATTGATTATTATTCTATTTACTTTCTCTTCTTTGAGTTTCGTATTTTGCAACTAAATCCTCTGTACTATATGATATTAATCCATTTTTTACCATTTTCTTTGTTGTATCTGTAAAATAATAATTACTATATAAAGTTATTCCTTTTGGATCATTATCTTCGATTTTTATTTCGATTCCTCTAGTTGGAAAAATTAAAGTAGCTTTTTTTATCTCTTCATCATATTCAAATGTATCATAAGAAAGTGTTCTATCAGCTAAAGTATTTACAAAACTACCTAAATCTTTATCTTCTAAATATTTTTCTAATAGTTCCTCAAAAACTTCATTTTTTGAATATGAATAACCATATATAGAAACTTCATCTTTATAAAAGAAATAATAAAAATCTCCGTTTCTATAACCTAAATATCCATCTGATAATGAACCAAAAGTATTATCAGAATGTTTTTCATATACTTGTGTCAAATCTTCTCCTCTATCAACATCTATTAAAATACTACCATTATAATTTTCGGTAAATATAATATTCATAACAGATTTGTTTGGAGAAATTTTTAATCTTAATTTATCACTGTTATAACTTACATACCCATTATCTAAAATTTTTTCATCATCTAAATATTCTTCAATAGATGATAAATACATATTTTTAATTCTTAATAATTCTAAAAATCCATTATCTATCATTATTTTAGATGGTTCAATTATTTCGGATTTTTCAACAGCAACGTAAGAATCCCCATTAGTTTTATTATAAAAATCTTCTATATCATTAATTTTAATTTCATATTGTTCTTTTTCTATGTCATATTCAGCGCTAATTTCTATTTTTTTATTTTCATCAATGATTTCAAAATCACTATTTTCAAAAAATGGTTCTAGTTCTTTTGTTAATTTTTCAAAAAAACTTTCATTACTTTTTCCATTTTCATCATATAAATCTTTTGAAAATTTTACATATATTGAATTATTTTCTTGTTTAATAAATTCAGAATCGTATTTTTTAATAACTTCTTCAATTGTTTTAGGCTCACTAGATTCTGAAATAGCAATTCCTATATTAGAATTATTTTCCTCATTTTTCAAAAAATATCTTAATCCAACCAATAAACATAGTAAACAGAAGAATAATATTATAATAAAAATCAAAAAAATTCTTGTCATTCTTTTTCTTTTTTCCATATATTATCCTTCTTTCTTCATAAATTTATCTACACCTCTTAAAGATACTAAGCCTTTCATATCAAAGACAACTTTTACCATTCTTTCTACAGCTCCCATTGCCATTAACAATGCCAATGCAACTAATGGTGAAGATGCTGCAATAGAATTTGCTGTCAATACAAAAATTAAATAAATTAATGCATGTAAAGGTTGTATTAATACATTTACTAAGAATTCTTTCATCCACATAGAAAAAGCTTGTGCTTTCCCATCTCCAACTTTATCTATTGAATATGTAATGGTTATAAGTGGTGAAATAATTATTAAAAATCCAACCATTAATAACCTTTTAGCATATAACCATACAAATTTTATTTCTAAAAATAGTAAACACCAATATATTATTGACCATAAAGTAAGTTCTAATCCAGATTTAGAAAATACTAAATCCCATGTAGTAGAACGTATTGTATCTTCAAAAATATCATAAGTACTAGATGTTCCTACTGCCTCTTTCCCTATTAGATTATTTCTCAATTCATATAACATGCCTGTTATAATTTCTCCAAAATTAATAACAACACTTATTATATAAACCATAACAAATATTATAATAATACTTTCAACCCAACTTACAAGCATCTTTTTATATCTTGCTTGTTCTGAAGCTACAGTAGATAATGCCATTCTTATACCTATGTATATTAGCACTACAAGTCCTATTGATAATGCTAAAATTCTACAAATATAATATACAGATCTAATTCCTTCTTTTATTGCAATATTACTTTTACTTGCCTGAATTTCAGTATCTCCGACTTTGTATGTTTCATCTGTATTAAAATAGTTTATATTAAATAATGAAACTCTATTAAATACTGCTCTATCTATTGTAAAGAAATATTGAAGTTCCCCGTCTTCTGTACCATACGTCAATTGTCCTATTATTAAATCCACTTGCAAAGCAATAAAAGCATTTAATAATCTAGCTATTACTCCTGTTATAACACCTATTATAGATGCTCCATAACTCATTGCTGTTGTTGTAACTTTTGTTGCGCTATCTTGAGTTTGTGATGCAGTTCCTTGCTCAATTTGTTCGGCAGCAACTCCTTCTGATGGAGTTGCATTTTCTAAGTAAGGACTATCTGTTTCTTCTCCATCTTGAGCGCCACCTGCAGGATCTGCATAAACACCATTACAAAATATGAAATTAAAAATTATTAAAACCACTAATAAGCAGCTTATACATTTTTTCATATAATTTCCTCTTTTATTGATTTCCTTCTGCTTCTCTTCTTGCTTTTTCTAAAGCAGCTTGTTTAGTTAAGTTTGTTTCAACGAATTCAAATTCTTTCTTAGTTGGTTGAATTGCAAGTATTGCTGAATCTCCACCAACTTTTAAAAGTCCTTCACCTCTATTACATGTAATTAAAAATCCAGCTTCACCCTCGCTAAGCTTAAATACTTCTCTTAAGTACTCTATTTCTGATTTATCTTGAGCTAAGAATAATTTTGTTTCTGATGAAGTTAAAACCGCCTGAACTTCTTGTTTCTCATAGAAATCTTGGAATTTTTGTGAAATAACCGCAAGAGAAACATTTCTTTTTCTAGCACGTCTAGCCATTGTGTTTAAGAAATCAACAGCTTCTGGATATGGTAAAAGCATCCAAGCCTCATCAACTAAAACTCTCTTTTTAGCAGCCTTTGCTTTATCTTCACTATTTTTCTTAACATATTTTTCCCATACCCAAGAAAGCATTATTTGTTGTGCAAGAGGTCTTGCAAATCTTTCTTCAAGTTGAGAAATATCTATATTTATAAAAGGAACACCATCTAATAATTCAAATGTTGATTGTCCATCAAAGTAAGCCATTTGACCTTGATATTCTCTAACATATTGTTTCATAACTTTTACTAAATAACTATAATGGAAACGATAATCTTGGTTTTCATTTTCTTGTGCTTTTCTACAAATTCTTTTATACCAAGAGCCAATTGTAGGCATTTCTTTTTTAGTTCTACCTAAATAATTTTCAGAAATATTAACTTTTCCACCATTTTCATCTCTTGTATATAAACTTTCAACATTGTTTGTTATACCTAAAGCAGCATATTCTTCTGCAACTGCTTCAGAAATTATTTGTTTTGTAAGCTCATTTACTTCTTGACTTCTTGTACTACCTCTAGCCATTGTAAGTAAACCATTTGTAACGTCTTCTACTTTATTTTCAACACTTAAAACAGTTCTTTCTTTACCTGTTATTTCATCTTTTACATTCTCAGGTTCTATATCAAAAAGATTTATAACTGTTTTTGAGTTAGGGCTTAATGTAACATTTACACCACCTAGTGCTTCAGCAACAACTCCATACTCGCCTTCAGCATCAAGAGCTAAACTCTCTATTCCCATTAAAACTGCTGAACGAGCTGTTATTGTTTTTATAGTAACAGATTTACCGGCACCAGACTTACCAAATATAACCATATTATAATTAGTTAATTTAGGGCTAAAATTGTCATATAAAATTGGTAATCCCGTTTGCTTATTAAATCCTAAAGGTATACCATTTTCATGTCCAACTTCTGATGTAAAGAATGGGAATACTGTTGACATAGCTCTTCTATCAAAAGTATGTGACTTTGTAATTTTATTATCAGCAAAAGGCATATTACTTCTAAATGCTTCATCTTGCATTGCCCAAGCTGGTTTAATATCAATAAGGTTTTTTGACATTTCACTTGTTAATAATTCTGTATATTTTTCTAGTTCATCCATACTATATGCAAAAATTGTTGCGATAATTGATGAATCAAACAATTTATTAAATCCTGCAGCTATAGCATCACGAAGTTCTTCTGCTTCCATTCTTTTTTGAGCTATAACCCTCTCTCTGTTTATATCACCTCTATCTAAAGCTACAATTCTTTCAGATTCAAGTTCATTAATTGTTCTATTTAAATCTTGTTGTGATGTTGCTTCACTAACTGGATTTATAAAAACAGAAACATTTAAATCTCCAAATGTATACATTCCTCTTAAAAATTCTGGGAAAGTACACATTCTAGGCAAGTTTGCAACTATCATACTTCTTGCATATCTTGTTCTTGCAGAAGATATTTCTATATGATTTGTATAACTTGCATCAATTCCACCTGGAGCAATTAGTCCTTTTATTGTTTTTTCATTTTTTTTGAAAACACTTTCTTCTTCTTTTTTTATACTCTCAATTTCGTTAGTGGTTTCTACTTTTTTCTTTCCAAACATTTTTTATCCTCCCTTTTCATTAGTTCTCTAATCTTCTTCTTTTAACTACTTTCTTTTTAGGAGCTGCTGGTTTAGCCTCTTCTATTTGAGGTGTTTCTGATTTTCCAGAATTTTCAACTTCTTTTTTTGCTAATTGATAAACCCTTGGGTCTAATTGATTTTCATAAGTATCAAGTAACTCATTTGCTTTCTGTCTAATCTTTTCTTCTTTGCTCATTGCAAATTCTAAATCTTCTATTTGTTTTTGTCTATCTGCTTTTAATATACTATCTGTTGCCATATCAATGGCTGCAATATTGATTTCTTGATCAAGCTTTTCTTGTTTCTTTTGTAATACATCTTTTCCAGAGCTATATAAAGCATCATATTGAGCATCTAGTGCTTTTGATAATTGTAATAATTCAGCTTCATCCCTATTATATGCAATATATAATAATTCGGCTAATTCTTCTGAATCTAGTATGTAACTTGTTATTTGAGATGTTCCTAAAGCACTAGCTATATTTTGACATCTTGTATAAAGTTCAGAAAAGCACATATTGTAAATTTCCTCTTTTGAATATTTATCAAGACCGCCACCTATTTCTGCTGAATAATAAGAAACAACAACATAAGTTCTTTGTTGAAGAACATTTTTATTTGAACTTAATTTTTCAACATAATCTGTAATATTGATACCATACTCTAATATATTTATTTTTCTTCTTTTTTCAAATTCTAATTTTTCTCTTAATGCCTTATTTCCTGATGTTTGTGCTTGAGCAATTTTTGCATCTAACTTATCTATTTCAATAGTTAAGTTATCTACTCTTGATTTATACTCTTCAATAATATCTCTTAAATTTAAAGTTCTACTTTGAATATATAATTGAATAGGAAATCTTAAAGTATTTAAAAATTGTACGAAACCTTCTTCAACAGAAATTTTTTCTTGTTCAGACATCAAATCATAGTTGACACCATTACATTGTAAAATCATAACATATTGAGTACCATTTTTTCTTACAATCATGTTATCAACTATTTCATCGAATTCCATAAATTCAAATATTGATTCTCTAGTTAAATTTCCTGTGAATTTACCATAATTTTGTTCTACTTTTTTCTGATTATCCTTTGAAGTATCTTCTATCATTGTGTCTGTTTCTTTTTCTTGTTTAGCTTTCTTTGGTTTCATTAAATATAAATAAACACAAACAAGGGCAATCATAATAAAAACAATTATCCAAATACCCATTTGAAGCAAAAGAATTGTTTCACTATTTCCCATCTATTTTTCCTCCTTTGTATATGTATACATTTTCCTGTTTTTTCTAAATTTCATATATCTTAAAATTATCTCTCCAATTGGTTCCCCACCTATTTTTTTAGTTATTGGAATAGCTACAATAGTTGGAATTTTAAGAGCACCAATTGCAAATCCAACTAAAGCAAAAAAAGCCATAACACCAATTCCAATAGGAGTCATATTTAATGATTTAAATATAAGAAAAAATATTGAGCCTATCATTGCTCCTACTGCTGTTGTTATTAAAGATTTTACTGTAAATATATATAAAATTCTAGACTCACCTCTATAATTACGAGGTATATAATATGTTCCCATTATCAATTCCTCCTTTATTTTAAAGGCTACTTGCCACGTTTATAACTAATTGCCAAATATAAAATGCTCCAAATATTACCATTCCAGATACTACAACACCAATTAATTGGACCTTTAACTTAGCTTGTGCCTCTGGTCCTGCTGTTAAATACTTTATTCCCATATATGTAGTTACTGCAACCATTACACCAGCACCGATCATTGTTAAAATTTGTCCTAATCCTTGAAAATTTCCCGCAATATCTCCTGCTGATATATTAGCTTCTTTTGCAGCACTTTGTCCTGCTGAGATAAAACTTGAAGCATCACCTTCCATCTTCTCTAAAAGTGAAGCACCGTCAGAATAAACGGTATCACTTTCTGCTGCAAAAACTGTATGATTCACCATTAAAATAATAAAAATTATTATAAGAAAACAACATATTTTTCTCATTTTATTATACATGTATTATGTAACCTCCTTTGTATCCAAAAATAAACATACTATTATAATAATTATACTGAAAGGGAATTTTTTTTTCAACAATTTTATATAATATTTGATATTTTTAACACAAATGTAATATTATTTTCTGGAAAATATCATAATATCTTATGAAATAATACTATAAAATAAAACATCATATTCAAAATTTAAATAAAACTAATTTTTGAATATGATGTTTTAAAAAAGTATATTAAAATTAGATAATACTGGTATTTTTAATTACTTAATACTGTTGTAAAATCTTCAATAGCTCCAACTAAATTAACTGCTCCAAACAATAAAACACATCCTATAATAATTGGAATTGCCATCTTTTTTACTTCTGCTTTTTCACTTGGTGCTGCTAATAAATATTTTAATCCCATTATAGTAATAACAATTATTGAAATACCTGAACCTACAAATTGCAATATACCAATAACACTATTTATAAGATTTTTAGTATTACTATCACTATTTTCCATGCTAGATGGATTACTAGTCTCTTTCATAGCTTCAATAACTTCTGAAATACCTTGATCTGTAGTTCCCTCTGCATAAGATTTTATAGTAATAAAAAACATATTTAAAATTGACATTATTAAAATTATTGAAATTATTTTTTTCATAACATTCCTCCTTAATAAGGTCTATCCTTTTCCGCCACCATTTGTCGCACTATCTACAAATTTTTGAATAAGTGAAGCAATTCCTGATGCACCAAATAATATTAATGCCCCGACTACATAATTTATAGCATATTTTTTTATATCTGCTCTATCTCCAGCTGAAGCCAGTATATATTTACACGCAAGAACAATCAATATAATAACAGCTACTGAGGCTCCCACTAATCTAATAATATTTAATACGCTTGACAAAATTTTTTGAGCGCTAGTTTTGGCTGAATCCATACCGTCAGAAATTTTACCAGAAAACTGTTCGCTTAATGCTGCTTCAATTGAAGAACAAAAAAATGAACTTAAAAATAGTATTGCTAAAATTATTACTAAAAACTTTATAACCTTTCTTCTCATAATATACCTCTTTCATATTTTACTAATCACTATTTACTTGAAGCTCCACTTTTTTCTCCTAGTTGCCCTGCAATATCTACTAGTGCTAAAATTATTTGTGTTGCAGCAAATAATATAAAAGTTCCTATTACATAAGCAACTGCATGCTTTTTAATGTCCGCTCTATCTCCAGCTGAAGAAATCATATATCTCATTGCTATTACTAATAATACTACTACAGCAATAGCTACAGATACAGTTCTTGCAATAGCAATAGCTGTGCCTGTAGTATCTTCAACTAAATTTTTAACAGTAGATGGAGTATCTGAAGATTCTTCAAACGCACTTAAATCAAATTCACCATTTCCTTCAGCAAAACATATATTATAAAAGATACTTATAAACAAAATACTTATTAAAATAATAATTATACAACTTCTTATTTCTTTCATCATAAACTTTATACTTTCTCCATTCTATAAGTTTATTAAACTTTTATTATTGAGGCAAACTGTTCTATTATACTCAATATTCCAGTGACTGCAAATAATACTACAGCTCCAACTACATATACAACTGCACTTTTTTTGATATCAGCTTTTTCACCTGGAGCAGCAGACATATATTTCATTGCTACTACTAATAACATTACAACAGCAACACAAACACCTACTATTTTAACTACTCCAATAATAGTAGCTAGTACACTTCTTGTTGTTGTTGTTGCCGTTCCTGCATCAACAACTTTTCCACTATCATCAATTAAAGCTTTCATCTGTTGAGAATAACTACCATCAGCAATAACTTTTGTATAAAAAGATAACATAAAAATAAATATAATAATGATAATACATGTTTTTTTAATGAGTTTTCTCATACGTTACTCCCCCTTATTAAATATTACCTGCAAAGTTTTGAATAATTCCTAAAATTCCTGTGCAAGCAAACATTATAACTGCACCTACAATATATACAACAGCATGTTTTTTTATTGTTGCTCTATCTCCAGGTGCTGATAACATATATTTCATAGCCAACACAATAAGCATTATAATTGCTACACCAGCACAAATAATTCTTGTTATTGTAATTATTGCTCCAGCAATATTATTAACAGGTGTCATTACGTCGTTACTTCCTTGTTGTTGAGCTTGAGTTGTTATCTCTTCTTTCCAATTAAATTCTGCAGAAAATACAGGATTTATATGAAATACAGTTATTACTATTAATAAAATTATTACTGAAAATATTAATTTTTTCAACAATTTCATAATTTATCCTCCTTTTATAAATATCTTTTGTTACCATAATATTCTTATTTTATTATACCATCTTTTTCATTTTTTTTCAACAAATATAATTTTTCTATATAAAATTATATTAACCTATAACTTTTATTTTGTAAATAGCATTTTTCGACTTTATTTTTATATTTAATTATTTATTGAAATAAATTTTTACTATATTGTTTTAAAACCAATAAAAAAGAATGCTTAAGCATTCTTTTTTATTGGTTTTATTAAATTCAAAATTATTCTGTAGCTGTAACGTTTTGAGCAAAGTTTTTAACAATTCCTAAGATACCGCTAGCTGCAAATAATACTACTGCACCTACAACATATACAACTGCATGTTTCTTGATATCTGCTTTGTCTCCAGGAGCTGCTGATATGTATTTAATAGCTAATACAATTAACATTATAATAGCAACACCTACACCAACTACTTGTACAACTGTAATTGCAGCACCAATTATTCTATTAAGGCTGTCTGCTGCGCCAGATGTATCTGCTGCATTCTCTGTAACTGTACTTTCATCAATCTCATCAAGACTTATTGCACTTACATATGTTGATAGAGATGCAATCATTAAAACTACTACTAAAGCTACAACCAAAGCTTTAATTACATTTTTTGTCATAATAAAATCCTCCTTTTACCATACTTAAATATATTATATACCTTTTTTTGACTTTTATCAACAAAAATTTTAGTATATATTAATTTAATTTCATATTAGCATATATATTTTTTTTTGTAAATATATTTTTTAAAAAACTTGTAAGATATTGATATTATCTATATAATAAGATTATATAATTTTATTTAGGAGTTTTATATGAATAAAAAAATATACATTTTTCAAAAAAGTATTATTGCTTTTTTATGTTTAATAATATCGATTTTATTATTTTTTTTAGTGCCTATCACTGCTAATGATGAATTGTGGAATTTTCAGAACATTTATAAAATGTTTAATGGACTTACAATATATAACGACTCAAACGTTATAGTAACTCCACTATTCTTTTATATTGGATATATAATTTTTAAAATCTTTTCAGCAAATCTAACTGTTTTTAGAATATATAATTTAATAATATATTTTCTGTTATATTTTATTATTTTTAAAATTTTAAAAAATCTTAAAGTATGCAAAAATTTAATTTTATTATATACTATTTTTGCCTTTTTATTAACATTTCAAGTAGTTCCATCTGGTGCTAATTACAATACTTTAGCTATTTTATTTAGTTTAATTGGATTGAACCTTTATGCTTCTAAAAAAAGCAATAATTTTTTGCAAGGTCTCATTGCTTTTCTTGTGTTTTTTACTAAACAAAATATAGGTATTTTTTATATAATTTCTGTATTATTTTACGAATTATATATTGATAAATTATCAAAAAAATATATTATTAATCAATTAAAAAAATTATTATTTTTTTTATTTCCAACTTTCATATTATTATTAAAGTTATATTTTGATAATAATATATTTGAATTTTTTAACTATTGTTTTGGTGGATTATTAGAATTTGGTAAAAAAAATCTTGTTTTTGCTACATCATCATATTACATTTTAATACCTGCTATAACAATTATTTTATATGCAATCACATTGTACTATAAAAATACTATATTCAAAAACTTTGAAAACCTTTTTTTTGAAAATTTAACTTTATTATTTATTTTTTCAATATTTCATACTTTTATGATTTTTCCAATAATTAATAATGCGCATCTAATTTATACTTTTTCATTTCATCTAATATTTATCTTTTATTATTTTGACAATTTAATTTTTAATGATTTATTTAATGATATTCATTACAAAATTAAAATAAATTTTTTTAGCATTACAATTTTAATAATTCTTTTGTTAAGAATTATTTCAAATTTTATTGGTGATTATAAATATATTGAATTTTATAGTAATTCTAATAGTCCATTTTATTTAATGTTTATAGAAAAGAAAAATATTGAAAAATTAAATATTTTAGAAAATTACATTAAAGAAAAAAATTCAAATAATATAGATGTTATTATTTTTTCTTATGATTCTGCTTTTCCAATGGTAGAATTAAAACAAAGTCATGGAGCTTATGATTTATTATTTAATGGAAACTTAGGATATAATGGAAAAGAAAAAATTAAAGCAGACATTTTAAATCGTAAAAACACAGAGTTTTTAGTGGTTACAGATGAAAAAGATTTATTTGAACAGGAACCACCAGAAATAAGAGATTTTATTATAAATAAATTAAATTTTAAAGGTACTATTTGTAATTATTCTATATATAGTAAATAAAATTTTATATAAATTACATGATATTATAATAAATTATATGAGAAAAGTTGAAAGAAAATAAAAAATAAATCTCCGCACAATAAAAAAATGAAAAAGCATTTAATGAATTTAGAACATCGTATTTGTCTAAATCTACAATTCTCTATTACGTTTTGATATGATATAATGATTTTTTTATTGATATTTAATAATTAACATGATACTACTTAATTATTAAAATAGTTTCTGATAAATGTATTAAAATAACAAATTTGTATATGATAAGAGGATTCATTTCATGAATAATTTAGAATATTTAAACAAAATTATTGAAGTAAAAATAGATAGACCAATTGGAAGCTGTCATCCAAATTATCCAGCCCATATTTATTTAGTAAATTACGGATATGTTCCAAATACTATTAGTGGAGATGGAAAAGAATTAGATTGTTATGTATTAGGAGAATATAAACCATTAACTAGCTTTAAAGGAAAATGTATTGCAATAATTCATAGGCTAAATGATAATGATGATAAATTAGTTTTAGCTCTAGAAAATAAAAATTTTACAAATAACGAAATACGATTACTTACAGATTTTCAAGAAAGATTTTATAAAAGTGAAATTATTAGAAGTTCAGATTATTTAGAATTTAATAAAAATATACCTGAACTTTCTGTTACTAATCTAGAAAATAGTTTAAAATTTTATAAAACTGCAGGATTTAAGCTTGAATACACTAGACCTGAGAATAAATTTGCATTTATTAGCTTAAATCAAATACAATTTATGTTACAAGAAGTTTCAGAAAATGAAAAATGGAATGTGGCTCCACTTTCTCATCCTTTCGGGAATGGAATAAATTTCCAGTTAGAAGTAAATAACTTAGATGCGATATATCATAAATTCAAAAATTCTACCTATAAAATTACTTTTGATATTGAAGAAAATTGGTATAGGCAAGATAATAAATTATTAGGAAATAAGGAATTTCTTATACAAGATCCTGATGGGTATTTGTTAAGGTTTTCGCAGGATTTGGAAGAAAAGGATATTAAGAAGTAATATATAAATCAATATTATAACAATAGTAATATAACTTTTTAAACTAGAATAATTAAATACATAAGTCATTTTATAATCAAAAAAATTTTATTGTATCAATATATATAAGATCAGATACGTTATTTATAGTAAAAGATGCAGAAAAAATAATTTAACCTGATTAGTATAAAAAATCAAATAGTTGCTATAGTGAAAACACTATGCATATAAAAAATATAATTTCATTTGAACTAATTATATTTAGTATAATATATGCATAGTGTTTTATTTTTTAATAGTGCATTAATTTTAGATGAAACCTTCGGGTTATGAGAATTTGATAGTGATTTTTGAGAAATTTTGTTAACTTGAGTTTTTATTAGTTTTAATAGGGTTAGAGCAAATTGGTAAGATTATGAAATCGGTTAAATTTTGTGTTTTTTTGCAACGATTGTCCCCAATTTGTCCCCAATAATTTTTAATAAAAATGGAGGTTTTAACAATGAATAATTTAAGAGAAGTTAATGATGATATTTTAAAAGATTGGTTATTATTTAGAGAGGATGAACTATCTTCACTTACTTGCGAAGAGGATAGAAAACATTGGGTTTATTTTGATGAGATTTCTAAGAAAATCTTAAATAGTATTCCTAAACAGAATAGGGCTTATGTACAAAAACAACTTAATGTTCTTGATGATAATTTCTTGGATTATCTTGGCTATTGGAATGAGAAATATTATAGAAATGGATTTTGTGATGGAGTGCAGATGATTATAAGATGTATAAAAGAATAGTTAAAAGGTGGGAGTCCCCACCTTTTACTTTATTGTAAGTATGTCATTAAAATTTCTATATACCAATTCTGTTAATTCAGGTTCATTAAAAAAATTAGATATAATCTCGTATTGTTGCTTTAACAAAGTTGGTTCATATTTTCTACCATTTACACGAGTAAATGGTCCATCACTCTCTATTAAAATTCTATTTTTAGGTATTAATAATAATTTTTTATTGCTATTACTTATCATATTCGCATTTATAGAAAAATAACATCCTAAATCAATTAGTTTTTTTATTTGATTTTCATTACCCATAAACCAATGAATGATGCATTTCTTTGGCTTATATTTTTCTATTATTTGTATTACACTATCTTCGGCATCTTTTATATGTACAGATAATAGTTTATTTTTACTTGAACACAGTTCAACTATCGTATCAAAATATTGTTTTTGCTCTTCAATTTTATCTTTATATTGTTTTGAAAAATCAAGTCCTACCTCACCTATATATTCTGCACCTTTAAATATATTAATAAAATTTGTAAAACTTTCTTTAGAATTATTTGATTTTGGATTGAAACCTAAAGCAAATTTTATATATTTGGTATTAAAATATAATCTTTGGCATTCTTGATATATTTCTGGAGAATTAGTCATGCATAGAGTATATTGTTGTAATTCATTAATTTTTTTATATATTTGTTTATGATTTTTATAAAAATCCAAATGGAAATGTGTATCTATCAAATTTTTCATATTATCTAATTCCTATATACTTCTTAATTTCTTCGTCTTTTGAAAATAATTGGATCACATCTTCCATTGTACTTTTATATACATTTTTAAATTTTTCAACTTCTTCATTTTCTAAATCCCCCGTACATTTAATTAGTCTTATTAATTCTTTATCTTCTATATTTAAATATCTATATATTGCATTTAGTACTGCTATTGTATCGCTTGTAATATCTTTTTCCTCGTTTTTAGTTATAAAATCATAGTCTACTTCTGTTGTATATTTTTCTTCTAAGTTATCAATATTCTGCAATGAACTCTTTCTTATCAAACATGGATAACAATAACCACAATTTACTGGATAATAATTATTTCCGTTTCTATCATATCTTGGTATACATGGATGTGAACATGATATTGTGTCCTTTACATATTTTTTAAAGACTACATTATCTTTTACTTTATTTACAATTTCTCTTTTTGTCTCATATGCAAATATATTAATAATCTCATTTTTTATTCCTATCTCTTTTAAAATACTATTAGTATTTCTTATAAAATATGGATGTGTTGTTCTTGTACTACAAGTTCCCTTTCTGCTATTAGTCAATGGAATATTTAATCCTATAAACCCATTTTCAGGTATGTATACAGGTATTGTATCTCCTATAACCCCAGCTAGTGTGATAGCCATACACAAAAATAAAAACGATCTTCCTCTAGATGTATTTTCTCCTTTTTTTAGTTTATTATTTTGACAAATAGGTACATATGAATTAGCTGAAAAACTTATAAATTTACAATTTTGTGATTCATATTGTTCATTAATTGCATCGGCTAATTCTTTTTGTTTTGCTTTTAATTTTGGATATTCGTTGTGCCCTACTAAGCACAGAGATTTACCTTGCTCCATTAAGCTAATTGCGCCACAAAAAGAATCCAAACCTCCAGAAAATAGTGATACCGCATCAAAATTATTTTTATTTATTCTATTTTTTTTATTCACCTGTCTATTGCATTCCATGTATATTTCTTCTGTTTTTCTAAATTCAATATTCCAAGTATCCCCTGTTAAAAATCTTAATGTTTCATTTAATTTTCCTCTGACTTTCTCCCACTTATCTAATTCCAATACTGGAATTGAAACATTAAAAGTTCTTGTCCAATTATCTATTGATAAAGTTCTTGAAATCCTTTTATCAATGCTGAATACTGACATTCCTAGTATGAATAAATCCTCATATATTGCATTTAACTTATTGATTCCAAATTGCCTCCACACATAGTCAATGTGTGTATACATAGTACTATATTCATTTCTTTTTATTGAAAATTCATAAGCATTTTTATATTTCTCGCTTTTTTCTTCTTGTACTTTATTTTTATTTATCCATATCTCCATTTGCTTACTCCTCTCCATATAATTTTCTTAATATATCATAAGCTTCAATTATTTTTTGCTGTATGAATTTATCATTTTCCAAATTAGAAAAATTAATATTTTTTATTTGAGAAATATCAAGCTCTTCAATTAACTTATTTCTCATTAAAATTCCCATTTCTTCCATAATCCTATTTGTACTTGCTGGTGAATTTTTTTTACTTATCTTTTCCTCAAATCTGAATTTAAAATTTTGGTTTATATAATTTATAATTATTTCCTTTAGTAAAATTTCTACTGGTACTCTCTTTAAATCTTCAAGAGTTATTATGTTCAACTCTTTTAATGCTAGACTAAGAGTGTCCATTTCAATATAGTTATTAATTGTATCTCCTTGTTGGCAATATTCATTAATTAATATATTTAATATTTCTTCTGGATTTTTTTCTAGTAAATATTCCTTATCTATATCTCTTAATGTTTGCTCTATTCCTCTATTAGATATGCTTTGACTTAATCTTAATAATTGTCCTATTGCGCTAATTGTATCTGTACTTGTTCCTTCATAATCTTTTTTCATAGCAGTAGCGTATCTACTTATTAACTTTTCTTTATTTGACAAACTATTCTCCTTTGACAACTGAGTAGCAGCTCTTTTAGCATCACTCCAATGTTGCTTCGTAGGCATAATATAACTTTTTGATGTTCCCATTATTTTCCTCCTTCTATCATTTTATACATCTCTTCACTTATTCTTTTATCCTCTTTCATCTTTTTTAAGCAATCTTTCATTAATGATTTTTCTAATTTGTACATACTTACTAAATATACAACATCGGGAGCATTTATATTATATGATCCGCTTATTATTTGTTCTAATATCAGCTTTCTATATGGTACAAACTTCTCATACAAAGCATTTATAATATAAAATTCTAGCTTTCCTTCTCTTATTTCAGAAGTTAATATATTAAAAATAGACTTTATCTGCTCAGCTGATAATTGGTTCATCTCTTCTGCAACTAATTTTATATTATGTCTTGATGATTTTCCTATTTTTTCAAGTATTGCCTTTGATTCAGAATCTAATATACTATCCTCTACTACTGGATTATTAAGTAATTCTCTTGTTAAATAAAAATATTTATCTAATCTTTCTGTGTATATATTTTTAGGCTCACATTCTATCCATTTTCTTATTTGTGGAAAGTCCCAATTTGGAAATTCATCTTTAATAGTATCGTTTTCAATTGTTTCTAATAATTTGGCATACATATCATTTTTTGTTTTAAAAGATTTATTCCATTCGTTTAATTCTTTAAAAAGGTGGTTATCTATTTTTTGTAAAACTAATAATTTTGCTAGAATTTTTATATTGATTTCATCTCCATAATAGCATTCTGCTAATTTCTTTTTTATTATGAAAGTATTTAAAAACCTTTTTGCTTGTCTTGGATTTCCTTTTAATGTTATTGCTACTATACTTTTAATATTTTCAATTATTTCAATATCTTTATCAAATTCTGCTTTATTTTTAAATTTTTGAGGAGTTCTGCCTATTAATTCATTAATTTTTTGCAATGAAATTTTATCTTCACATATCAAAATATTTTCCGTATATATTATATCTAATAAATCTTTAAATGAATCTTCTTCTAAATATTTCTGTGCTACTAATAACATCAAATAATTTTCTATATCTTTTGATGATAATTCGGGAATATATATTGGAAGTTGTATTATTTTTTCAATGTATTCTTTTGAAATATCAGGTTCTCTATCATTTTCTCTAGGATATTTCTTTTTTATTGAATATTGAATAACATTTTCATCTGCTGCCACTATAAATGTTGTATTTTCAACTAAAAGGAATAATTTTATTGCTTCTAATGTTTCAATTATTCTATCAGGATTACATCTATCTAAATCATCAATTAATACTACTAAATTATTAATTCCAGTCTTTTTAAGCATGTCCTGGAAATCTTTTCTAAATTGTCTGATATTTTCTACCGTACTGTTTTCTTCCTGATTTAAATAATTTTCTCTCAAATTTTCCACACCATTTGCAGCTTTTTTTATTGTATCAGTAAGCTTTTCTTCATTACTAGTAATATCGGTAGCAATGTTTAATAATAACGGAATTGGATTTCCTAATCCTAAGCTTGCAATTAATGGTGCTCCATAAGATATAGCTTTTGTTCCAAATTTAAACCAATTTATTCTTTTTAAAAGCCCCTTTATTTCTTTACCAGCTTTATCCTTGAATTTTCTATTACTTTCCATTGTTTTTAGTAAAGCTTCCATAATTGCAGTCTTTGCATCTTCATATCCTTCAAACATCCAAGCATTTATTTCTATACATTCTATATTATCATTACTTATAGAATCTTTTATCATATTTAATAATGTTGATTTTCCAGCACCCCATGATCCAAAAATTCCTATTGTTAATGGATTATAATTTTCATCCTCTACTATTTCTTTTATTAAATCCGAATATGGCTTATAAAAAAGCATATCTAATTTACTAGCATTATCTAACCACATATTTTTTCTCCTTCTTTTTTATAATTTATATCATAATTTTTTTAAAAAAATTGTCGTAACTTGTCGTTTACTATCAAAAAAAGCAAAATAATCCTGTAACTATTAATTACTCTCATACTTTGCTTTTCTTTTGTAAACTTATTCTAAATATTCTTTTAATCCATCTACTATTTTATAAACTTTAGTCATTGGATTTCTTTGTGATGCTTGTCCATCTTCATTTAATGATTCCATATATTCACAATTTCTTATTGCAGTATGTAATTTCCCATCCTTAGTAACTTTATCAAATATATTTTCATCATTCTTCGTATACTCATCTAATCCATTCTTCTGAAATTCCTTGCTAAGTTCTTGGAGTATATCATCTTTTGAAACATATCTGTTTACTTTCTTAAAATGTGATAATAACCAAAGTTCAAAGTTAGGATTAGACCAAGCAAGATTGTAGTCACAATTTTTTATAGCAGAATCAAATTGTTCATCACTATAATCATCTTTATCAAATACTACCCAAACTTGTCCATATACCTTATTTGAATGGTTAATAGTTCTTTGAGTATATTTTACTAAAGATGTTGTATTCATTCCTGTACCTTTTACATCAATACTAGGAATTAAGACTTCAACTTTATTTCCATATTTTTTATTTATTGCTTTCTTTAGTCCATTAAAATAATTGGGCTCTGTTTGTTTTCCCTCACATATTATCAGATAATTTGCTGGTGCTACTTGCAAAAAATCTGATTTTCTTTTGTTGCCTTTTAATTCCTTACTTTTCATTTATACTATATTAAAATCCTCTAAAACTGGAATAGCACCATATCTTCCAGATAAATAATCTTTATTGTAAGTTGCATCGTTTCTAACTTTTGTATCATTAATTTTATAATCTGATAAAGAATAGATTGTAGAAATTCCATCTTTATCTTTTTCAACAAACCATATTTCATCTCTTCTAAACGTATCTTTGTTTAAATTCACTGTATCATGTGTTGAATATATCAACTGACCATTCCCAATATTTGTTTCTTCTTTGTGAAATAAATTTATTATATATCTTGTTAATAATGGGTGTAGCTTTGCATCTAGCTCATCAATAAATAAAACCATACCATACTTTAGTGCATCCATAAAGAAATCAAATAGATGGAACATTTTTCTTGTTCCATTTGATTCAAGTTCTAAAGGTAATGCTTTAATAATTCCATTTTCTCCTTTATGAATTAATTCTATTTTTACAACACCATTATTATTTTTTACTGCTTCAACTGAGTCTGGTGTAATTTTTATTCCTTCTATACCTGATTCAAAAGTTTTTATAAATCTTATTAATTCATTTTTATATTTTTCATCACTTAATATTTTTAGGGATATTCTATTATTTATATTATTTTCAAATAATGGATTTCCCAAATCCAAATAATTTGCATTTATAAACCAAGTAACAACATTATTAAAATCTTCATTATTACTGTCTATTTTACTAAATATATTTAAAAACAATGTCCTACTATCTATATTGGCATATTCTGTGGTTTTGTTATTATTTTTTAGACTTACGATATTATTTTCTCTTTCAAATATTGTGTAAAATTTATTTACTCTCTTTTCAAATAACCATTCTGAAATAATGTTATCTTTTAATACTTCAAAACCATATTTATATATTTTACCATTCTTAGCAAGTATTTCAACTTCTAAACTAATTGGATCATCATTAATCATATAAGTAAAAACATTCTCATCCATTGGAGTATTTTTTCTTGAATCATCTGTTTTTAAAATTCTGTTTTGCATATAACCAAAAGCTTGTAGTACATTAGTCTTTCCACTAGCGTTAGCACCATAAATTGCAGATACTTTTAAATATTCATCATTATCAATTTTAGCTACATTATATTCATGTTCTTTTAATGATGTTGCTTCCATATCTAAACAATTTTCGTTTTTAAAAGATTTGAAATTTTTAAAACTAAATCTAATTAACATTTTCGAATTCCTCCTTTACTTTATATATTATATGCTAATTTTTAAAAAATATCAACATTTTTGAGAAAAAATCTCAAAAATGTCGATATTTTATTTAAATATACTATTAAACTCTAACGGTACTATGTCTTTATACAAACAAGTAAATTGAGAATTCAATTGTTTATTCTCATGATAATGTCCAAAATACCATTTCTTGAATTCACATTTTTCAGATATTTGTTGTAAATAATCAGTTAAAATGTCCTTTTTATAAATTGGATTTAATAATATCTGTATACTAGTAGGACAACAATGCGAAAAAATATAATCAACTTTATAGTCTACTCTTTCTAAATTTTTAATTCCATTTTCCATTTCTTCATTTGTCGGAAGTTCTAAATCCCACCATGAATAATCTCTTATTCTAAAATATGCACCTCTTTTTCGGTATTCATATATTTTCTCTTCTTCATTTATATTTAATATTCCATCTCTTATGTCATGTGATCTTGCACCACCAAATGCGAAAAACTTTTTATTATTTATATCAAATATTTCTCCACGCATTAGATGTAATACTGAATCTCTTATTTTATGTACTTTACCACCATGCCATTCTTCTACAGGATAATTGTATAATCTTGTAAAATTTTCATGATTTCCATCTACAAATAATGTCGTAAAATTTTTTTCATTTAGATAATCCAACCAATACTTTTCTTGTATGTTTTCTTTTTCAAATGTCCAAATTCCACCAAAGTCGCCACATATTATTACATAATCATCTTTGGTCATCTCTTTTTGGATTGGAAATTTATCAATTAAAAATCTACTAAAATCTGCATGTGTATCTCCTGTAATGTAAATCATATACATCCGGCCTTTCTTTTATTTACATTTTCTAAAGCTTTATTTAATGTTTTTATAACTAATTCTGCACAATGTTCTTTTTCTTTTGACAATCCTCCTAAATTTTCTATAATTAATTTTGCATCTACATTTTTTGCATCTTCTACTTTCATACCTTTTATAATTCGAGTTACTTCACAACAAGATGCAATAACAGGAGGGCATCCTTTTGCATCAAATTTTGCATCCTCTATTGTATCATCCTTATTTATTCTAATATATATTCTAATGATATCACTACAAATTTCATTTTCTATTATTCCTATTCCTTCTGCATTTTCAATTACTCCAAAATTTATAGGATTTTCAAAATATTCAACTACTTTTTTACTATACATCTTACTTTACCTCTTGTTGGTATTTTATAACATTCTTCCATATATATCAATACAGAGTAACATTTTTGCTACTCTATACGAACATTTTTTGTAATAATCCCTTTTTAATTTCATTTAACCTCGTATATCTTTTTTCTTCTTGATATACTTTTTTATCTAAAATATTAAGAATATTTGATATTTTTTCTTGTTCTTTTTTGTCTGGTAATTCTATGGGTATGTTTATCATTGATTCATATGATAAACACATTCGTACACTACCTTCCAATCTTTTGTTCATTTCATATATAAACTTCGGTGATTCAAAAAAATATTCTAAATATTCTGGTAATATTTTTTTATTACACTTGAAACATATATACATTGGGCTAATAATTCCATTTGTATTCTTCTTCATTCTTGCAATAGAACCCACATTAATACGAGCAGGATTATATGCAAAATCATCCTTTTCAATTATTTTATAATTAGTAGTATCCTCACTTGCTACCATTCTATCTTTAAAATGTTCTGATTGTAGTATAAATCCATCTTTATTACTCACACTATATACATCTTTAATCTCATTCTTTGAATTTCTTGTAGATTTCTGCAAAACCAACTCTTCTATTTTCATACAATTATTATATTCGCTATTAAATATTTTCTGAATCAGTCCTTTTTTATATATCTTAAGGGCATCTATTTTTCTTTGTTGCAGTTCTATTTTTT
>CABUJR010000002.1 GCA_902492015.1 uncultured Eubacteriales bacterium | reverse complement strand
TATTTATGTGTCTTTTTATTTATCCAAAACCGGTAATTTAATTTTACTATTTATAATATTTTTCTAAAGCAATTCAGTAAACTGTTTAAATTTTATGTAAAATATGGTATAATTATGTTGCAATATGCATTTACAAAAGCTAAGAGGAGGAAAGTACTATGAAACTCAACAAACTACAAACAACAGTAAAAATCATGCAACTGGGTGAGGCAAAAAAGTGTGTGAAGCTGGAGCTTCAGAACATTATCTTTCCCAAATGGTCTGACTTAGGTCTTATGGGAATGATTTTCCGGCAGTGTGTAAGCACCAAAGAGCAGCCCTTAGGCAACATCTATGATGAAGCCGTTTTCCAGACAGTGCTGCGCATTATCAACGGCAAGGTTCTGATGTCTGAAAGACCGGATTGTTATTGCTGGAAATTCAGTAAAATCGAAAAGGCTAAAGGTAAGACTCTTATTGGAGTAAACTCAGCAACAGGTCTTCTTTCACTCTGCAACGTCTTAAACACAGTTGCTGATGAAAATCAGAAAAAAATGCTGGCAGATATGTTTGCCAACATGAAAAAAGACCTTCTTCTTGTAACTACTCCGGCAGAAGAAAGAACCTGCATCGAAGTTACGCAGGAACTGTATGATAACGGTCTTACAGCCTGTGTGGACGAATGGATGGAAGAAGACGAGAATGGTCTTGCAGAAGCAACAATGCTCTGTGTTGGAGATTTTCTCATCGTAAGTGCCGACGGGGTTTATCGTATCGGACATGATGAGTTTATTGAAACTCACGAACTTGTGTAACTGCTGCTTAGCTTATCCGAATCTTAAAATCCTTTATAAACAGATTTCATTAGTCTTATATAAAGGTAAAGACCACCTCATTTGGTGGTCTTTTTCATTATCTTAAAATTATTCAACACTCTTTAAGGATTCTATCATATTAATTTTTTTCAAAGAAAAATATGTTATGAAATTAACGATGTAAGTAAATACAATAGTAATTAAAGCAGCATAAATATAGCTCTGAGGAGATATTACTCTTTTAAATCTTAAAATATTAATTTCACAAGTTCCTAGTATAAAAGAATTTAATAAGTATCCAAATAATAAACCAAAAATTATACCAATTATTGTTAATAAAATAATTTCTCTTGTTACATAATCATATACTTCTTTATCATAAAAACCTAAAACTTTAATTGTGGCTAACTCTCTAATTCTTTCACTAATATTAATATTTGATAAATTATATAAAACTATGAAAGCAAGTAATCCAGCTGAAGCAATTAGGATATATACAACTAAATTCATTGCACTTAAAGTATCATTCATTGTATTCATTAAATTTCTTGTTAATGTTATAGATAAAATTTTAGAATCATTTAAAATTTCTGCTGATAAATTTTCTTCAGCATTTTCATCTATATCTGCTCTATATTTTGCAAGTAAAACATTTGCTGTTAAATCTTCATTATGTATTTTCTTATATAAATTCTCTGTCATATAGATGTAGTGAGAAATATAATGTTCTGTTATCGCACCAACTTTCACTTTATATTCATTATCATCAGAATCTTGCATTGTGATTTCATCACCTACTTTTACATCAATCAGTTGTGATAATTTATCTGTTATTATTATTTCATCATCATTTAATTTTAACTCTTCACCAGTTTCTAAATCTTTTAATCTCACAAAGTCTTTTAATGTATCAGAATTATCTACAACAAAAATCTGTGTTTCTTCTTCTAACTCATTATGTTTGGCTGTTTCTGAAGACATATAAACAGCTATAATTTTTTCAATATCTTCTTTTTCTTCTAAATTAGTAATTGTAGTATTTATCTCATCATCAGTTAAAGTATTTTTTAATGCAATTAGCATATCATAATCATAAATATCAACATATTGATAATCCATTATTTTAGAAATTGAATCTTTTAATCCAAATCCTGCAAGAATTAAAGCTGTACAACCACATATTCCCACAACAGTCATTAAAAACCTCTTTTTATATCTAAACATATTCCTTAAAGTAACTTTTTGTGTAAAATTAAATCTATTCCATAAAAAAGGAATTTTTTCAATTAAAACTCTTTTTCCTGCTTTTGGAGATTTTGGTCTCATCATTTCTGCCGGAGTTGCATCTAATTCTTTATTTGCTGTATAAATAGTTGATCCTACTATACATAGAGTCATAATTCCAACTCCTGTAGTAGCATAATACCAATTAAATTCCACTATAATTTTTGATATATCATACATCATTTGATACATTTTTATTATTATTGTTGGGAAAAATTGTAGTCCGAATATAGAACCTGATATACCTCCAAGTACTGAAGCTAATAATGAATACATAATATATTTAGCCATTATTTGTGATTTATTGTATCCAAGTGCTTTTAATGTTCCTATTTCTACTCTTTCTTCTTCTACCATTCTTGACATGGTAGTTAAACTAATCAATGTTGCGATTAAAAAGAATACTATTGGGAATGCTTGCCCTAATTTTTCTATATTTCCAGAATCTTGAGTATAACTATTGAATCCTGCATTATCATGTCTATCTAAAATATACCATTTTGCTGTTTCTATATCATTTACTTTTTCTCTTGCGTCAATTAATTTGGCTTCTGCATCTGCTATCTTTGTTTCAAATTCTTCCTTTTGTTTATTTAGTTCTTCTTCACCTTCTTCAAGTTCTTTCTTTCCTTCTTCAAGTTCTTTTTTTCCATCTTTTATTTCTTGTTCTGCAGCTTTAAATTTTTGTTCAGTTTCTGCTTTTTTATTAGCAAGTTCTACTTTAGAAGCTTCTAATTTATTTCTTCCTTCTGTAATTTTATTTTGTCCTGCCACTATTTGAGCTTCTGCATTTTCTAATTCAGTGTTAATTGTTGTTAATTGATTTTCAAGTTCAGTTTTTTTGGCTTTACACTCATTAAGTCCATCATTTATTTGTTTCAAATTCTCTTCACTTACACCAGAAGCTTCTATTTGTTGTTTTTGTAGATTTAAGGAATCTATTTGATTTTTAAGTTCTTCTATCTTCTTTTTTAATACTTCTGCCTCTTCAGCAGTAGCATTTTTTAATTGTTCTTCATACTGAGTTAACATCCCATTTAAAGAAGTTAAAGTAGAGTTTATTTTATTAAGTCCTGCTAATCCTTGTTCTAATATGGTCTTATTTTTTTCTAAATCTTTAATTGTTGAATCTAATGTACTAATTCCAGAATTTATTTGCTCAATAGCTGCACTAGCTTCTTCTTTTTTACCTTTTAGTAAAATATCTGCATCTGTTATTTGTTGACTCGCTTCTCCTAGTTCTGCTTCTGCAGCTGAAATTTGCGCTTCTGCATTTGCAAATTCTGCATTTGCAGTATTTCTTCCATCTTCTAATTCTTTTTCTGCATCTGATAGTTTTTTCTCATTCTTTTGAATTTCTAATTTTCCATCAGAAATTTCTTTTTCTGCGTCTGCAATCTTCCTCTCAGCATCTTGTTTTTCTGTATCAAACTCTGCTTGAGCTTCGTCTAATTTTTCATTTGCCTCATTTACTAATTCATTATATCTTGCTGTTTGTCTTTCTTCTTTTATACTTTCAATATCTTTTATTGTTTTATTTATTAATTCATCATATTCATCACTTATTGTATCTAATTCTTTTGAATTTTTTACTAAAACATCTGCTTCTGTATATATGTCTGATATAATATTATTTTTATTTACATACATATAATAATTTATCTTTCCAGAGCCTAATGTAGTAGTACCTCTATCTCTAGAAATATATAATGGACTTCTTACTATTCCAACCACTTTAAGTTTTGTATTCTTAAAAGAAGTTTCTTCATCTTCTCCTAAATTTTCTTTTATTTCTATGTAATCACCAACAGAAACTCCTTTTGAATCTTTCATACTTACTTCTATTACACATTCATCTTCTTTTTCTGGAAGATTTCCTTCTACAAGTTCTAATAAATTTACTTCTTCATTATATGAATATAATTTAACTATAGCCTCTTCATCTTTTAAAGAAACAAAAACATCTTCACTATATATTCCATATACTTTATCTACACTATCTATTTTTGATATTGCAGATATATCATCATCTGTTAATCCTAAAGTAGAAACAACATTAATATCATACATATTAGTAGAGTCGAAATATGAGTCTATAGTCTTTTTCATATCTGGACTTGTTGCTCTTATTCCCGCAAAAAATCCAACTCCTAAAAAGGCCATTAGAAGTATTGATATAAATCTTTTATTTGTTTTTGCAATTTGTTTTACACTATCTTTAAATAAAACTTTTTTCATATATCACCTCTAAAAATCTATATTATATTATATCTTTAAAACATAACAAAGTAAATACTTTTACGTTCTATAAATTAATAAAATTCATTTCTTTCATATCTTTTATTTTATTGTAATTTTTAATATTGACTATAATATTTTTAAAGAATATAATGTATTTAATTTATTAATGGAGATTTTGTTATGTATAATGAAGATTCTTTTAAAAGTCATTTATTTTGGATACAAGTTAAACGTGTATTTTTTATGATTGTGTTTAGTATAGTTGGATGTATCTTAGGTGTTGTTATTAGTTCTTATTTAATTGATGTTTTATTATTTGACCAAATTTATAGAATAATTATTATAACTTGTTCAACTCTACTTTTCTTTGCAATATCATTACTAATCACTGCAAATACAGGAAAAGAAGTTCAAGATGGTTATTGGAAAATAGCAACTCTTAGAAAATTAACTTTGATTTCAAAAAAATTAGATGTACTTGAAAATCTTGAAAATTTGGACAAATTAGACTTGTTAATTTCTAATTTTAATACAAAACAACCTATAAAAAAGAGTTTAAAAAAAGATTCTGTATCTTCTAACTCAAATACCGAAAACACAAAAAATTCAAATGACACTATCAGTAATAAAGAAGTAATACCTAAATAGAAAGTTTTAATTAATATATTTATAATTAGAAACTCCCTTCATTTTTATTTTGTCAATTATTCATAAAGCATATTGACATTATATTATAAAGGGAGTTATTTTTATTCTTATAATAATTTTTTATTCTGCATAACCAGGTTTTTTTAGTAATTTAAACATATTTTTCTTATATTCTTCAACTCCTGGTTGGTTAAATGGATTTACTCCTAAAATTGTTCCAGATATTGCACAAGCTTTTTCAAAGAAATATATTAATTCTCCTAAATTTTCCTCATCCAATTTATCTATTTCAATCATAAAATTTGGAACATTTCCTGTTACATGTGCCATTACTGTTCCTTCCATTGCCTTTCCATTTACATATCCTAATGTTTTTCCGGCTAAATAATTTAATCCATCTAAATTTTGGTCATCTTCTTGAATTGTAATTTCTGATGAATTTTTACTTACCTTTAAAACAGTTTCAATTAAATTTCTTCTTCCATCTTGAATATATTGTCCCATAGAATGTAAATCTGTTGTTAAATCAACTCCTGCTGGGAAAATACCTTTCAAATCTTTTCCTTCACTTTCACCATAAAGTTGTTTCCACCATTCTGTCATATAATGAAGTTTTGGTTCATAATTTGCTAAAATTTCAATATTTTTTCCTGATTCATATAAAAGATTTCTTGCAACAGCATATTTATAACAATCATTATACTTTAAATTAGGTTCTGAATATTTATCTTGAGCAATTTTTGCTCCATTCATTAATTTATCTATATTTATTCCTGCAACTGCTATAGGTAATAATCCAACAGCTGTAAGAACAGAAAATCTTCCACCAACATTATCTGGAATAACAAAAGTCTCGTATTTTTCTTCATTTGCTAAAGTTTTTAATGCACCTTTTTGCTTATCAGTTGTTACATAAATTCTTTTTCTAGCTTCTACTACACCATATTTTGTTTCTAAAACTTCTCTAAAAATTCTAAAAGCAATAGCTGGCTCTGTTGTAGTTCCAGATTTTGAAATAACATTTATTGATATATCCTTATCTGCTACAAATTCTAATAAATCATTCATATATACTGGACTTAAATTATTTCCAGCATAAACTATTTGTGGAGTTTTTCTTTTTCCTTCTGGCATACCATTATAAAAACTATGTGTTAAAGCATCTATAACGGCTCTAGCCCCTAAGTAAGAACCACCTATTCCTATAACTACTAAAACATCTGAATCTTTTTGAATTTTTTTAGCAGCTTTTTTTATTCTTGCAAATTCTTCTTTATCATAATTTGTAGGAAGTTCAATCCATCCTAAAAATTCTTTCTCATCATTTGCTTTCTTATGAAGCATTTCATGAATTTTTGATACTTGATCACTATATTCATTAATTACAGAATCTTTTATACTTGAATTTTCGAAATTAAATTTTACCACTTTAGACCTCCTATTATAAGTTAGCTTTTATCTAACTTTTTATTTACAAAAAGATTATATCATAATAAAAAAAATATTCATATATTTTTTTATTATTTTTTATAAGAAAAGCGCCCTCGACTTAAAACAGTCGAAGGCACTATTAGAGATTTACTATGATATGAAAATTAATCAGAATTGGTTTTCTTGGAGCTATTATTCTCCAAAATAAAACTCATACAAGCTTCCAAGAGTGGATGATATTATAAATTTCTTAAGATTTTCAAATGCGAGCTCCTGTGCATATGCATTATCTTCAAAGTTTCTAAATAGCAGTACCATCTCGTCTTCCTTTGCATACCCCATAACTATACTCGTAATAAATGGAGCAAATATTGCGCCTGTTATTTGAATATGAATATCATACTCTGGATTGGTATAATACTCTCGAGTTATGTTTGAGATTTCATCTAAGACATGCATCATAGCACTCTCCGGCAAACGCTTTCCTCCATATTTACAAGGTTTTACTGTGTTGAGTATTTTAACCAATACTGGACTATCATACTGCGCATAGCCAACATTGATTATTCTTGATGAGCTTTTTAACTGTTTGTTAAGACAAGCAAAACCTAGTGCTATATAGTCTAAAATATTATGTTCTTTTGAGACCAAGACCTCAGCTTCGTTGACATTCTTAACATAACAAATCTCAAAGCTCTCATAGGTCGGAGTTTTAAAAAAAGCTTCTAACCGCTGTCTCTCCTTTTCAAAAAACTCCTCTTGTTCTTTTGTCATTTCCATAGCGATTCTCCTTTTCCTATTTTTTTAGAATTATATTATATCATAATTTACAAAACACTTCAACAATTTATGTAAACTCTAAGATTTGACTTTTTTTATTTTAAACGTTATGATATACTTGTTTTATATTTAAAATTAATAAAGGAGAATTTTATGGCATTTGATGGTTTCATAACAAAAGCAGTTATATCTGAATTAAATAATAAAATAATAGGTTCTAAAGTTAATAAGATTTTTGAACCAACTAAAAATGAAATAATTTTAAATCTTTATAAAGATGCTACCAATTATTCTTTAATTCTTTGCGCAAATCCTGAACTTTGTAGAATTTGTTTAACAACTCATTCAAAACCCAATCCGCAAAATGCATTTAATTATTGTATGCTTCTTAGAAAATATCTAGCTGGTGGAAAAATAATTAGCATAAATAATTATGATTTAGAAAGAACTATAGAAATACAATTTGAATGTTATAATGAATTAAATGATTTAGTTATTAGAAAATTATTTGTTGAAATTATGAGTAGACAAAGTAATATTATATTAACAAATGAAAACAATATTATAATTGATACTTTAAAACACTTTGATAATAATTCTAGGGAATTACTTCCTGCACATGAATATTCTTTTGTACCAATTAATAAAAAAAGTTTTATAGAACTACAATCGAAAGAAGATTTTATTTCTATTATTAGAACAAATGAAAATACTTCTTTAACAAAAATTCTAACAAATACATTCATAGGCTTTAGTAAAACTTTTATTAAAGAAACTTTAAAATTATTAAATATAAATGAAAATGATTTTACAAATAATAATTTAGAAATATTGTTTTATTATATAAAAGAAATTATTACCAATATGGGTACACAAAATATTATTTGCAAAGAAATTTCAAATAAAGATTATACTATATTTTTAAAAAAATACCTAAATACAGATTCAAATTCTTCACTAGAGATAAATTACTTTTTAGATGATTTTTATTATAATAAAGAAACCAATTCTATTTTTACAAATTCTAGAAACAATCTACTAAAAATAGTTTCTAGTTCACTAAAAAAAGTATATAAAAAATTAGAAAATATAGATCAGAAACTAAAAGAATGCAACCAAATGGATACATTTAGACTTTATGGTGAGCTTTTAACAGCAAATCTTTATAAACTAAATCCTAATGATAATGTTAGCGAATATACTTTAGAAAATTACTATGATAATAATAGTTTAGTAACAATTCCTTTAGACAAAAGTATTTCTATTCAAAAAAATATAGAAAAATATTTTAAAAAATATAATAAATTAAGAAATGCTCTTTCTATAGTTTCTGAACAAAAAAAAGATGCAGAAAAAGAATTAGATTATATAGAAAGTATTGTTTTTAATTTAAGTAATGCAAAAAATCTTAATGATATTCATGAAGTGTATCAAGAAATTTCAGAAAATATTGTTACAAAGAAAACTATTTCAAAACAAGAAAAAAATAAAGCCTCTAAAAAGAAAAACTCAAATGATAATATCGAATTTGAAACACAAGTTATTGATGGTTACACAATTTATATTGGAAAAAACAATATTCAAAATGATTATATTAGTTTAAAATTATCAAATCCAAATGATATATGGTTTCATGCTCAAAAAATTCATGGTAGCCATATTCTTCTAAAAAACCCTGAAAATTTAGATTTATCTGAAATTCCAGAAAATATATTATTTAATTGTGCAAGTCTTGCCAAAAAGAACAGTAAAGCAGAAAAAGCTTTAAATGTTCCAGTTGATTATTGCTATGCAAGATATGTAAAAAAAGTCTCTGGTGCAAAACCAGGAATGGTTATTTATAATAATTTTAAAACAATAATTGTTCATTAGAAAAAGCGAAAGTTAAACTTTCGCTTTTTTACAAATTTATTTTTCTTTTATTAGTTCAAATGTTTCTTTTGCAATCATCAATTCCTCATTTGTTGGTATTACATATATTTTTATTTTAGAATCTGGACTAGAAATACATCTTTCTTTTCCTCTTACTTTATTTAATTCTAAATCTAATTTTGCTCCAAAAGGTTCTAAATATTTACAAATTCTTTCTCTTGTTTCCATTCCATTTTCACCAACACCACCTGCAAAAGTTAAAACATCTAGACCTCCTAGTGAAATCATATATTGGCCTATATATTGTGCTATTTTATATGCTTGACTTTCAAGTGTTAAAATTGATCTTTGGTCACCCATATTATATCCATCTTCTATATCTTTATAATCAGATGAAACTCCTGATACACCCCAAGCTCCTGCTTGTTTGTTTAAAATCTCTTCTATATCTTCTGGGCCTAAATTATCTCTTTTCATTATATAAGGAATTATTGCAGGATCTATATCTCCACATCTTGTAGCCATTGGTATACCAGCAAGAGGTGTTAATCCCATTGAAGTATCTATTGATTCACCATCTTTTATTGCACATAAAGATGCTCCTTGACCTAAATGGCAATTTATTAGTTTTAAATCATCTCTTCCTAGAATTTCAGATATTCTTTGTGCAACATATCTATGACTAGTTCCATGAAAACCATATTTTCTTATTTTGTAACTTGTGTAATATCTATATGGAATTTGATAGATATAAGCTTTAGCTGGCATTGTTTGATGAAATGCTGTATCAAATACTGCTACCATTGGAATATTTGGTAATACTTTTTGTGCTGATTTTATTCCAGCTACTCCAGCTGGATTGTGAAGTGGAGCTAAGTCTATACATTTCTCTATTTCTGAAATAACTTCATCATTTATTAATACTGAGCTACTAAACATTTCTCCACCATGAACTATTCTATGCCCTATTGCTCCTATTTCATCTAAACTTTTAATTAGTCCATATTCTGGTTTTTGTAAAACTTCCAAAACAAATTCTATTGCTTCGTCATAGTCCCTTGCTATATGTAAAAGATCTTCTTTTTTACCATTTATATTTAAATGTAAAGTGGTTTTCATTCCACCTATTCTTTCAAAATTTCCTTTAGCCATTCTTTCGTTATTTTCCATATTTATAAGTTGAAATTTAAGTGATGAACTTCCACAATTTAATACTAATATTTTCATAAATTTACATCCTTTCTAAAATAAAAACTTTTCTAAATTATTTTAACACTAAAAATAGTAGTTAACAATAGAAAATTTTATATAATCTATTCTTGAAATAATTTTATATTAGATATATTTGCCGCAAAATATGGTACTTCTTTTCCTTTTTCTTTGATAAAAATTGTAAATTCTTCATCAAAATAAAACTTTCTTTTTTCTGGTTCTCTATTTATCTCGACTCCCCAGATATATCCGCCTACAGCTGCTTCGCTTTTTATTTTTCCTCCTGATTTATCTAGTTCTAAATTTATTGTTTGCATAGCATCAGTTAAATAACAAGTATTTCCCATATAATCATAAAAATATTTCTCTGGATTTGAACCATCTGTTGTTAGTTCACTAAAGTTTTTTTCTATATTCATTTTTAAATTTGGAACTTTCAAAAAATCATTTTCTCCAAATTCTATATTTCCAGTATAACTATTTGTTTTTTCTACTATGCTGTTATAAATACTTGAAAATGTTACATCATTATTTCCTACTGCTAAAATTATTTCATCATCTTCTTTTGTTTCTAAACTAACAGCATAATCATTTTTTGAATTATAATATAAAATATTTACTTGTGAGTATAACTTTGAATCTGAATCAGAACTTATTCCAAAATATTTTATATCAGAATAAGCTTCTGTATTAGAATAAAACTCACCACTATCTAATTCATTAAAATCATTTTTAAAATTAAATTCTTTATATAGCAGTGTATAAAACAAATATTCATCACCTTTTGCATTCCAGTCAATAGAATCTAATATGTCACTTTTTTGATTGAATTTTTCTTTTATACCTTTTTCAATTTTTGATTTTAATTGAATTGACTTTTTTCCCCAAGTTTTATAATAATATTTACTTGAAATATCCTTTTCTTTAAAGGTTTCTTTATTCAAGTTATCAACTACTGCTAATTGTTTATTAAAAATAATATCTTGCTTTGCCAAATCTTTTTTTACATCATTCCATACTAATTGAAATGTTCCACACCATGCACTATTAGTAGTAATTTCATCTAGTAATGTTGGCACAACTTCTATATTTTCACTTTCTTTTTTTTCAACATTTGTCTCAATACTACTTTGAGTTTGAATTAATCTTAAATCTCTAGCTGTATTTTCTTTAGTATTCATTAAATTTATTATTACGGTTATTAATAAAACTATTATAAAAACAATTATCATTATAATAAATACTAATTGTTTTAATGAAATTTTTATACTTTTACTTTCTTTAGATTCAGGCATAAGTACCTCCATTTTTATTATATATATATTATATTTTATAATTGTTAACTGGTCAACAAAAATAAATTTGGACAGTATGATAATTAAAAAGTGAATTTTTTATACAAATATCTTCATTTTTGGCCCCAAAAAAAGTACAAATTAAAAATAATTTGTACTTTTTTATATCAATTTTTATATTAATTTTTTATAAGATATTATGAACATTCTTTAACTAAATTTTAATCAAAACTAATGCATTTTATTTTGATAAATCTTTAGTTAATTCATAAGCATCTGTTGCTATTACTATTTCTTCATTTGTTGGCACTATTAGTATTTTTACCTTTGAATCTTTAGCTGAAATTTCAGCCTCTTCTCCTCTTATTTTGTTTAATTCTTTATCTAGTTTTATTCCAAAGCATTCTAAATAATTGCAAATTCTTTCTCTTTCTTCAAATCCATTTTCTCCTATACCACCAGCAAAAGTTATTATATCAACACCATTTAAAGTAACTATAAATTTTGCTATATATTGAGCAATTATATATGCTCTACTTTCTAATGCAAGTATGGATCTTTTATCACCTTCAAGAGCCATTCTTTCTATATCTCTAAAATCAGTTGAAACTCCTGATACTCCCCAAGCTCCTGACTCTTTATTCATAATTCTTAGCATTTCATCTGGTTTAATATCATATAATTTCATTACTGTAGGAATTATTGATGGATCAACATCTCCACATCTTGTCCCCATTGGAACACCTGCAAGTGGTGTTAATCCCATTGTTGTATCAACAGATTTTCCATCTTTTATAGCACATAGTGATGCACCTTGTCCTAAATGACAATTTATAATTTTTAAATCATTTCTTCCAGTAATTTCTGCAACTCTTTCTGCAATATATCTATGAGAAATTCCATGAAATCCATATTTTCTTATTTTGTAATCTTCATAATATTTATAAGGTAATTGATATATATATGTCTTTTCTTCCATAGTTTGATGAAAAGATGTATCAAATACAGCTACCATTGGAGTATTTGGTAATAATTTTTGACATGCAAAAATTCCCGCAAGTCCTGCTGGATTATGTAATGGTGCAAGAGTAATATTATCTTCTATAGCTTTAATTACATCATCATTTATTAAAACAGAATTTTTAAATTTTTCTCCTCCATGAACTATCCTATGACCTACTGCTCCTATTTCATCTAAGCTTTCAATTACACTATATTCTTTACTAATAAGCAAACTCAAAATTTCTGATATTGCTTCATTAAAATCTCTAGCTGGATGTTCAATTACTGTCTTATTTCCTCTAACATTAAAACGTAAAGATGAACGAGTTCCTCCTATTCTATCATAATGTCCTTTCATTATTCTTTCTTTTTTTTCCATATCAATTAATTGGCATTTTAAAGATGAACTTCCACAGTTTAATACTAATACTTTCATTACCAGTACCTCCATAATAAATTTTAATAAGATAACATTAATATATATTTCTAAATATATATCTATTTGAATTGTTTGTGATTTTTATGTGAAATATTATATAACAAAAGTAGAATAGACTATAATTCTATTCTACTTTTTATTATTAATATATTAAAATACTGTAAACTATTTAAAATTATAAAGCTTCTACTATAGCTTTTGTATCTCTTGCTATAACCATTTCTTCATCTGTTGGGATTATATAAGCAAGAATTTTAGAATCTTCAGTAGAAATTTTTGTTTCTATACTTCTAACATTATTTTGGTCTAAGTCTATTTTTAATCCCATCCATTCTAAATTTTCACAAATTTTCTTTCTAATATTTATTTGATTTTCTCCAATTCCTCCAGTAAATACTATTGCATCAATACCTTTTAAAGATACAGCATATTTTGCAACAAATTGAGCTATTGTTTTTGTAAATAATTCTATTGCAGTCTTAGCTTTTGGCTTATCATCTTCATAAGAAGCAAGTTCAATTTCTCTAAAATCTGGATCTAATCCCGTAATTCCATATAAACCTGATTTTTTATTTAAAATAGTATTCATTTCTTTAGGAGATAAGTTTTCTCTTTCCATAATCTCTGTTACAACTGATGGATCTAAATCTCCTGAACGTGTAACCATAGCAATTCCACCTAAAGGTGAAAGTCCCATAGAAGTATCTATTGATTTTCCAGCATCTATTGCACAAATTGAAGCTCCTTGTCCTAAGTGGCATGTAACAATTTTCAAATCTTCTATTGGTTTTCCAATCAATTCAGCTGCTTTTCTTGAAACATATTGATGTGATGTACCATGAAAACCATATTTTCTAATTCTATATTTTTCATAATATTCATAAGGAATTGGATATATGTAATTTTCTTTAGGCATTGTTTGGTGAAATGCTGTATCAAATACTCCAACCATTGGTACTCCTGGCATTGCTTTTTGACATGCTCTAATTCCTAATACTCCTGCTGGATTATGAAGTGGTGCAAGTGAAGAACAAGATTCAAATTTTTTTATAACTTCTTCATCAATTTTTACTGATTTATCAAACAATTCTCCACCATGAACTAATCTATGTCCTACAGCATCTATTTCTGATAAATCTTTTATTACTGCATAATCTTTATGAACTAATTGTTCTAATACTATTTTTAATGCTTCCTCATGATTCATTACTGGTGATTTTATAACATATTTTTCACCATTTACTTTATGAGTAACAAAAGCCTCTTTTTCTCCTATTCTCTCAAAATTTCCTTTTGCTAAAACTTTTTCATCTGACATATCTATTAATTGATATTTAAGTGATGAGCTTCCACAGTTTACTACTAAAACTTTCATTATTCCCTCCTAAAAATTAAATTATTTTAAATAAATTATAAAACTTTAACTAAAAAATGTTACAGGTTCATACATATTTAACATAACTATATATAAAATCATAATTGAAATGATTGAATATATGCAATTTACTATACTAATAAATTTTGGATTTTTATTTTTCATAAATTTATATAAAGTTATTGACAATATCCATTGTACACATAAATATATAACTACAAATTCTACTCTTAAAGTACTACCATCAAACCTTCTAATAAAGCATTTTATTAAACAAGCTATAGTAATATATGAACTTATTATTAACATATTTGTAGTCTTTTTTCTATATAATATTAAACTAATTAATATAGTTACTATTCCTACTATAAGGAAAACATTATCTAACATATAATATCCTGTAATTGTAGAACTTCCATACGAATCTATTATATTTTCATTAAGTGAGTTATTCATTTTTTCTCCAATTTTTAGTTTTATTATTTAACTTGAATATTTAGCTTAATTATTAATTTTGTGCTTGAACTGCTGTAATTGCTATTACACCAGCAACATCTTCTGCTGAACATCCTCTTGATAAATCATTTACTGGTTTTGCAATACCTTGACAAAGTGGTCCATAAGCTTCTGCTTTTCCTAATCTTTGTGTTAATTTGTAACCAATATTTCCTGCATTCAAGTCTGGAAATATTAATGTGTTTGCCTTTCCTCCAACTTCACTTCCTGGAGCCTTGCTTGCGGCAACATCTGGAACTATTGCTGCATCTAATTGTAGTTCTCCATCTACTCTCATTTCTGGGTATTTTTCTTTTATCATATTTGTAGCATCTATAACTTTTTGAGTTAATTCTGATTTTGCACTTCCTTTTGTAGAATATGAAAGCATTGCTACATTTGCTGGTTTTCCAACTAGTTGTTCAAAACTTTTGCTTGAAGAATTTGCTATTTCAACAAGTTCTTCTGCTGATGGATTTTGGTTTAAACCACAATCTCCAAAAACAAATACTCCATTTTCTCCATATTCACAGTTTGGAACAACCATTAAAAAGAAGGCTGATACTAGTTTTGTCCCTGGTGATGTTTTTAAAATTTGAAGTGCTGGTCTTAAAGTATCAGATGTTGAGTGAATAGCTCCTGAAACAAGTCCATCTGCTTCATTCATTTTTACCATCATCATACCAAAATATACTTCATCTTTTACTAATTCTTTAGCTTTTTCTAGTGTCATGCCTTTTTCTTTTCTTAATTCATATAAAGTATTTGCATAAGTTTCAGCTTTTTCTGAAACCTGTGGATTTATAATAGTTGTTTTTGAAATATCTACATTATTTTCTGTAGCCATTTTATTTATATTTTCCTCATTACCAATTAAAACTATATCTGCATAAGAAGATTTTACAGCCATTTCAGCTGCTTTTAAAATTCTTAAATCTGATGCTTCTGGTAATACTATCTTTTTTATGTCTTTTTTAGCACGTTCTTTTATTGTATCTATAAAGTTCATTTTTTTCTCCTCCAAAAAAAATATATTTACTTTGGTAATTATATAAAATTATTTTATCAAAGTCAATTAGTTATTCTCATATATATTCTAAATTAAAATACATATTTTTTAGTTTAATAAAACTGTAGGAATATTAAAATTACTACAGTTTTATTAAAGTTTTATTTAGTTATCTATTTTATTTTTAGTTTTACTTTTTAGCTTTATCTTCTATATTTTTACTTTGCTATATGTTTTAATTTTTTATATTCTTCACAATATTCTTTAACAGGACATTCATCACATTTTGGATTTCTAGCAGTACAAATATTTCTGCCATGCCAAACTAATAAATGATTTACATCATAATACATTTCTTTTGGAACTTTCTTTAATAAATCTTGTTCTATTTTTTCTGGATCACTTTCTTTTGAAAATCCGATTTTATTTGAAATCCTTTTTGCATGAGTATCAACAGCAATTCCTTGTGGATTGTGAAAAGCTTCCAACATAATAACATTCGCACTTTTTCTTCCTACACCAGGTAAGCTTTGCAATGACTCCATATTTTCTGGAACAATTCCATCAAACTCTTCAATTAATTTCTTACTACAAGCTTTTATATTTTTTGCCTTATTCTTATAAAAACCACAAGGATGGATAATTTTTTCTAATTCTTTTATATCTGCTTTTACCATAGCCTCAGGAGTATTAAATTTTGAAAATAAACTTGGAGTAGTTTTGTTAACTCTTTCATCTGTACATTGAGCAGAAAGCATTACAGAAATCATCATCTCAAAAGGAGTTGAAAAATCTAAACTACAGGTAGCATCTGGATAATATTCTTTTAATTTATTTATTATTTCTATTGTTTCTTTTTTAGTTTTCATAAATTGCTCCATTTTATATAATAAATTTTATTTTTTATTCTACTATTTCAACAATTACATCTTTTTCTTCATTTTTATCTTTGCCTTTACCTTTTTTAAAAGGAAAACTTAAAATTAATTTAAATCCATATATAGTAAATAAAAATCTTATAATTCCACCGATAAATGGTATTACTTTAATAATTTCTAAAACTATATATATAGCAATAGCTGATAAAACTAATTTCCATTTTTTATCTAATTTTTCTTTTAAAATTATTCTAGAAAAATCTATTGAAGCAACTGGTATACTGAAGAAAAGTGCAACAATATAAATTAATAAAATAATTAATGATAATGGTATTCCTATAATTGTTAGCATTAAAATCATTGATAATATTGGAATACATATTATATATATAAATCCTTTTAATAGCTCTACCACATAATTTCTATTTTCTTCTGCAGTTTCTTTAGGTTTAATTAATAAGCATAATACTATAATTATAATTGTTGCAGCAAAGATTTGAGCAGCAGCAATCATTCTACCTATAACATCAAAAGCTAGGTCAAAAAAGTTTTCTGCATCTTCTTTAAATTCAATAGTTTTATCTGTAATTTTTATTGTTTCATTAACTTTATTATCTCCTTGTACATTTAAATCATTTTTATAGTATAATTTTCCATGTACTCCACCAAATTGACTATCTAAAATATTTGTTTTTTCAGAAAGGCTATATAAATCTCTTTCAATAATTCCTTTAATATTTAAGTATTCTGAAATTACTCTAGCATTTCTAGAAATATATGAATTTTCTTCAAAATTTACTGTTGCAGCCATTATATATGCATCATCTGCACCGCCTGTAATAGTTACTCTATTTGCTACAATATACATTGAACCAGTAATATCGGCATTAATATTAACATTATCTCCACAAACAATTAAATTTCCAAGTATCATACTTGAATTTACATTTACATCACTTCCAAAAAGATATACATTTCCGTTTACAGATTGATCAAGTGTAATAACATCAGAGGTCATCCACACATCATCTTCTATATATTCTTGAGAAACTGAAGTATCTTCTTCCCAATCAGCTGATATAAGCATTATTTCATTTTGTACTTCGCTCATATCTGTTCTTGGTTCTGGAACAATTTCTTGAGCTGCTGCATTTTGATCCTCACTTGTAGCTAAAACATTTGAAGTAATTGCACATAAACATAGTATAATTAAAATACTTAAGCTTAAAATTTTTTTCATTTTTAATTTCCCCCTTTTAATTTATTTACAGTTTCTGGAAGATTTTCAGAATTTATTAAATATTTTCCAACCACTAAAATATTGGCACCAGCTTCAGTAGCCTCTTTAGAGGTAATATCATTTATTCCACCATCAACTTCAATATCTATATCAATATTATTTTCTTCAATATATTTTTTTAATTCACATACTTTTTCCAAAGTTTCTGGTATTAATTTTTGTCCTCCAAGTCCTGGTACAACAGTCATAACTAAAGCTAAATGAATATATTTTAAATATGGCTTTATTTTTTCTAAATCTGTATCTGGACTTATTGCTATTCCCACTCTTGAACCATTTCGTTTTACTGTATCAATTATTCTCTTAGTTCTTTCTTCACTTTTACTTGCCTCTATATGGAATGTTATTATTTGAGGATTTAAATCTAAATATTCTTCTACTTGTTCTTCTATATTTTCTACCATTAAATGTACATCTATTCCTAAATTTGATATATGAGAAACAGTTAGAGCATAATTTTTCATTAATTCTAAATTATTATTTTCAACAAACTTTCCATCCATAATATCTATATGAAAGTAATCTATTTTTGCAGTTTCTAGATTATACATTTTCTTTGTTGCATTTTCTTCTTCTAAATTTAAAATTGATGCGGATATTTCAGTCATCTTATTACTCCTTTATTTTAAATAATAAGGCATGATTTCTTATTTCATCATGCCTATATAATCATTTTCTATTTTACATTAATTGTTTGGTCACCTTTATTAAAATCAACTTTTTGTGAAAATTTAGTTACACCATTTACTTTTACTTTAACATCTTTTACTCCTGAAGTAGTCCATGTTTTTGATATATCTGTTTTTGTTAGTAAATAGCTTTCATTTAATATTGTATCATTTCCTACTTCTATTGCTACTGTTGCTCTTTCAACTTCTGGAGTAACAGTTTCTTTTATTGTATTTCCGTACTCGTCTTCAGTTTCTTTTTCAGTTGGTTTTGGTTCTGTATAATTCATCAAAGATTTTAAATTAACAGAAATAGTAAGTGTTGATTCTACAGGTTGCTTATTAACTGTTATATCTATTGTATCTCCTTCTTTTAATGTTTTTCCTGCAGCTACACTTTGATAAGTTACTATTCTATCTGATTTATCTGCATTTTCTTCATAAGTAATATTTACTGCTAAATTTAAATTAGATAATTTAGCTACAGCTGATGATTCTGATTCGTTAATAACATTTGGAACTACAACATCTTTATATGCACTTCCTTTACTTACTGTTATTTGTACTGTTGTTGCTGCTGTAATTTCTTCTCCTTCTTCAGGATCAACTGCTATTACAATTCCAGCTTCTACTTCTTCATCATTTTCTTCAACTATTTCATATTTTAATTCAAGTTCATCTAATTCTTTCTTTAAGTCTTCTATATTTTTGCCTTTCATTTTCTTTGGTAAAGTTACAATTTTCTGACCTTTACTTACAACTAATTTTATTGTTTGTGTTACATTAACTTTGAAACTAGTATTAGCTTTATATTCTGGATTTTGAGAAATAACATATCCCTCTTCAACATCATCACTATATTCTTCTTCAACAACAATATCAGTAAATCCTAAATCCTTTAAAATTTTCATTGCTTCATCTTTTGTTAGTCTTTCTTCTCCATTTACTCCTGACACATTAGGAATTTCTACTTGTTCAGGTCTTGTTCCATTTAAGATAGCTATTGTTGAATACATAGCAATTACAAATATCAAAATTGCAACTAATACTATTGTTACTGGTTTTGCCCATTTATGATTTTTATAAAATTCTTTTATTTTATTTTCTTTTTTGTTTTTACTTTCTCCTACTTTTGGAGCTTTTCTATCATTGTTTTTTTCCATCTCAAGCTCATAAATTGTAGGAATTTTTTGTGTTGGTGAATCATCACTTCTTGTAGCAAGTACAACAAAATCCTCATTTGGCTTTTTTAAAGCAAGTGATAAGTCTTTTAACATTTCTGTAGCATTTTGATACCTTAGATTTGGATCTTTTTGCATTGCTTTTAATATAATTCTATTTACACTAATCGGAATATTCTCATTATATTTTATTGGATCAACAGGTTCTTCTTGTACTTGTTTTAATGCAACAGATACTGGAGTATCAGCATCAAAAGGTACTTTTCCTGTTAACATTTCATACATAACTATACCTAAAGAATATAAATCAGATTTTGCATCTGTATATCCACCTCTTGCATGTTCTGGTGAAAAATAATGTACTGATCCTATTGTTGTTCCAAATGCTGTTATTGTAGAATTTGAAACAGCTTTTGCTATTCCAAAATCTGTAACTTTGGCAATTCCATCCTCAGTAATTATAATATTATGTGGTTTTATATCTCTATGTATAATATTGTTTTTATGAGCAGTTTCTAGTGCAGATGCAATTTGTATAGCAATATTTACAGACCATTTCCAAGAAAGAATTCCATCTTCATTAATAATTTCTTTTAATGTCTTACCTTGAATTAATTCCATTACTATATAATATAAGTTATCTTCATTACAAACATCATAAATTTGTACAATATTAGGATGTGTAAGGCTTGCAGCAGACTGAGCTTCTGTATTAAATTTTTTTATAAATTCACTATCTGTTGTAAATTCGTCTTTTAAAATTTTAATTGCAACATATCTATTTAAAACATGACATTTTGCTTTATATACTGTGGCCATTCCGCCATTTCCAATTTTTTCTAAAATTTCATATCTGTTATTTAACATTTTTCCTATAAGATTCATAATTATCTCTCCTTAGTTTCATCACAAATATCTATATTGTCTATTATTATTACGGTTATATTATCATATCCTCCAAGATTATTTGCATTATTTATTAGTGCTTCTTCAGGATTATCTGGATTATTAAGCAGTAAGTTATAAATTTCATTATCTCTTAACATATTTGTTAATCCATCTGAACACATTAATAAAATATCATCTTTTAAAAATCCTTTGCAAATTACATCAGGCTCTACAAGAGAATTACAACCTAAAGCTTTCATTAACATATTCTTTTTTGGATGATTATAAGCTTCTTCCTTTGTTATTGTTCCTTCTTTTACCAATTTTTCAACATAACTATGGTCTGAAGTTAATTTTCTAATTATATTTTTTCTAATTCTATAAACTCTACTATCTCCAACATGACCTATAAATACCTTATTATTATATATTAAGCAAACATCTAAAGTAGTACCCATATCATGAAGTTCTTCATCTTCTTTTGCTTTTTCATATACTGACATATTGGCATATTCTATTGCATTTTTCAATAAATTTAAAATGCTTTCTCTATCTTTTTTTGTTCTCTTAAAATTATTAATAATATAATTTCTCGTATTAGCTACAGCTAGAGAACTTGCTATTTCTCCGCCTTTATATCCTCCCATACCATCAGCAAGAATATATAATTTTATTTCATCTTTTTCTAAATCCGATATATAATAACTATCTTGGTTCATCTCTCTTGCCTTACCTATGTCGGATTTTGCTAGTATTCTCAAAACGTCATCACCTCTTATCACTCTAAATTCTGTCTTCTTAATTGACCACAAGCAGCAGATATATCTGAGCCTAATTCTCTCCTTATTGTAGCTACTATACCATGATCATTTAGATAATCTCTAAATTTTATTATATTTTCATTAGTACTTTTTATATATTTTCCATCTTCTATTTTATTTATCGGTATTAAATTAACATGTGCAAGCATTCCATGTAATAATTTTACTAAATCTTTGGCATCTTGCAAATTATCATTATTATCTTTGGCTAAAGCATATTCAAAAGAAATTCTTTTATTTGTTTTTTCTATATAATATTTACAAGCTTCAATTAATTCTTCTATTGGATAAGCATTATTTATTGGCATCATAGAACTTCTTGTTTTATTATTGCTACTATGCAAAGATACTGATAAAGTACATTGCATTTGTTTATCTGCCATTTCATATATTTTTGGAACAATACCACTAGTTGAAATACTTATATGTCTTGCACCTATACTTAAACCTTTTTGATTATTTAAAATTTCTATAGATTTCATGACATTATCATAATTATCTAATGGTTCTCCTATTCCCATAAAAACTATATTTGAAATTCTAATTTTTGAATCTCTTTCTATTGCAAGTAATTGTTCGACAATCTCCCCTGCCTCTAAGTTTCTTGAAAATGGAATTCCAGTTGAAGCACAGAATTTACACCCCATCTTACAACCAATTTGACTTGACACACATATAGTATAACCATGATGATATTGCATTAATACACTTTCTATTAAATTTCTTTGTGTATCCTGCACATCAAATAAATATTTCTTTGTTCCATCAACAGATTCTAATTTTTTAACTATTTTAAATAATCCTAAAGTATAATTTTCTTTTAATTTTTGCCTTAAATCTAAAGAAAGATTAGTCATTTCATCAAAAGAATTAACTTTATCTTGGTATAACCATTTAAAAATTTGCTCTGCTCTAAATGATTTTTCTCCAATATTTTTTAGTTCTTCTTTTAATTCATCTAAGTTATAATTTTTTATATTTTTTTTCAAGCTTTCCCCCAATTCTATATGGCTTTGTTATATCATATAATACTTTTTTTGACAATATATTTTATAAAGTTTTTCTAAAACTGCAAATAGCTGAGTATGCTTATTTTTCTCAGCTATTTCACAATTAATTTTAATCTTACTTTCCTAATAATTTTCTTACTGGTATTTCTATTAAAAGTTCTATATCTCTTACAAATTGTAGAATTATAAAAATTATATGCTCTATAAAATTTATTTTATTATAAGTCTTATGATAATAAATTTTACTTTTATATAATTGTTTTTTCTTTTTAAAATAACTATATGTTTTTCCTATAGTTTGACTTTCAAAATGTATGAATTTTTCTGAATTTAAACTTATGGTTTTATATCCTTTTCCTTTAAGCCTTTTAGCTAATATATCTTCTTCATAAAATAGGAATACATTTTCATCTAATAAATTAATTTCTTCTAAAACATCACTTCTTATTATAAAAAACGCACCAGATATTGCTTCAACCTCAAGCATTTCTTTTTCATATTCTTTAGAAGTATATTCTCCATTTCTAAGAACTTTATAAAAAATCATTTCAAGTAATCTTGTAGAATGTACTACATCTAACCAAAAAGTTCTCATTTTCCAAGCACTTCTTCTTATTGGTTTATTTTCTTTATCAAACATTCTTGGAGCAATTACTCCTATTGATTTATCTTTTTCAATTACTTCTAAACAATGTTTTATTGCATTTTCAGTTATTTCTATGTCTGGATTAGAAATTATAATATAATCATATTTTTCGTTAATACTTTGAAGATACTTTATTCCAAAATTATTTCCATAATCATATCCACCATTTTTATCTGAACTTATTACTTTTACTTTTGAACTTTCAAGTTTTTTTAGTGCATCAAAAGTACCAGAAGTAGTAGACAAATTGTCTACTACCACTATTCTATTTATAATTTTATATTCAGATATTGTTTTCACATATTTTTCAGTATCTTCTACATCATTATAGTTTACTATAATAATTGCTACTTTCATATTTTCTCCTATTTTAAACTGCACTAATTTTATTTTTATCTAATACTATAAAATTTACTTATCTATTTTTTTTAAAATTACTCCTGCTTGATTTTGAACTACAAGCTCATAATCTTCAGTTGTTTCATATTTGTCTCCTGTAAATAAAACAAAGTATTTTTTGCCTTCATCTTTTAAGAAATCTTCTACACTTGTTTCTACTACTGCTTTTTGAAGATCATTTATAGATTCTCCACCTGAAGTTATTCTTGATATAACATATACCCAAGCTTTACAATTTGTATTCATTCCACCTACTAATATATTTTTCAAAGTTGCATCTTCAATTTTTCCAAGTTCTTCTGAAAGAGCTACTCTGTTTTCATCTATAATACAAGATTTATTTATATTTTCTACCGCAAAAATATTTGTATCATAATATATTCCAGCAAGACTTGGAGATTTTGGTCCATCCATAATTGTTGGAGATTTTGCTATTAATTTCATTTCATATCCTGAAATAGCAAATAATATCACACATATCCAAACTACTAAATATGATTTTAGTAAAACTAATAGTTCTTTGTTTTCTCCTGAATTACACATTACTTCTACTGCAATACTTACAAGTAATATCCAAATTATATAATAAATTTTATAATAATAATATGCAGAAACATAACCTGCTACTAGTCCTATTAAACACACTAAAGTTTGAGCACCTAGTAATATTAAAGCTAAAGTTTGATAATTAAGTTCTTTACTTTTTATAGCCCTATATATGAATAAAATAACAAATGGTATATAGAATAAGAAATCTTGATATAAAGATTTATAACTTCCGCCTACAAATCCTATTGCATCTGTTAATTTATTTTGGTCAGAATCTGTAAAGGTTGGTACTACTAAATATAAAATTGCAAGTATTGTTACTATTAACAATATTCCTGTTATAAGTAGTGTTGATTTCTTGAAAAATTTTAAATATGCTTTTTCTTCTTTTTTCAAGTCTTTTATAAATACATAAATACATATAAAAGCAAATAATGCAGGTACAAATAAACAATATGAGAAAATTATACCTATTCCCATAAGTACTATTAATCCTAACATATATGGGAAAGTCATTTCTTTTTTATCATATACTTTTGCAAGATAGAAAAGTCCAGTTGAAAAAGCTATTGCCATACTTAAATATGAGAATCCATATAACAAACTAGTATATGGATATGCAAAACCATATAATACTAAAAATACCAATCCTATTATGTAATTTCTTTTTGTTTTTAAAGTGCTTGATATAAGCATATAAAAAGCCATAATATTTAATGCTAAAATTCCCATTTCAAAAATTTTCATTGAAACATAATCTTTAAAATCTGGAAGTATACTTCTTACAACACTTATAAATATTCCTGTATTTACATATGCACCTGTTTGCATAGTTTTAAAATTATATCCAGTTTGATTATCTATTTTTGCAAGAATCTTCATATTATCCGCAAAATTTGTTGCTGCACTATAATGCATACTAGCATCTACTGATGCATTTGCCATTGTTTTGGCTAAAGGTTTGTATTGGTCTACTGCCATATAACAAACAATCAATAGTATAATTAATACTGCTAAAAAATCTCTTTTTCTTATTTCAAATTTTTGTACTTTTTTATCTTTGAATATTTTAAAGCAAAATCCTGCTGTAACTAATAAATTTACTATTGATAAGAATAATAAATTTGTTGTTATATTTAAACTTCCAAATATCATACATATTGCTATATTAAAAGCTAAATATGATATTACTGATAAAATGCACCAATTTACTAAATTTACTTTTTCCTCACTTTTTTTCACTAGTATAAAAGTAATTATCATAGCAATTACTGTTAATAAATATAAAATTCCCATAATAAAATTTTACCTTTTAATTTATTTAGATTTTTTAAAGAAAATCTATAAACTCACATTAAAACTTATCTAAACTTTAAATTAAAATAAGCATTTTTTATCTATTTATTCTAGCTACATAACCATTAGCATTTTCGAATAATATTTCAACTTGATTATTTGCTTTAACTTTTTCTAAATGATTTTTATATTCATCTAATGCTGTTTGTTCTTCTGTTACAAGTTTTACAATATATTTTTTGTTTTCATCTTTCATTGCATCATCTATATCATAAATATTTGTGTCTTGGATTACATTTTGATAAGGTATTTCATCACTACTAAACTCAAGTATAGCTGTCGCCCAAATTCTAGCAAAATAGCTAACTGTCATAAGCTCTGTGTTTTCAACAGTCATATCTTCTAAATTTTCTCTAGCATATTTGGCAATTTCTATTTCTCTTGAGTTAAAGTTTTGTGTTAAATCTATTAGTTTTCTGTGTTCACAATTTTCTGTGTAATAGATACCAACTAAATTTGGTAATGCATGTTTTGCCTCTTCTCCAATAACATGTCCAGCTTTTATCCAAACCCATGAACATACAAATACTCCCCATATTATTACATATGTTGCTCCTGTAATTAGAGGTTTACATTTTTTTACTTTATCTATTATTTTTAATTTATTTTCTTCTATATTCAACTTTTCTATTATTGCTGGTAATACCATATATAATGATAATATAGCAATTAAATATACTTTAGCAATTGATGTTTGAGATACTCCTTTTAATAAAAGTAAAACATATAATGCTATAAGTAAAATTATATCTATTCTAAATGCTTTCCAATCTATGTATTTATTTATTAAATCTATAGTTACTGCAAAAATTACAATCCAAACTATAGAATAAATTTTAAGCATATAATATGGTGCTACTTTTCCAGCTAATAATCCTAAATATAAAACAGCTAAATATCCTATTACAATTACAGAAAAAACATCTAAATATCTTAAATTTCTTTCTTTAATTCTTTTAATAATTTCTACAAAATATATTATGGCAAAAGGTATATATGGTAAGAAATTCTGATATTTTTCTGAATATATTGCTCCATCTATTTTTAATGCACTAACTAAATTTGTTTGTCCTTCTATAAAAAATGTTGGTATAAATAAATATCCAATTCCTGCTATTGTTACTAATAATAAAATTCCTGTTACTATTAACGTGTTTTTTCCAAATATTTTTAAAATTTTCTTTTCTTCTTTGTTTGAAATATCCTTTAAGAAACAATATATACAAACTGCTGCAAATATTGCTGGAACAAATAAACAATATGAGAATATTAATCCTGTTCCTAATATTCCAATTAAGCTTATAACTAATACTTTATTAATTTTCTCTTTCGAATATAATTCTTCAACAACTGCTAAAAGTATAGCAACAATTGCTATTGAAACAGCTAAATATGAGAAACCATATATCCAAGCATTATATGGATATCCATACATATATAATGCAAATAATACTAAACTTGCAACTAATCCTTTTTTTGTTTTAATTTTATTAATAAATGTAGCATAAAAAGCAAGTCCACCTAAAAACATTATCATTGTTTCAAAAATCTGGTATATATATTCATGACTTAATCCTGTAATATCATTTATTACATTCATAAAAATACCATCATTTATATATGCACCTGGTTGCATTACATTAAAATTGAAAAATGTTTTATCTTCTACATTTATAAATATTTTTAAATTATCTGAATAATGTTTTGCTGCTCTATAATGAATTGCAGAATCTACAGCAAAGTGACTAATATCACCTTTATATATGTATAAATCTTTAAAAAACATTACTGTAAAAATAATTAATATAATAGCTAGTCCGAATTATATCAATTTTTCTTACAAAATATTTCTGAACTTTTTTATATTTTATTGCTTTATATGAAAGCCCTACAGCTACTAAAATATTTATTATTGATAAAAGCCAAATATGAGATGTAATATTCAAAAGACCTAAAACCATACCAATTAAAATATTATATCCTAATAAAGATACAATATATATTATAAGCCATTTTATAAAATTCAATTTTTCTTCTGACTTTTTAAATATCATGAAGCTTATTCCAAGTAGTATTAGTGTTAATACATATAATATTGCCATCTGTTTCTCCTTATTAATAAAATTTAATTATATAAAAATCTTTTTTAGATATGTTAATATATTTTTTATGAATAGTTGACGCGCAGTTTAGGAGACTGGCGAAGCTATTTGTTTTCAAAAATCTGTAAATACTTTTTTACGATAAGATTTTTGAAAACTCAGTCGACTAGCAAGGAAACTATGAATAAAAAACATATTAACATTTCTAATATTTTATTTTCTATAATTTAAATATTTTTTTCTGTTATTTTTTTGTTTTCTTTATACATAATAACTTTTGTAACTATTGCATATAAGATAAACTGTATTGCAAGTGTTGTTGTACAAGAAAATGTTGCACCATTTATTCCTAAATTTAATACTCTTACTAATATGTTAGAGCCTAAAAATGCTATAATCATTGATATAATATAAATTACAAACTGTACAAATGTATGTCTTATTGTAGTTAATGTTACTAAATTTATATAAGAAATTGCATAGAAAATATATGATGCGATTATTACACATAAATTCATTCTATATGCAGTTAAATCAAGTCCATAAATCAATCCTAAGAATTCTGGACCTAACAAGAAAGCAGCAAGAACTGCAAAACCACCAAAAGCAATTACTATTAATTTAATTTTAAAAGTTACTTTTTCAATTTCTTTTAATTGTTTTTCTTCATACATTTCTTTTAGCTTACCTAAGAAAGGCATTACAATAAATTGTGTAAATAATGTCATTACTGTTGCTGGCATCATTATATATCCATAAATTGCTTGTATATCTTCTGTTAAGAAATTATCTATTGCATATTTTGGTGCATTTAAAATATAAATTCCTGCAAAAGAATTTACAAATACAAAAAATTCGCTCTTTAAAATTGAAACTACATTTTTTATATTAACTTTACTTGTTTTATCTATAAGTTTTCTAGTAACTATCAAATAATCGTATATTAGTAAAACTAATAAATTTACCATTATAACAGCTAAACATGCTAATCTCAAATCTTTTGTAATTATATCTACTACTAAAAATAGAAATATACCTATAAATCCTTTTAAACTTAAAGATTGTCCAGATTTATACAGTATACCATTTTTTTGCATTACACCATACAATATATCTGAAAAAGCTTCTATTCCTTTAAAAATTGCAAGTAATGCAAAAATTGTAGTTTTGAAAACATCATACTGTTTCATTACTAAAAAAACAGTTGCACCAATTAGCATTAAAATGCATGTAAGTAATCTATTTGCTATGTAATCCTTATCTTTTATTTTATCTTCTATATCAGTTACTTGGCATAACCTTCCTGAGTACATTGCTAAAGTATATAAAATAGTAGATGTTGCATAAGCTATTGAAAATATACCTGCTGTTTGTATATCATTAACTCTTGTTACTATAATTAAAAAAAACAATGAGTTAAATGAGTTTATTCCTGTTCCTAGGCTATTCCAAATAAAATTCTTTAAAAATCCTTTTTTCTCTGAATTCATTATAAAACTCCTATTAAAAATATTGCTCTTAACATTAAATCATCAATTAAACTTCTTCTAATTCTTTTTGGATAAAAAGCTTTTTTTAACGCAATAGGAAAGCTATATTTTTCATTAGAAAACAAATCTAATATTTCTTTATTTTCATCAGATAGTTCATCATAATAAATTTCCTTAAAATTTAACATCTGTTGCTTAATATCTTTCATCCCATTTTTAAATAATAAGTTTTTAACTCTCCATATCAGAAGGCGAAGATATCCTTGCCCTTCTGATGTGGCATTTTGCTTTCTTCTTCTATATTTTACAGTAGTTACATTATTATAAGCTACATTTCCCATTCCAATACATAATAGGTATGTCCACCAATCATGGAAAAAACATGATTTAGGCATATTTTCTATAATCATATCTCTTGTTTTTTTATTTACTGTCATTGTCATACCTTGACCAATACATGCAAATAAAGCTTGCAGAAAAGAATATTCTTTATTTTTTTCTCCTATGCCTATAAAGCTCATATTTTCATCATAGTAGTCAGAATTTCCAAATACCATATTAGGCTTAGTCTCATCTAATTTATTTAATGAATTTACAGCAAGTTCAATTTTATTTTCTATCCAAATATCATCTTGATCTGCATAAGAATAATAATCTGCGTCTGCTAGTTTTAAAAGTTCGAAAAAACTTTTAACAAATCCCAAATTTTCTCCTTCAAAAAGTTTAATGTTCTTGTGTTTTTTTTGATATTCTTTTACAATAGCAACAGTATCATCTTTTGAACCATCATCTCTAACAATAATTTCTACATTTCTGTAAGTTTGTTCTAATATTGATTCTAGTTGCTCTCTTATAAAAGATTCTCCATTATATGTTGACATTATTACAGCTACTTTTTTATCTGCCATTTTTTACCTCTCCATTATTTAGCTACTTTATAAATATACATTCCATCTTCATTATATATTTCTTCAAAAGTATTTTTTGCTTCTTCATTATTTTTAAAGTTTTCTTTTATATCTACAGTTGATAAAACATATTCTACGTTTAATTTTTGTAAATCGTCATAATTTACTTTTATTGCTATATTATCAGCAAATAAAAGCTCTACACTACTTTCCTCATCTGTAATTTCAAAATTTACATGTGCATATCTATTATAAATTTTTCTTGTTTCTTCTTCTTTTGCTTTTTCGCCTAGAAGTGTTTCAAATAATTCAAAATTAGGATATACAGCTGTTGAATTTATTGTGCGAATTCCATTTGCAACTGCATAATCATTTATATACCATCCTCCATCACTTACAGCCCAAATTGCATCTGGATTTTCTTTTTTTATTTCTTGCATTTTTATTGCAACAGGTTTTTTATAAAGTACATCAGTTGTTCTTATCACTGGATTTACTCTTAAGCCTGTAATTAATGCAACAATAATTAATCCATAAATTGTATAAGTTTTAATTTTTTCATTATTGATATTTAATACTCCAAATATTAATGCAAGAAAAATTTCTCCTGCTAATAATAATTTAAACTTATCTAAATATGGTACTCCGATTGTTTCTTTTGCTTTATAAATTATAAATAAAGTAGATACACCTGCTAAGACATAAGTTAGTTTTTTATTTATTAATTTATCACCTTTTTCAAAATTTCCAATTAAATAAATTAACATATAAATGCAAACTGTTCCAAGAGGTATTGATGCTCTTCCGGCTGTTGACATTGACATTTTTGTAAGTACTGCCAAAAATTCAGGGAATCCATATATGCACCAAATACTTAAAAATCCCCCTACAATAAGCATTGGAATCCAGAAGTGTAAGTCTTTTTTATTTCTTATAACATATATTAATCCTAAAATTAATGGTATTGGGAATAATGAAAGCATGCTTGAATATTCACATGGATTTGGAAAATCTTCTGTTGCAAAAAATATATTATAAAAATATGAATATAAATTTATTGCTCCTCCACCAACTTCATTTCTTTCACCTGGATAGTCTGTATTCATTTCTGCTGCTAAAGTATCTTTTGATAGCATATACCATCTTCCTAAAAGTAATGCTATACATAGTAAAGTTATAACAATAACTGCTATATCATGTTTAGTAAATCTATAGTTTTCATATTTTATATTTTTAATTAATATCCAAATTATAAGAGCTAAAAACACATATCCAAAAGATATTTGCCATGCTGGGTAAAATTCAAATATATAGGATAGTCCTGAAACTAGTATTCCTAGTGCACATAAATATTTATTTCTTTTTTTGCTTGTAGTCATAAATTTATCTACTAGAACAACAACTATTTGACCCCATATAAGGACTTGCATACAATACCACCATTGTACTGCTGCTGAAAATGTTATTACTATCATTCCACATAAAGAAACTTTTTTATTTCTTTTTGTAAGTATTAAACATAATTCATAAGAACCAAGCAACATTGCAACAAGTCTTGCATACCAATAAAAACTCAAACCTGCATCAGTTCCAAACAGCATAAATCCTAATTGGAATGGTCTTCCAATCATTAATATATCTAAAACAGGTGAATTTGCAACTGTAAACATATCTGTTGGTGTTGCTCTTAATACACTAGAAAAATATTGAAATGGACTCTCTGTCTTACTTTGAGATAAAATATATGTTGTTGAAGTAGCCCATTCATCTGTTCTAATTTCTCTGGCTTTTCCAAGTAAGGTATGATATCTTGTATTATCATGATTAGGTTGAATTAATCCCCTACCTTGAAACTCTTGAAAATTAACTATTGATGAACCTGAATATTTAAATATCATTACAAATAGCAAAAAGGCACAAGCTATTTTGTACCTATGGTTATGTATAAATTCATACATTTTTGAAAGTTTAAACACAAAATGAATTCCAATAAACATAAATATTATTGAAACAAGCATTATTCTATTTTTAGAAATAAATTCTGGATGTGAAATTCTAAAAATCGTATATTCACATAAAGTAGCTATTAAGACAGACATAATAGCTACTAAGATTAATTTTGTTTTTGTAAAATTATCTTTATTTATAAAAAACTTAATTTTTTCTAAAATATTTTCATATAATTTATTTAATTTTTCTGTTTTTTTCATCTTAATTTCCTTATAAATTTATTATATTAAAAACTTGCATCTCAAACTTTAAGTAACTTTAAATAATAATATTTCTATCTTTACTTTTTTAATTACCATTTAACTTCTAATTTAACTACATCTAATAAAAATCTATTTACCCAAATATATACTATTGGTAAATGTAATTTATAAAATAGATGAACACCCCAAATACATATAGATTTAAATCCTTTTTTAAAACAATGTATCATATTAAAATGTTTACTATTTCTCCATTCAGGAAAATTTTCATTTAAATAATTTGTTATTTCTTTTAAAGCTTTAGTCATTTTTACAGATTTATCATAAGAAAGCATAAAAGCCCAAGATATTCCTAAATGTAAGAATGCCATAGTTGCTAAAGTTTCTTTATATTCTTCATATTTTCCTATTTTTTTTGCATTTTCTTTTGTAACTAATAAATACTTCTTTAAATTTTCTATATCTTTTTCGTTCATATTATGTATTTGTGAACTTGATCTTAAATAATAATGATATAAAACATCTGGTATAAATGTTAATTTCTTAGCTCCATACATATATGCATGTATTAAAAATAATGTATCATTACAACCTCTAAAAGGTAAAAATTCTAAATCTTTTACAAGCTCTCTTCTATACAATTTATTCCATAAAGATGGGTTTGCATAAACAATGAAATCATCTTGCCAATCCACATCTTTATTCATAGTTCCATATTGAGTCATTTCAGTAGAAACTGTTTTTCCTGTATCTAAATCTACTCTATCATATCCTGAAAACGCAATATCAGCATCATTTTTCTTAGCTGCATTATATAATTTTTCTGCCCAAGTAAGTTCAGGAACATCATCACTATCTATAAATCCAACATATTCTCCTATAGCATGTTTTAAACCATAAGTTCTTGCAGACCATTCACCACCATTTTCCTTATGAAAAGTTTTTACTTTATTTGGATATCTTTTTTTATAGTCCTCAATGATTTGTGGTGCAGAATCTTTTGAACCATCATCTACACAAAGTATTTCTATATCTTCTAAAGTTTGATTTACTAGTGCATCTAAACATCTTGGAACATATTTTTCAAGATTATATATAGGTACTACTATTGATACTTTCACGTCTGAACTCATTTTTATTTTTCCTTTCTATCTTTTAGTTCTCTTTCACAATCTATTAATCTCATTTCAAAACTTTGTTTTGAATTTTTTATTATATTATCAAGTGTCAAACCTGTAAATATTGATTGTAAAGTACATACAAAAAGTAACATACTTAATATAATTGATGGTACTTTTATTTCTCCTGTTTTAAACATTACAACTACTGCTGGAATAAAGAATATAAGTCCTAAAACAGCAATTACAAAAGAAATTATAGAGAAGAAGTTTAAAGGTTTGTAATTTTTATAAAAACCTAATATTGTTTTTAAAACTTTTATTCCATCTGGGATAGTATTTAATTTTGAAGGACTATCTGCTGGTCTATCTCTATACTCTATGATTATATTTTTAGTTTTCATATTTTTGTCTAAACAATGAATTGTCATCTCTGTTTCAAGCTCAAATCCCTTAGACATTACAGGAAAAGTTTTTACAAATCTATAACTAAAAGCTCTTAATCCTGTCATAACATCTCTTATATCACTTTTGTATATTCTATTTATTAAAGCCCTTACTGTTACATTTCCAACATTATGAAAAGGTCTTTTATTTTCTTTAAAATATGTTGAAGATAATCTATCTCCTACTACCATATCAACATTTTCTTCTAAAACTGCTTTTACCATTTCTTTTGCACTTTCAGCAGGATATGTATCATCACCATCAACCATAATATAACATTCAGCGTCTATTTCTCTAAACATGGTTCTTATAACATTACCTTTTCCTTGTCTAGTTTCATATCTAACTATTGCTCCTGCATCTTTCGCAATTTTATCTGTTCCATCTTTTGAATTGTTATCATACACATAAATTACTGCTTCTGGTAATTCTCTTTTAAAGTCTTCTACTACTTTTTTTACTGTTTTTGCTTCATTATAACAAGGTATTAGAACAGCTACTTTATCCATAATTCTTATTTCCTTTCAATTTTCGATTTTTTTCGTTTACATTATAACATATATTTACATATTTTCAAATATTTTGATAAAGTTTTATAAAAACTTAATATCTACAAAAGCTATTTAAGAATATATAATAAAAATTTTTGAAAATAAGCATCCTTGAAAAATCAAACTAGAATTGTTTATCCATTTTGTGGTCCCCTTCCATCAATAGATGAACTCTTTCCACAAAACGCTATTAGCAATTCTGTGAAGATTTTTTGAACAAACATTTTGAAATAAATTTTTATTATATATTCTTAATATTCTTATAAAATTAAAAATTATTTTCTATCTTCTTCAGTTTTAGAAGATTTTTTAAATATTATTAACTTACTTAATATAAAATTCAAAATTATAACTACTATATTTGCAATTACTTTCATTACTACATCATTCATACTTATAATAACTGCTAAATTCATCATTCCTAGACTGATTAATTGTGTAAATACTCTGCAATATGTAAATGAAAATATTTCTTTAAATAATTCTTTTTTAGTACCACATCTACTTTTAAAAACTATAACTTTATTTACCCAATAAGCAAAAATTAGTGCAACTATAAAAGCAAAATTATCACTAATTGTTACTTTTAATTGTTCATTTTGAATTCCAAAAAATATTACATAGCTCGCAACGATATATGATAAAATATTCACTAATGTAGAAAGTCCACCACATATTAAATATCTCATTCCTTCTATATGTTCTTTATAAAGCTTAGCAAGTTTTCCTAGATGAATTTTTTCTAAAATCAATATTCCAATATTTTCAAAAAATTCAAAAATCTTTAAAGTGATACCTCTATTAAATTCATTTTCACTACTGTTTTCTGTTTTCATTTTCCTACCTTTCAATTAATAAAAAATTCTATCATAAGTTCCTTCTAAAACACCATATATTATTTTAGTATGTCCCTTAACTATTATAAAAGCTGCATATTCTTTGTACTTCTCATTATCTTCATTTTTTACATTTTTTACGAAAAGTTCAGTTTCCTCTCCATAGTAATCTAAATATTCATAATTTTGTGTTATTATAAAAGCTTCATATTTATCTATCATATCCTCTGGAATTGGTTCATAAGTTATTTCTATAGTTGTGACTCTATCACCAAATCTAGAATCTTCAAATCTATATTTACTGTCTATAACAGATTTATATCTTGTACATGAATATAAAGTTGGCATTTTTTCACCATTAGCATAGTGAATATATGATTCTGTACTATATTCTGGTAGTTTATTAAAATCATTTCTAATCCAAGCTTCTAAATAGTAAAATACTCCAACTATTAAAATAGTAATTATAAATCTAATAATTAGCTTTTTAAATAATCTTTTTGTATATTTTTTTTCTTCTTCTGGATCATTTATTGGATCTTCCTCGTAATCTAAGTTCATATTATTCCCCTTTTAATTTACTTCAGCTATATCATAATTAACTGTTTTTCTACTTAAATTTTTATTATAATAAGGATCATATTCAATATATTTACTCCATTTTTGTTTAAAATTATTAGATTCTTTTACAAATCTATCTTCTTTTTCTTTTGAAAATTCATATCCTCTTGATTTTGATTCATAATGAATTAATTCCACATAAGGATTATATACATTTCTATAACCTTTTTCATATAATTTTAAACAAAAATCTACATCATTAAATGCAACCTTGAAATTTTCTTCATCCATTAATCCAACTTCAAAATAAAGACTTCTTCTTGCAAATAAACAAGCTCCTGTAACAGCTAGAACATTTCTAGTTGCTGCTTCTCTTCCATAATATGCATGTTTTCCATAAGGTAAGTTAACCAATGCATTTCCTGCTATTCCTGAAACTCCAACAATTATTCCTGCATGTTGTATTGTTTTGTCTTCATAATATAATCTTGCACCAATAGCTCCGATTTGACTATCTTGTGCATATCCAATAAAAAGTTCTAACCAGTCTTTCGTAAGTAAATTTGTATCATTGTTAAGTTGAAGTACAAATTCTCCATCTACATTTCGCACTCCAAAATTTATTAGTGCAGAATAGTTAAATTCAGAATTTTTTTGCAAATTTTTTTCTTCACTCTCTGTATTTTCAATAACTTGTTCAATATTTTTCTCTGCATTACTTTCTAAATTTTCTGCTAAATCCTTATTTAAAATTTTGTTTTCTAAACTTTTTTCCCCATTTATATCTAAAACTGTATTTTTATTAAAATTTAAAATTTTAATTTTGGAATTTTTAATAATTTCTTTGTAATATTCAAAAGTTTCAATTTTTTCACTATTATTTTCTATTATATCAATTTCGTAATTTTCATAAGTTGTAAGTTTTAATATTGAAGTTATACACTTTTTTAGTAATTTTATATTATCTTTATTTGGAATAAGTATTGAAACTTTTGGATTTCCAATCACATCATATTTTATTTTATAAATTCCTGGAACCTCTTGTCCAGCTTCTACTATTGCAGTTTTTCCTTGTTTTTTTAAATCTTCTTCTATAGCTTTTTTTCCAGCTTCAAAAGCATATTCCTTCGCATCTGCAATATATGCTGTAGAATTTCTATGTACTCTCCAATGATATAAAATCTTAGAAATATGTATAATTTTTTCCGCTTGTTTTGTTGCTCTTAAAACAAAATCAAAATCTTGTGCTCCATTAAATTTAGAGTTTAGTTTTCCAACTTTTTCAATTATATCTTTTTTTACAACTACAAAATGAGTTATATAATTATTACACTCTAAAGTTTCTGGTGAATAATCTGGTTTAAAATATGGTTCAAATCTCTCATAATTTTCATCTATTTTGTCTTCATCAGTATAAATAAAATCTGTTTTTAGATCTTCATTAATTACTTTGACTACTTGAAATAATGCTTCATTTGCTAAAATATCATCATGATCCATAAATCCAATATAATCTCCTGTTGCCATATTTATTGCTTCATTTGTATTTTCCGAAATTCCTTCATTTTTCCCTAAAAATTTATATTTTATTTTATTATTTTCTTTATAATATTTTTCTAAAACTTCATTTTTTTGTGGACTACCATCTGCTAAACAGAGTTCCCAATTTAAATAAGTTTGATTATTTAAAGAATCAACTAATTCCTTAAAAAATACTTCCTTTGTATTATAAAGTGGCACCACAATACTAATTTTAGGTTCGTAATCAAATTTAGTAGCTTTTTGTTTTTTTAAATCATCTTCATTTGGAGTATTTTTTTCCATCCAAATCTTATAAGCTTCCTGATTAGACTTTCTGTTTTCTTTTATTTTTAATATTCTTTTTAAAACTTTTTTTAAAGTAGAAAAAAAGCCATATCGTTTTATATAATATTTTACTTTTTCTAGATTACTTGCTATACTCATTTTTTAGTTTTTCTCCTACTTTCTTAAAATATTTTAAGAGTTTTCCTCATAATAATATAAATTGCAAATATTTTTAAATCCAACTTTGTTATATAGTTTTGCTGGATAAAAATCTGCTTCTGTTTGTAAAAAAGCTATTTTACTCTTTTGCTTAGCCATTTTTAATTGTCTTTTTAGAACTTCTTTTCCTATACCTAATTTTCTATAAGGCATTTTTATTGCAAATCCATGTATTCCAAATATTTCTTCATTATGAACATTTGCTATTGTGCCTATAATTTTATTAGAACTTTTTATAAAGTAAAATTCACTTTTAGTTTTCTCATCTGTCCAATTATAATTAATATTTAAATAGCCATTTTCTAAATCACTATAAGGATCTTCATTATTTCCCTTATAGCTTTCTAACATTTCTATTGCAAATTCTTTATAATCTGCAACTTTTTCTATGCTTATATCTAATTTACAATTAGTTTCTATCTCTTCTACTTTATCAAAATCACTATAAATTTGCCAAACTTCTTTTGATATATTTTTGAATTTATAAGAAAATATTTCTTCTTTATTTTCATATAAAAATTTTTGAAGTGGACTTATAACAAAAACAGGTTTTCTTTTTATAATCAGCATATCTTTTTTTATATCTTCAAATATACTATTAAATTCTTTTTCATTATTTGCTTTTAAATTAAAGGCAAAATTACATTCTGCATCTTTCAAAACTTCACTATATAATATTGAATAATTTTCTTTTTCTATTTTTTTATCAATATATACCCTAAGAGCATACTTTTCATAAAATTCAAATAGCTTTTCAATTAGCTTTTTATTCACATCATTCATAATAATTAATTCTCTTTTATTTTTTTGATTTTTTATTTTTCTTTATTTCAATATCCCCATAATTTACTTTTATATTTTTCATGTGATAAACTTCTGTGTCTAAACTTAAATTAACATTATAATATGGATCACCTTCATCCAAAATATTTCCCCATTTTTGTTCAAATCTACTTATTTCACCTTGAAATCTCTTTATTTTTGCTGGAGTATTTTCTGCTCCTCTTGTTTTAGATTCATAATGCCAAAATTCTACAAATGGATTATATACCACTAGGTATCCTTTTTCTCTAATTTTCAAACAAAAATCTACATCATTAAATGCAACTGCTAGTTCTTCATCCATCCAGCCAACTTCTTCATATATTGCTTTTGGAGCCATTAAACATGCACCTGTTACTGCACTTAAATTTTCTATCATAGATTCTTGTGCAAAATATCCATGTCCATTTTTAGGAATACTTTTAAATCTATTTCCAGCAATTCCACCTATTCCAACAATTATTCCAGCATGTTGTATTGTTTCATCTGGAAAATATAGTTTAACTCCTACTGCTCCAACATCTGGTCTTTGAACAAATCCAAGTAATATTTCAAGCCAGTTTTCAGTAATTAATTCTGTATCATTATTTAATTGAATTACATATTCTCCCTCAGATTTTTTTACTCCAAAATTTATAACTGCTGAATAATTAAATCCTGGTCTTACTTTTATCCTGTTTTTATTTGTATATTCTAAACTTGATTCCTCAGAATTTGTTATTTCTTTACCAGTATTATAGTTTACAACTCTTACTTTTTCATTTTCAATTAATTCTTTGTAATATTCAAAAATTTCTTCACTATCACTATTATTTTCAACTACAACTATTTCATAATTCTTATAAGTTGTTTTTTCTAAAATAGAATCTATACAAACTTTTAAAATATCTTTTCCATCTTTATTAGGAATAACTATTGATACTTTAGGCTCTCCTTTAACTTTATAATCCACTCTATAAATTCCTTCTATACAACCTTCGGTAACAGTACCTTCTAATCCAATTCTCTTCAAATGGTCAGTAATTGCTTTTCTTCCTGATTCAACAGCATAATTTTTAGCATTACTATTAAGTTTTGCAGTAGATTCACTATGTACTCTCCAATGATATAAAATCTTAGGAATATGTGTTATATTTTCAGGTTTTACAATTTCAGACATTCTTAGGAATATATCATAATCTTGTGCTCCATCATAATCTGTTCTAAACCCTTTTAATTTTTCCATTAATTCTTTTTTAAATATACTAAAATGGCAAATATAGTTTTGGCATCTCAATGTATCTGGAGCAAAATCAGGCTTAAAATATGCATCATATCTATTATCATTTTCATCTATTTTATCTTCATCTGAATAAAGAAATTTTGAATTCGGATATTTATTTATATAAGATACTACTTCAAATAAAGCATAATCAGCTAAAATGTCATCATGGTCTAAAAGAGCTATATAATCTCCTGTTGCCATTTTTATTGCTTCATTTGTATTTCCTGAAATCCCCTCATTTTTTCCCAAGAACTTGTATTTTATTCTTTCATCTTTTTCATAATATTTTTTAAAATTCTCATTTTGTTTTGGGCTACCATCTGCTAAACATAATTCCCAATTTGAATATGTTTGATTAATCATACAATTAACCAAATCTTTAAAGAATTTCTCTTTAGTATTATACATTGGAACTATTACACTAATTTTAGGAGAAATTTTAAAGTTTTGCTTCATTTGCAATTTTAAATCAGCATCTTTAGGTTCGTTGTACTTTATCCAACCGCCATAATCGCCATATTGTAAATCTTTTTCTCCTTTCAAAAACCTTACAATTTTTCTAAGTACAGTTTTTATACATTTTTTTACTGTTTTTATAAAGCCATATTTTCCAATATAAAATTTAATTTGATTAATTCTATGTTTTATAATGTTCATTTTTCTTTCCTTTCAAAATTTATTGCAAAAAATTAAAATTTTATGATACTTTATCTGTTCTTATATCATATTGGTCAGAGTCTAAACTTAAATTCTTATTATAATATTCATCACCTTTATTTAGCTTTTCTTTCCAAGTTTCTAAAAACAAGTTTATTTCTTTTTGAAATCTTTCTATTTTATCAGGGTCATTATCATTACCTCTTGATTTTGATTCATAATGCCAAAGTTCTACAAACGGATTATATACTATAAGCTTTTCTGTTTCTCTTATTTTTAAGCAAAAATCTATATCATTAAAAGCTACTGCAAAATCCTCATTCATATATCCTACTTCTTCGTAGATGCTTCTTTTCGTCATTATACATGCTGCTGTTACAGCATTCATATTTTGGATTAAATTTTCCCTTCCAAAATACCCTTGTTCATCTTTTGAAAGACCTCTAAAAACATGTGCCGCAACTTGCAAAGCTCCAACAATTACACCTGCATGTTGTATTGTTTCATCTGGATAATATAATTTTACTCCTACTGCTCCAACATCTTCTCTTTGAGCAAATCCTATCATCTTTTCAAGCCAATTTTCTGTTATAATTTCAGTATCATTGTTTAATTGGATAATAAAATCTCCTTTTGTATTTTTAACACCAAAATTAATTATTCTTGAATAATTAAACTCTTTTTTCTCATTAGAAAAACTATTATTTTCTAGCTTTCTTTCTCCTTTTATGTCAAAAATTTTGTTATTTGTATAATCTAATACTTTTATTCTATTATTTTTTACTAGTTCTTTATAGTATTCAAAAATTTCTTCTGTTTGGCTATTATTTTCAATAATTACAATTTCATAATTACCATAAGTTGTTTTTGCAATTATTGAATCTATGCATTTTTTTAGAGTTTCTTTTTCATCTTTATTAGGAATTAAAATATTAACTTTTGGAACTCCAATTACTTTATAAGCAATTTCATAAGTTCCTGGATTTTTTCCTTTAGAAACAGTTCCTTCTAGTCCTACTCTTTCTAAATGAGATTCTATTGCTTTCTTTCCTGCTAAAATTGCATAAGGTTTAGCATCTTGATTCATCGCAGTTGATTCTTTATGAACTCTCCAATGATACAATACTTTTGGTATATGAATTATTTTTTTAGCTTTTTCTGCAGCTCTTAAAATAATATCAAAGTCTTGTGCTCCGTTATATTCTGAATTAAAACCACCAATTTCTTTAAGTAAAGATCTTTTAAATATACTATAATGACAAATATAATTATTTGCTCTTAAAGTATCTGGTGCAAAATCTGGTTTAAAGTGTGGAGCAAATCTTGGTTCATCTATAAAATGAAATTTATCTTCATCTGTATAAATAAGTTCTACATCCGGATTTTCATTGATAACCTTTAAAACTTCATATAATGCCGTTTCAGAAAGCATATCATCATGATCAAGTAATGATATATAATCACCTGTTGCCATTTCTATTGCTTCATTAGTATTTTCTGAAATACCTTTGTTTTCTCCTAAAAATTTGTATTTAATTCTTTTATCTTTTGCACACATACTTTTTATTTCTTCAAGTTCTTTTTCACTACCATCTGCTAAACAAAGTTCCCAATTTTTATAAGTTTGGGTATGAACAGTATATAAAAGTTCTCTAAAAAAATCTGTATCTGTATTATAAAGAGGAACTACTATACTAATTTTAGGTCTTTTTCTAAATCTAGTTTTAGTTTGATTTTCTATTTCTTGATCTGACGGAGTATTTGCTTTTACCCATTTTTCATAATCTGATAATTTGCCTTCTTCTTCTCTTTTTAAGTCTTTTTCATATTTTAAAAATTTTCTGTGATCTATTCCTTTCCAATATTCAGCTGTTTTTTCATCTGTTAATTTAAAATAATTATCAACTTTTCTTTTATATTTTTTTTCTGTTTGCTTTTTATCATATTCTGCTCTTCTTTTTCCACCAGGAGGCATTATTCTATCTATAAAACTTGCTCCACTTTTTGGATTAATCATCCAAGCTAACATCCTTATAGGTTTTGTAATTTTCCAAGATAAAGAATTAGAAATTGCTCTTAAATCATTTGCATATTGTACAAGCTGAACATCTTTATCTTGAATTAATTTCTGTAAATCTTCAATTCCTTTTTGATATTCTACTTGAATATTTTCTAAGTTTGAAATATGCTCATTAGCAGCATTTAATCTCTCTTCATAATTATCTAAAATTCTATTTATGCTTCCTATTTCTTTTACAGAGTCTTCATGTAATTTCCACATATCTTCATCTATCAATTTTTTTTGAATGTCATTTTCTAATTTTTCAAAATACTCATTAAACTCTTTTAAATCAAGTTTTTCTAAAAGCACCTCAAAATCTTCTAATTTTTTTAGTTCAGTAAAATAAAAAATTGCTCTATATAAAATAAATTCTAATGGCACATCTTTCTCAAACCATTCTTGGTCATAAGCAAAAATCTTATCTTTTTTTACTAAACAATTTTGAAAAATTAAATCTAGAATTCCATTTTTTACAAAATGTAATTTTATTTTTAAATTTTCTGGTAAATTAATTCCATATCTGTCAAAAACATTTTGTTCAATTTTTTCATTTTCATCATAAAGTTTATATAAAATATTTTTTTCAAATTCTTTTATTTTTTCTATAACTTGCTCTAATCCTCGTTCTTTATAAACTTTTATTAAATACTCATCATAAGAAATTGCATCTTTTAAAAAGTCACATTCAATAAATCCTTTTTTTACTTTACCTAAACATTCAATTTTATTTTTATTTAAAACTTCTATATTATTTGAAATTTTATCTATATGAAGCTCTGAGGCTTCATTATCAGCATACTTATATACTTTATTCTTAGTTATTATAGTTTTTATTCTATATTCTTTTTTTCTTGTTACCCCAAAACTTACAAATCTTATATCCTCAAATTTGTCTTTTTCTGAAATTTCAATAAAATATGAATTTGAAAAAAATGGAAACAAACTCTTATCTTCACTAACTAATTGTTTATACGCTTCTCGTTCTGAAAAATTTAAAATTTCATTTTTATCTGAAAAAGTCAATATTCTTGAATCTATATTATCATTATTAGGCATAAATTCATCTGTATATATTACATTTGTTAATTTATAATCTGGTAATGGATAATAAAATTTATATTTTAATTTTAAATTTTTTAAAATACCTTTTATTCTTGGCATACTTAAAATATTACTACTTGAGTTTTCTATAGTAAAATATGAATTTAAGTTCTTATTAGGCTTTTCTCCTGCCCAATATTTCATTCCAAATTTATTTTGCATTGCTAAAAGAATTTTTCCATCTCTTGATAAGCAATTTTTAGCATATTCTAATAAATTTATAATTTCTTTTTCTGTTTCTAAAGTTTCAAAATTTCCAATTAAAGTTACATAGTCAAATTTGGCTTCCATTTTAACTTCATTAATATTTTCTAAAACAACTACCTTGTCTGACTTTTTACTTAATTCTTTAAAAATTTCTTCATCTTTACCTATTTGCAGAACAGTATCTTTTTTCTCTATTGGATACCAAGAAATTATGTTTTTCTTAAATTCTAATAAATTAACTTCCATTTAATTTCTCTATGTATAAACATAGCTCCTTTTTATATTTAGATTTTAAAAAAACCTATAAAATATTTATCTATATTCTTTCTTTGAAGTTAATATATTTTATTTAATGATTGACGCGCAGTTTGGGAAGCTGGCGAAGCTATTTGTTTTCAAAAATCCGCAAATGCGAATAGATTTTTGAAAACTCAGCTGACCAGTAAGGAAATAAATTAAATAAAATATATTAACTTCAAAGAAATATCGTGTCAATTAATTTTTAGTGTATTTTATACTATATTTAAATTGAATATAGTATAATTTACAGTTTTTTTATATTTATCTTAGAATCTAATCTAATTAAACCTACTGTATTTTTAGTAGCAATTATTTCAATAAGTAAAGCATCATATTTTCTATTTAATGCTTCTAAATCGCCTTTAGCATTATATCTTGTACAGCTGAAAGATAAAGTATATTTTCCTTGTGCTACTGGAATTTTTTGAGTAAATTCAGCAACTGCTGTATCTCCTTTTTTAAATGTTCCAGTTGCTACTTTTTCTATATTTGTATTTGTGCCTGTTATATCTTTTCCAGCAAAATCTTTTAAAGTTACAGTAAATATTGGTTCCTTTACTTCTTTATTGAATTTTACTTTTGATTTAAAAGTTATGTAATCTCCATTATCAAACATATTTACAAGATTTCCATCTTTGTCAAATACACCATAATCAATAACTTCTGCTGCTTTATTTCCATACTCAATCATATTAGGATTTTGGTTCATTTTGTCTTTCCAAGAATTTTCTGAATTATTTTCATTTTTTGCTATTTCAACTTCTTCTGCTTCTTGGATTTCATCTTCATTTTTATCTTCTTCATCTGGATTTAATCCAACAATTATTTTTTTATATCTATTAACTCCATCTTTTACTGAGCCATCAAAAGTTTTAGTTCCATTTTCTAAAATTATTACTCTATTACAATTTGTCATAACATCATTTATATTATGTGTTACAAAAATTATTGTTTTGCCATTATTTTTAAATTGTTCAAATTTTTTAAAACATTTTAATTGAAATGCCATATCTCCAACAGATAAAACTTCATCAACAATTAAAATGTCTGGTTCAACATTTATTGCACATGCAAAAGCTAAACGAGCAAACATACCTGAAGAATATGTTTTTACAGGTTGTGATAAATGTTCTCCAATATCTGCAAAATCAATAATTTCTTGTTCTTTAGATTTAATTTCTTCATCTGTCATTCCCATAACTTGTCCATGTTGATATATATTTTCATAACCTGTAAGGTCTGGATTAAAAGCAGCTCCAAGTTCTAAAAGTGAACTTATTTTTCCATTTACTTTTAGTTCACCTGATGTTGGAGTTACTACTCCTGTAATCATTTTCAATAATGTAGACTTTCCTGCTCCATTTTTTCCTAAAATTCCTAAGACTTCACCTTTTTTAATTTCTAAATTTAAATTATTCATAGCTCTAAAAGTTGTATGTTTCTTATATTTAGGAAGTATTGCTTCTAAAAGCCTATCTTTTTTATTTGAATACATCTTATATTCTTTTACTAAATTAGAAATCTTAATTACTGCTTCATTATCGCTCATAATTTCTTCTTTATATCCTTTCATTATTGCTTTAAAATATATTTATTTTCTCTTTAAAAACTTAAAAGCAATTCTTGCAAAAATCGGTAAATTTAAAATCACAAAATTTTGCATTTTATACCCAAATTCTTCGTATTTATAAAGTTTGAAAAATAGTCCCCATTTTTTAAAATTTATGTTATTCTTAGTTTCTAACATCTTATAATAATCTAACGCATTCTTATTTAGTTTTTTTATTTTTTCACTATTAAACTTATTTTCATTCTCTATAAAAACTGTAAAATGTTCTTTTTTTACATTAATAAATAAATTTCTTATTTCATTTAAAGTTTTAATCTCATCAGATCTTTTCTTAGAACCTATTTTATTATTTTTATGTTGTCTATATTTTATAAGTGGTTCATCTATATAACTTATTTTGCCAGTTTGACTAATTATTAAAGCTATCCAATAATCATGAAGAACATATTTACTTGTAGTTGGAAGTGGTAACACTTTTTCTATAAGTTCTTTTTTAGATATCATAGTACAACCTGTTACAAAATTATTTAAATATAGGCTTTCAAAATTGTTATATTTTTTTATTTTATTATAAATTCCTTTTAATTTCCAATAAGAACTATATATTACATTTAAGTTCTCATCTACTACTTCCAAATCTGAATAAACTAAATCACTGTCTGTTTCTTTTATATGTTTAATAGATTTTTCTATTTTATCTGCTTTCCAAATGTCATCTTGATCAGAAAACATATAATATTTATTTTCTACTTTTTTTAATAAAAATTCAAAATTCTTAATTACACCTAAATTTTTTTCTTGAAAATACAGAATTACTCTTTTATCTTTTTTTGCATATTCTTCTAGTATTTCTCTAGTATTATCAGATGAAGCATCATCTGAAATTAATAATCTAAAATTAGTATATGTTTGATTTAATATACTATCTAATTGTGGTTTTAAATATTTTTCTCCATTATATGTAGCAAGTAGAATATCTACACAATTGTTTTCCATCTATTTTCCTCTTTCTCAACATTTTATAACACGTCGGCAAAATCTTTTTTAGTTTTCTTAAATACTCTATTTCCCCATAAAAATATAAGTATTGTTATTATCCAGAAAACTAATGTAAATATTCCATTGCTTTCTGTTATAATTGTAGAATTTGACATAAATGCTTGTCTAAAACCTTCTACAAGATATGTAAATGGCATACCCTTAAATAAATTTATAATATTTGAACCTGAAACCATATCTAAATTCCAAACTATTGGTGTAAACCACATGCATAATTGCATAATTATTGTAAGTAATTGTGCAAAATCTGGTACAACTGTTGTTAAGGCTGATGTAAATCTAGTTAAAGCAATTATAAAACATATTGTACAAAATAATATATAAATTACATTTAAAAAGTTAGGAATATATCCAAAAATTGAACATACAATAACTGCTATTGCCATTAAAAATATTCCTATAAAACTTGCTGATGTAAGTGAAATAACTGGTATTATATCTACTGGAAATACTACTTTTTTTACTAAATAACTATAATTTCTTATTGAATTACTAGCTGTTATAATTGCATCATTACAAAACATCCATACAGACATACCAGGTAAAAACCATACTACATAAGGATATTCACCTGAGCTTCCAGTTTTTAATATATATTGAAACACTATTACATAAGTAATCATAAAAATAAATGGTTGTGCAAATCCCCAAAGTCTTCCAAGGCTAGTATTTGCAAATCTATTTCTAAAATCATTTTTTCCAAGTTTCATTGCTAATTTTCTATTTTTGAAAAGTATTTTAAAAAATTCCATAACTATTCCTTTTCTACCCATAATTTTACTTTTGCATTATATCATTTACTACTAGGCTTTTCAATAACTTTATTGTGAATTTTATGTGTGTCATATTGTTAATGTTTAGTAAAATCATATATTTTGCAAATCCTTTATTTAGTAGGAAGTGCTCTGCACTTTCCTACTAAATAAAAAAGTGTCCCTTTAGGACACTTGATGCTTAGAAAATTTATTATAACTAATAACTATTGATATAAGGATAATTCCTATTGAAATAATAGCAATAAAATATTTAATTGGAATTGCTTGTCCGAAAAAATAAACTAAATCCAGATTTTGCCATAATGGAATTCCTGATATTATATATGCTGGACAAAATTTATATATTATTTCTAGTGCTGGATTATTTATTGCTGAAGAAATAAATATAGGTATAAATAATATCAAACTTGATATTAAGATACTATTAAAAATCTTTTTACTACAAGCAGATATTAACATAGTAATTGTAAATAATAATACTACTCCAAAATATGTTGTTAATACTGTTATAATACTAATTTGTAATTGATTAAACAAATATGGAGCATTATCTAAAAGAAAATTAGGATATACACTCTCCCAACCTGTAAAACTATAAAACCCAAATATAATTATAATATTTGTAATTTCAAATATTAAGAAAACTAAAGTTGCAAATAAAAATCCTGATATTACTTTTGAGAAAATAATTTTATTTTTTCCATACTTAGTTGCTAATACTATAGCTTCAACATTACTACTAAATTCTATTGAAAAAATAGAAGATAAAGAAACTATAATTGCTAAGCCTAAAGTATAAGGATAAAAATTATGCATTATCCTGAATTTCCAGTATCCATTATCATAATTATATTTTGCGTCATAGTTGTTTATAAAATTAGTATATAATTTATCTACTTTTTCTTCTAATACTTTTAATTTTTTCCCGGAATAATTCTCTCTATAACTTTCCTTTAATTTTAAAGAATATTCTTCAGCTTTTTTAAAATAATCAGAATAAAAATTATATTCTTCAAATCTTGCAAAAAAATCTCTAGCATCTTCATTCAAATAAATTATATTTCCTAAATTTTTTATTTCTTCTTCTGTAAATTCCTCTTGTATATAATCATTTTTTATCTTTTCTCTTTCAGATTTTGGAACTAAATTCTGCTCATTATTTAAAAATGTTTCTAATTTTTTGTTATAATTATTTACCCAATTTTCATCTATATCTCCTTTAAAATATTCTCCTTCTTCTTTTAACCTTTTAAAATTCGTTCCTATTGTTGGTTCATTTGCTTTAAAATGTCCTGATGTACTACCAAACAAAATTATTAAAATATTTACAATCAATATTCCAAATAAAGTATATATAATAAATTTATTTTTTAATATCTTTTTTAACTCATAAATTATTAAATTCATTTTTTTCTCCTTTAAAATAATATAAATATAAGTCTTCTAAATTTGGTGTTATATTTTTAGCAATTTCATTTGGTTTTTCTTCTGAAACAATTTTTACTTCTATTTCATTGTTTAGTTTTTTTATGTTAGAAATAATATACTTTTCTTGCATTTTAAATAGTTCTTCATCTGAATAAACTATTGTTTTCCACACAAAATTTTCTATTTTTTTACAAACAGTTTCTATATTATCTTCTAATATCAATTTTCCTTTACTCATTATCAAAACATGATTTGCTATATACTCTATATCTGAAGTAATATGTGTAGAAATTATTATTATTTTATCTTTTGATAATGTACTAATTATATTTTTAAATTTATTTCTCTCACTAGGATCTAGTCCTACAGTAGGCTCGTCCATAACAATAATTTCAGGATTATTTATCAGAGTTTGTGCAATTCCCAATCTTTGAAACATTCCTCCTGAATATGTTTTTATTTTATTATGTCTAACATTATATAATCCTACAAACTCCAGAAGTTCCTTGCATTTATTACAAGCATTCTTCTTAGGAACTCCTTTTAATAATGCTATATACATCATAAAATCCCATCCAGTAAAATTAGGATAAAACCCAAACTTTTGTGGTAAGTATCCCAGTTTTTCCCTATATTTTTCTCCTAATTCATTTATATCTATATTATCTAGTAATATTTTCCCACTTGTTGGTGACAATATATTAGTTATCATTCTCATTAAAGTTGTTTTTCCACTTCCATTTGGTCCTATTAATGCATAAATTCCGTTTTCAAAAGTGAAATTGAAATCATCTACAACATTTTTTTTATCAAAACTTTTACTTACATTACTCAAAATTAAATTCATATTTTTCTATGCCCTTTCTTTTTATAATCTTAATTCTAGTTAAAATTTGAAAAATTAATATTGTAGTTGTTAAAACTAATAATATAATACTAATAAAATTATTTATATTTTTTAATATTATATTTGGGATTATAAAAACAACAAAACTTAAAGAAACAAGAGATACTATTAAACATACATAATGATTTTTTATTTTAAAAGCATCTATTAAAAGTAAGATTATTATATTTATAAAATTAAATGGTAAAAAAGAATAAACTACTAAATCTAAAAGTGCTAGTTTAAATTTTATACATGCTGTTACTGTTAAAATTAATAGACTAAAAATATTAATAAAACCTATCAAAACTAGTCTTGTTAAAAAAATTTTTGCATTACTATTTTTACAGGTACTTTCTATTTCGTAAATTCCAAAAAAGTAATTTTTCATAATTTCTGGAACAGTTATTACTGATATAATAGGTGAAATTATATACAATATATTTTTTATATTTTCAATGCTATATTGTCTAATATTAAATACTATTATCATACTTATTACTCCAACTAATTGTAATAACCACAATGTTGGTGAAATATATTTTAATTGTTCTAAAATAATATTATATATTGGAGTTCTATCTGGTATATTATTTTCTATATATTTTTTTCCTTCCACTACTATTTGTTTTATACTTTCTTCATGTTCTGAAATAGAAAATTCTATATTTTTACTCATCTTTATTCACCTCACTTTTATAAGATTTTTTTATTTTATCTATTCCTTGTTTTATCCTAGACTTAATTGTAGATACTGATACATTTTTAATTTTTGCTATTTGCTTTATTTTCATGTCATTATAATAATGTAAAATTATCGCATCTCTTTGCATTTCAGGTAAGGAATTCACTAATTTAATCAAATTGCTTTTATCACTTTTTTTAATTAGATCTTCTTCTATATTTATTTTTTCATCTTTTAAATTTATATCTAGCTCATCTATTTTTATTTTATTTTTTCTAAAATAATCATTACATGTATTAATTGTTATTGTAAAAATAAAATTTGAAAATTTTCCTTTGTTCTGATATTTATATATTGTTTTTATAAGTTTTAAAAATATTTCTTGTGTTATATCTTCTGATATTTATTTATTTCCAAAACGTCTATAACAATAAATATATACATTTTTATAATATTTTCTAACTAATGTATCAAAAGCATTAATATCCCCATTTATAATTTTCTTTATTAAAACATAATCTTCCATTTTTTCTCCGTTTTCAATTTATTACTTATTATTATTAACGCAAAAAAATAAAAAAAGTTTTAAATTTTTTATTTTTTAATACAAAAAGTAGGCATAAATTTTTGCCTACTTTACTTTTTTATTACATATTGTTTTTTTCATAATTCCAAGAATCCATGCAAATATCTTCTAGTGTTTTTTCTGTTTTCCAACCCAATTCTTTATATGCTTTGCTAGGATCTGCATAGTACTCAGCTAAATCTCCTGGTCTTCTTTCAACTATTTTATACTTAACTCCTACATTATTTACCCTCGAAAAAGTATTTACAAGATCTAATACACTTACGCCTTTTCCTGAACCTAAATTATATATATTTAATCCATTTTTCATTTTTTCTAAAGCACAAACATGTCCTTTAGCTAAATCTACTACATGAATATAATCTCTTACACCTGTTCCATCTGGAGTTGGATAATCATTTCCAAAAACACTCAATTCTTCTAATTTTCCAGCAGCGACTTTCATAACATAAGGCATTAAATTATTTGGTATTCCATTTGGTTCTTCACCAATAAGTCCGCTCTCATGTGCCCCAACAGGATTGAAATATCTTAAAATAGTTATATTCCAAGAATTATCTGATGCATATAAATCTTCTAATATTTTTTCAATCATTGCTTTTGTTGTTCCATATGGGTTTGTTGTTTCTCCTCTTCCCATTTCTTCAACATATTTAGGTGTTCCAGGATCTCCATATACTGTTGCAGAAGAACTAAATACTAATTTTTTTACATTAAATTTTTGCATTACTTCTAAAAGATTTATTGTACTAAACAAATTATTAGAATAATACATTAACGGTTTTTTTACTGATTCTCCTACTGCTTTATATCCTGCAAAATGAATTACAGCATCAATTTTATTTTCTTCAAAAATTTCTTCTAATTTTTCTTTATCTTTTAAATCATATTTATAAAGCTTTATTTTCTTTCCTGTAATTTTTTCAATTTTTTGTTTAACTTCTTCTTTTGCATTATAAAGATTATCTACAATTATTACTTCATTGTTTGAATTTAAAAGTTCAACAGCTGTATGTGAACCTATAAAGCCAAGTCCTCCTGTTACTAAAATATTCATTTTTTATTCCTTTCTTTTATTTATATTTTCTCTAAAAAATTATTAAAATAGTATATTATAATATTTTATATCTTTAGGTATATCATATATTATTTAAATAGTTGACGCGCAGCTTTTGGGAGACTGGCGAAGCTAGTTGTTTTCAAAAATCTGTAAATATTTTTTTACGATAAGATTTTTGAAAACTCAGTCGACCAGTAAGGAAACTATGCAAATAATATATAATATACCTAAAGGTTAAAGAATAATTTCAAAAATTTTTTAATAATTTTTTATTGTTCTACTAGTTTATAAATTGCATAATTTTGAGTTTCGCCCAATTTTTCATATCCATAATTTTCCATTGGCTGTGTAAGAACAGTTGCTTTTGAAAAGACTATATAATTACATTCTTCACCCTTAGCAAGTTTTGTTAATCCTTCCACATTTCCTGCATTTAATTCTTGGCGTATTGGATTTCCTTCATATAATCCTACAGGATCTCTTTTATATGCAAGTTCAATAGATGAATCTATTTGTCTAATATGTGCAATTATAGTTTCTGGAACAATAGCTTTTTTCCTTCCATTCCCATCAGCACCAATTAATTGAGCAACTCTTACACTTTCATCAGGTAATTTATATAAATTTCCTGTTTTAAAAAAATTGGTTTCTGTATAAGTAAATTTTCCACTAACAATTATTATTGCTATAATTCCTATTGTTGCAATTATTCTCTTCGTTTTTTCTCTTTGTTCTCTTATTAATAAAACTCCAGCATAAGCAATCTCTATTGATAAAGGTATCATCCAATATAATCTCCAATATATTGATTCTGTAAATATACGACTTACAATTTTATTAAATATTGGATTTAGAACTATTAATAAAATTATAATTGGAAAATATACAAAAAATACTTTTCTTTTCTTATCTTTTTCTTTTAAAAAAATATAAAGCATTGATACAAAGAATAAAGCTATATACATACCTGTTCCTTTGTACTCTAAAAACGTATTTTTTATTATCTCTATATTAGCATCAAACATATTTTTCTCCTACTTCCATTTTTACTTAATATAAAATATACACTAACCCACATACTATGCTTGGTATACAGCAAACTAAAACTTTGAAAAGATTTTTTATTGTTAATAAATAATCATTTTCTTTTAAATTTTTAAAGTTTATTCTACTTATTTCATAAGCCAAAGCTAAAGCCATAAGTGTAATCGGTGGTATTCCTATTCCCATTGTAGTTAGTAAGTTTGCTGCTAAAACTGTTAAAAACAATAAAAAGCAAGTTATAAAATTAAAGTTATTTTCATTTGCCTTAAAGAATATTAACCAAGTTAATGGTAAAATCATTGCAGCAAGTAATGCTTTTCCTTGCCATATTCTAAATAGAAAAAATGCTTCTGAAGTTCTTACAGAATAACAGCCCCATATTTGTAAAACACTTATTAATAAAACTAATAATAATGATGATTTCTGATTTCCTTTAAAAAGAGTGTTTCCTATTAAATAATATATCGTATAAACTACTAGTACAAATATAACAGGAAATACAACATGCGCAACAATAGCTGGATGTATATTGATAACAGATGAAACAATAGCTAAATATAACGGAAATGGTCCTAACCTATATCTCATAAGATGTTGTTCTCCTTTTTCTGCTCCCGTAGTTGAAGAATATTTATATAAAGAATTAGTTTGAATTGATGTTGTAGCTGTTCCCACATAAAAAGCATCATCATCATCAACATGTGTATAAAATACATATTGATAAATTTGAAAACCTATAATTAAAATGCATAATAAACTTAATAATTTAGGGAATTTTTTTAATCTCTTAAAATTAACTTTTATAAGTTCTTTTATGTTTTTTAAATTTAATATAAATGATATTAATGTTAACAATAAAATTATAGCAGCATATACACAAAGTAAAGTATTATAACTTTTTTCCATGAATATCATAGGAAGTGAAATTAATTCACAAACTGCAAATTCTACTATATATCCAATAACAAATGCAAATAAAACATTATTTTTTTCTTTTTCTAAAAATCTTAGGATTAACAATCCTAAAAATATTGGTATTATTAAAAAAATTATAACAGCAATTAAACCTTTAAAAATTATCATTGTTAAAAATTCTCCTTATTTTATATATCTTATATTATATATTAAATTATAAATAAGTATTTTTATTATTATATAAGCTAGTATAAGTTTAATTTATATAATAAAATCATAAACTCTTTTTATATTATTAAACTTGTTTACTTTTTCTCCTATATGGTAATTTATTTCTTATCTCTTTATGTTCTTCGATTTGTTTTTTATTTTCTTCTATGACTTTTGAATTTGAATGTAATAATGGAATAGTTATCAAAAATACTAAACACATTGTGTCTGCACAGCCAATTGAAAATCTTCCCAAACTTTCAAAATTACAATAAACTGCATAACTTATATATAAACAAACATATAATATTTTATATGTTTTATCTATATTAGATTTTATCACATTTCTTATTACAACAAAATATATAGATAATAAATATAATAATTCCATAATTCCGCCAGCAATTAAGGCTTCTATATAAAAATTATGAAATTGTGTAACACGATAACTTTCTATAAGTTTAAGTCCAGCAAATCTACCTACACCAAACAAAATTGAGATTGGACTTGTTATTAATAAATTAATTGCTAAATCCCAGAATTTTGATCTTCCTGTAAAAGTTTTGACTGTTTGTTCTCTTATAAGCACTTTCTCTATAGTAGTTTTTATTTTTTCTCCTAAGTCTGGAAAATAATTAAATACTATATATGCACATATTAATAATAGAATAATTCCAATCAAAATTACTATAATTTTAGTTTTTAATTTTAACCTATTTGTTGTAAGGAAAAATAATCCAGAAAATATCAATGTACATGCTATTCCTGTTCTAGAAGCAGTTATTAAAATACTAATTCCAAATATTAAAACGCTTATTAAAAGTAAAACTTTAAGCCATTTTTTGTTTGTATTTATAAATAATATAACACTTGAAATTACTGAAAAATATAAAAACATTGCAAATTGGTTTCTATGTGCAAAAAAGCTTTTTACATTTTGAAGTTTAGCTTCTCCGCCAATGCCTAAAACTCTTAAAATTTCTCCTTTATATATTACTACATTTACTATACAAGCAACTAGTCCTAATAATACAATACCAGCAAAAAATTGAAATATATTTTTTTCTTCTATATGTACATTTAAAAAAGCTAAATACAATATTGCTATATTAACAGTTATTGAAGCAATATTTGCCAAATCCATTATTTGCATATTTCCTGCCAAATAGCTTTTTAATTGTATTAATAATAATATAATTGTTGTTATTACTAATAATATTGTATTTATAATAAATTTTTTATTAAATTTTATAGTTTTGAATAAAAATACAAAAAGCATAATGCATTCTATTCCAAAAGCTATCACCATTGCTTTTGTTCCTACAGCATTTGACGTTTTTGTGTTTATATTATTAATAAATAATGGTAAATAATTTATTAATATTACCAAAAACAATACAAACGGTAATAAGTTTTTTATTTCAAATTTTTCAGCTCTTCTTTTAATCATTATTTTCTCCTATTTTTTCATCTTTTTTTATATTATTACTATGCAAACTATTAGCATGCAGTAATGGAATTGATATAAAGAATATTAAACATAAAGTATCTGAACATCCTATAGAAAATCTGCCAAAACTCTCAAAACAAATATAAATTGCAAAAGTTATAAACATTGCTTTATATAAAGTCTTATATTTTTTGTCCATATTACTTTCTTTTATCTTTTTCATAACAAAATAATAAATCCATAATATATATGTAAGTAACATTATTCCTCCAGTTACTAATGTGTCTATATAAATATTATGAAATTGTGAAAAACTCTTAGTTTTAAATACCAATAGCTCTGTAGCTTGAAATCTACCTACACCAAAAATTAAATTTATAGGACTTTGAAGTAGTAAAGTTATACCTCTTTCCCATATATCAGTTCTTCCAGACAAATCTTTTATACGATCAAATCTTCCAACATATTTTAATAATTCAGGATTAATTTTTAGCATAATCGCTAAAACTATTACACCTAATATAGCACATAAAATTAATGTTATTATTTTAGTTTTAGTTTTAACTTTATCACAAAATATAAAATATAAAACAAAGAAAATACCTACAACAAGCATTCCTGTTCTTGACATTGAAAAAAATAAGTTTACTAAAAATAGTATCATTAGAAATTTATATATTAAATTATTTTTTTGAATTAATATAACATAAATATTTGCAATTATTGTTACATATAAGAAAAAAGCAAATTGGTTTCTATTTGCGAAAAAACTTTTCATATTTATAGCGCCACTTATTTTAGTTATTCCTAAAGTTTGAAGTATTTCATTAAAATATAAAATCATATTATTAATACACGATATTATTCCCATAAATACAATAAGTTTCATAAAGACATTTATTTTATTTTCATCAACTTTAAAATCTATCATACATATAAATAATAATAATACATTAATAAATAAACATGCAATATTAAATAAATCTAATAATTGGTATTTTCCTATTACAAAATTCTTTATTTGAACACAAAATAATAATAAAGAAATTATAGATAAAGCAATTATGTTTTTCTTCATGTTTTTTGTTATTTCTATATTTTTATAAAATGTTAACACTAATAAAACACATTCAATTCCAAAACAAATTGCCATTGGCAGTGTCCCAACTCCATTAGAGTCTTTACTAATCATATTTGGTAATATTAGTGGAATATAATTTATTAGTATTACTAAAAACAATATAATTGGTATATTATCTTTGCTAAAAAGCTTTGAAAATATTTTATCTTTTTCTTTAGTTTTTTCCACCATTGCTCCTCCATACTATTCTAATTAATTTATATCTCATTTTTTTTACTTTCAAATTAAGTAATATCTACTTAATAAATTTTTTATTATTTTGTTAGCATAATTTTAATTTACATTACTTTCTATTATTTCTGTTTGTTTTGTTTTTTTAGAAGTTAAAAGTAATACAATAAATAATATCCATAAAATAATTTTAGAAATTAGATTTGCAAGTGTAAATCCTACCAATCCTTGAGCCTTACTCATATGAAAACTTAAAAACGCAAAACTTGCAAAATATATCACATAAGCTAAAACTAATTTATTTGTATTACTATATTTTAATAAAACAGATTTTATAAGAGTTGCAGCAGTCCCAAATGCAGTTGTAATCGCAATAGGTATTATAAGTACTAGTGCAGCTTGCATATACTGACTATATAAAATTCTTAAAGCAATATATGTCAGTGGTATTGTCATAATCGTAACTACTAACAATATTGGTATATTAGAAATTAAAGTTAATTTTAAAATTTTCTTTTTACTTTTCTTTTCATCACTATTTGATACCCATGAAAGTATAACACTTGACATTGGATTAGTAATTAAACTAGCTATTTTAGACATTGAATTTACTGCATAATATACTGCAACAGATGTTGCACCAAACATTGGATATATTAAAAATTTATCAAAATAATTCATTAAATTTGTAAGTAAAGAAACAAATCCTAGGCCTCCGAACTTTTTAATTGTATTTTTCATTTCATCTGTTTTCTTTAATCCCATTTTTAAAAGATCCGAATTTCTTAATGCTTCTACTAATGAAATAAATTCTGGTATAAATAATAATAAATATATATTTCCTAAAAATTTAAATAATATTAAACTCAATATTGTTCCAACTAAATAATATATATTTTGAATTATTACTTTATTATATTTTTGTTCTAATCTGTAAAAACAAGTTGCATATAATCTTACATTAGCCATAAGTATTGTAAGAGTAAATAATACGCTTCCTATTACACTATATTTTAAATAAATTAAAATTGGAAAAACAATAACAGCAATTATAGGAGATATATTTACTAAAATTTTCGTAAAATCTCCAAGTATATTTTTTTCCTTATATACACTATCTCTAACTAATCTTACATTTCCAAGTTCTCCACCTGTTACATTACATACAACATTTAATATTGATATGTATAAAACTATACTAGAATATAAATCATCATTTACCATTTTAGCAAGAATTGGAAGTAGCAAAATTTGTTGAGTTACAATATAAATTCCAAAACCTATCATGTTTAAAATCATGTCAGAAAAAAAGTTTTTATATTTTTTTATAAAATTCATTTATTTTCCTTTCAATTTTTTCTTTAAAATTTTTATTAGAATTTCTATACTATTCTTCTATTACTTCTTTAATTCTCCAATAGGTTATTTTTCTATCAAATTTTTCTTCTGCAAGTTTTCTGTTATTTGCTCCTAAACGCTTTCTTAAAGTTTCGTTTTTATAAAGATATTCTATTGCTTCTGCAAGATCTTCTATATTTCCATTTTCTAAATTATATCCTATTTCATAATCTTCAACTAGTTTTCTATATTCTGCAGATTCTTGTGTATTTAAAACTGGTAATCCTGCTGCTGCATAATCTCCTACTTTATTTATTATACTTGCTGCAGAACCTGCTTTTATAGGATTTACAGCAATGTCACATATACACAAATAACCTGTCATCTCTTCATAATTTAATCTTCCTGTAAATTCACAATTTACCCCCTTATCTTTTGCATATTTTTCAAATTCACTTTTTAATGGACCACTTCCCATTACTTCAAATAGTATATTATTTATTCCTTTATCTTTCAATATTTTTAAAGCATCAATAACACATTTTATATCATAACTATTTCCTAATGTACCTATGTATGCTACTCTAAAAACATTATCAAAAGTTATTATTTCATGTTCATTATGGCATTTATCGAAATAATCTAAATCTGTTCCAAGAAATACTCCTAATTTATGTTTATATGTTTTATTCACAGTTCCTGCTCTATCTGCATAAGTTTCTGAAACAGCAATTATACTGTCTGCCATTCCATATATCTTATCTGCCTTTTTTCTCATTGGATAAAATATAATATCTTTCAAAACTGGAACTTTAAATACCATTTCAAAAGCCTCTGGCCATAAATCTTGAATATCAATTATAAATTTTATATTATTCTTGCTTGCAAAGTCTCCTGCAACATTTGCAACATCAAGTGATGGAATAGCACAGTATATAATATCTGGTTTTTCACTTGCTTCTAAATATTTTTTTACATTTTTAGCAAAAATTTTATGACTAAAGAATCTTTTTATTGAAACATTTTTCTTATACCCAGGTTCATCAATTAAAGTTATTTTGTAATCTAAATTCTCGAGAAAAGCAGAATCTTTTCTATGTTTTTTTTCACTATGAAAAAATCTAGAAGTGATTAATTCCACATCAAATTTTTCTTTATCTATCAAATTAATTATATATGGGAATCTGCTGTTTCCTTTTTCCCAAGGTAATCTTGTAAAATTTGCTATTACAACTAATTTTTTCTTCATAATTTTTACCTCTTTTACTCAATTTTCTTTAGTAACCTTATTTCATTAATAGTCATTTTTATTGCTTTCTATATGCAGGAAAAAAACCATCATCTTCTACATTTTTCATCTTACATAATTTATCATAAATTTCTTTATTCCAAATTTTTTTTCCGATATAAAAATCTACATCATATAACTTAGCAAAATTCTTTTTAAACAAATACAATGAATCATCTTCACTATTTGAACGTCCCCCTCCATGATGAATTATTTTGTATTTATTTTCTATTCCCCATAAAACAAGTGCATATCTTAAAATATAAGCAGGAGATAAATATAAATATTCAGTTAATGTTCCAGATAAATGTATATGAATTATATTATTATATATAAAATAAAGTCCAGCAGCTATTGTTTTTCCTTCAAAAACTGCCTCTATTAAAAGTATGTTTTCTCTATAATATTTTAACATATCACCAAAATATTTATCATCAAAGTAATAATAATCTGTTGCCTTATTTCTATCCATTGTAGAATAATAAATATCTTTAAATACAGATATATCTTCTGGTTTTTCTGTAATTTTATATGTCACTCCTTTATTTAGTGCTTGTCTTATATTTTTTCTTGCACTTTTTGAAATTTGTTTTTGAACAACATCTTCTTCATCTAATTTAGTTATTAGTGTTTTTCTCATATATGTTGAATTATAAATCTGCTTCATATCTAATGCATTTTCAAAAATTGGATGAAATCTTACAAATTCACTAACTATTTTTTTATCTTCTGCAAATTTTGCAAAACTTTTTTCATATTCTTTTAATAAATTTTCTTTATTTCCTTTTAAATAATTTATTATAGGTCCACCATAACCATAAGGTGTAACTATATCATAAAAAGTTTTTTCTTCAATTTTTTCTGGAATTTCTCTTATTAAAAATTGATTTGTGATTTTTCCATCTTCATTTTCAAATTCAAATATTTCAGCTTTTCCTTTTTCTACATTCTCATATAATTTTCCGTAGTTTTCATCAAAATATAGATCAATAATTTTTTCCACTTTTTAAACCTTTCCTTATTATTTAAATTTATAAAATAACTAAATATTAATTACATAATAAAATATTAAATATTTTATTATACATATAATTACAAATTATCTCTAGAATTTAATTTTAAAAATTTTAAAATTAATTCTAAGTAATAATTAATCTCAGAATAGCTATATCTTTGGTCACAAATTAAAGATAACTCTTTATCAAAAATATTATTTATTTTTTCTTCTTGTGGCCAGTGTACTGGAAGATATACTGTATTTTCTATTAAAAATTTTCTCAAGTCATCTCTAATTTTATGATTTAAAATAATCGGCACAAACAATAAACAGTCATCTTCTTTAAAATTATTTATTAAAAATTTTATGTTAATATTTTTAGAAAGTTTTTCATAAATTAATTTTGCATTTTTTCTTCTTTTTTTTACTATTTCTTCAATATCTATTCCCATTAATATTTTATAAGATTTTTCATCTATTTTATAGTTCTGATAATCGCTCTCAAGAATTTTATTACTTTCTGAATATTCTTTTAAAAATACATCTTTCTCTTTTTGAGTTTCTATTAAACTTTTTTCTTTAACTTTATTTATATAATTTTTCTTGTTTTCCATAGCTGCAGTTTTTAAAGTTACTAATCTATCATTTGTATTTTCTAATAAATCTAATTTAAAAGTTTCTTTCACATTTATTGCTATTGCACCACTTGAAATTGGAAACCATTTTCTTAAACTTGCAATTAAAAAGTCAGAATATTCTGAATATCTTTTTTTAGATAAAATGCTATGAGTTATATCTTCTATTACAATTTTTCCTTTTTCTTTAAATTTTTTGATATATTTTTCCATATTAGTTTCTAAATAACCAAAATAGTTCATTGCAAAAAATATATCTGAATCATTTTCTAAATCTATATTATATTTCAATTCTTCATTAAAATATACATCATAATATTCTATTTCGATACCTAAGTCTATAAAAGGTTGGGCCATAGAATCACAGCTATATGAAGGTAAATATGCTTTTTTTACATTGTTTTCTACCAATATGTTTTTCAAAACATAAAAAATCGCTGTTCTTCCTGATAAAACAAATCTTGTATCTTTTCCTAAACTCCAAAATTTACTATTATCATTTATTAAATTTCCATCAAATTTCCAAAATTCACTACCAATTTCCAATTTTTAGGTTCTCCAATCAATCAAACTTTCTATAATATTATTTGAAAAACAATTTTCTTTAATTTCTTTTCTAATATTATTTTTTAATTTATCATCATTTGATAAAAATATATATCTTTCTGTTAAAATATTTTTTATGTTTTCTCTTGAAAACTCCAAAATATTTTTAAATATATTTTTGTCTATTTTATTTTTAATCAAGTATTTTTCTGCTTTTTCTTTGTCTTGAGTTATTAAATTTATATCAATATTTTTATTTAAACATTGGTATAAATACATCATTAAAAATGTATCTATAATTTTCATTTTTTCAAAACAAGTTTCAAAATCTATAAAAACTGAACTATATTCTATACCTAATTTGTATTTTCCAAAAAATTGTTTATCTGCTTCTATTTCTATATTATTAAATGTTAGTTCTACATCTTGTCCATCAAAATCTTTTAATGCCATTAATGGTAAGTTTACATCCAAGCATCTGCTTAAACTAAACGAACCAGGGAGTCTTGTTGCTATTTCTAACAATTTAAATTTTCCGTCTACTGCTTTTTTTATTTGGAAAAACCAATAACCTCTAAATTCAATTTCTTTATTTAAACTTTCTGCGATATATTTTATTTCGTCTGTAATATGAATTCTTCTTGCATGAACATCAATTCCAGCAAGTATTCTGTCTGCTACTCTTGGGTTACAGAACAAAAGCTTTCTATTTTTATTTGTAAAACAATCTATTGTAATTTCTTCTCCTGGTAAATATTCACAAATAATCATATCCTCTTTGGCATACATTTCTAATTCATCTTTATTTTCTATTTTATAAGCATGTCTTCCACCTTGATCTGTATCTTTTTTACAAAAAACAGGATATTTTTTTACTTCTTCTTTTTTATAAACTTTTGGTGTAAAATCATATTCTTTCATTTTCTCATAAGTTTTGCTTTTATATCTACAAAGCAAAGAAGTTTCATAATTTGAACAAACAATACAAGCATTAATTTTTTCTTTATTTTCCTGTAAGAATAAAGCTAAATCTTCATGTGGAGCTAGAATAAATTTAAAATTATACTCTTCAATTTTTTTATTTAATATATTTATAAATTCTGGATTACTTATATTAGGAATATCTTCAATATAATTTTTATAAACATATACTCCATGATTTTTGATTGTTGATGCTCCCCAAATTTCAAATTCATCATTATATCTTAAAGACATATTTATATCTGTAGAAGCTAAGGTTCCACAATTTAATACTAAAACTCTTTTTTTCATTTCTTACTCTTGATTTATTTTATATGTTCTATATTCTTCATCTAACTCGTATCCTAATTTTTCTGCTAATTGCAAAGAATTTTTATTAAACGCATCCCAATATGGGTGTATATTTCTCTCTAGACATTCTAAAATTAGATTTGAGCACAACACAGTTGCTATTTTTTTTCTTCGATATTCTTCAGAAACTTTTAAATTAATTTCTATTCCATCATCATAAACTGCATTTGAAGTTGCAATTCCAATAATTTTATTATCTTCTTTATTTATTGCACAAAATCCAATTCCATATTTTTCATAATTTTCTGATGTTTCAATATTTGTTACATAAGAGTCTGTTTTTAATATTATTTCTAACAATTTTTTATCTATTTTTTTTACTTCATAAAAATCTAATTTTTCTTTTAAAAATTGTCTTAATTTTTTATCATCAAATTTTGTATTCTTTTTAGTTGAAAATCTTGAAGCAATCTGAAATTTATTTTTGTAAAACTCTTCTATAACTTTAAAATAATTTTCATTTGTTATTATTACTTTATAACATTTATCTAAAGAACTTAAAGTTTTTTCAATATATTCTTCTTTTCCATTTCCATCAATAAAGCAATTTCTTCCTACCAAAGCTATTAGACAACTGGGATTTTCATCATTATCTATTAAAATTTGTCCCATATATCCTTGTATAGCTGTTTTTCCTCTATTAAATTTACTCTCTTTAAAAAAATTTTTTTCAATATATTCTTTTTTAGACATTATCTCCATTTTGCAATCTCCTATATTCATCAAAATCTAGGGTTTTTCCTGTTCCTCTTACAGCAATATCTTCTCTTTTAAATACTTTGATAAAAGTTTTAACAAATATTTTCATATCATTCATAAAAGTAATATTATTTACATATTCTATATCATAAGCAAATCTTTCTTCCCAATTTAAAGAATTTCTACCATTTATTTGTGCAAGACCTGTAAGACCAGGTCTTACATCATGTCTATGTTTTTCTTTTTCATTATAATATGGTAAATAGCACACTGCAAGTGGCCTTGGGCCAATTAGACTCATATCACCTTTTAATATATTAAAAAGTTCTGGAAGTTCATCTAAACTTGTACTTCTTAATATCTTGCCAAATTTTGTAAGTCTTTCCTTATCTGGTAATAAATTGCCATTTTCATCTTTTTTGTCACTCATACTTCTAAATTTATATAACTTAAAAATTTTTTCATCTTTACCAGGTCTTTCTTGTCTAAAAAGTACTGGACTTCCTAACTTTATTTTCACTAAAATAGCAACAATTAGAAATATTGGTGATAAAATTATTAAACCTAATAAACTTATAATTATATCTAAAAATCTTTTAATAAATTTTTTATACATTAATTACTCCATTAATTTAACTTTATATTTTTGAGCATTGATTTTTAATTTATAATTAACAAAAAATGAAAAAATATGAATTGAAAGTAATATTTTTAATATTTTTATATAATTATAAATTTTGATTAGTTCAAAATAAAATTGTAAATTAAAATAATCCTCTTATTATTTTTATAATTTTCTCCATATCTTCGGTTGTATTTTTTGTATCAGAAGGTAGGCAAACACCTCTTGCAAATAAATCTTCACCTACACTTATTTTATTTTCATCTAATTTTATGAAATCATATTTCTCAAATACAGGTTGCATATGCATTGGTTTCCAAACAAGTCTTGATTCTATATTTTCTTTTTCTAAAGCATCTATTATATCTAAAGGTTTTACTTTTGAATTCTCTTTTAATGTAATACAAGAAAGCCATCTATTTGATCTTTCGTTTTCCATTTCTAATGTAAATTCAATATCTTCTATATCACTTAAACCTTTTCTATAAGTTTCAAAGATTTCTCTTTTTTTAGCAATTCTTTCTTCAAGAACTTGCATTTGACCTCTACCAATTCCAGCTAACACATTGCTTATTCTATAATTATATCCAATTTCAGAATGTTGATAATATCTTGCAGGATCTTTACTTTGTGTAGACCAAAATTTAACCTTTTTAGCTAATTCTTCATCGTCTGTAACCAGCATTCCTCCACCTGTTGTTGTAATAATTTTATTTCCATTAAATGAAAGAGCTGAGCATTTACCAAAAGTTCCTAAAAATTCACCATTATATATTGTTCCTAATCCTTCTGCTGCATCCTCAAATAATGGTACATTATGTTTTTTACAGATTTCTTCTATTTCTTCCATCTTTGAAGCTCTACCATATAAATGAACTGCCACTACTGCTTTTGGATTAGGATATTTTTCAAAAGCTTTTTCTAGTGCTTTGGGATCCATATTCCAAGTTTCATATTCTGAATCAATAAATACTGGTGTAGCATTTTGATATATTATCGGATTCACACTTGCAGAAAATGTTAAATCTGATACAAATACAATATCATCTTTTTCTACTCCCAAAGCCTTTAGACCTAAATGAATTGCAGAAGTTCCACTAGAAAGTCCAACTGCTTTTTTTATTCCTAAATAATTCTCTACACTTTCTTCAAACTTATTTACATTTTCTCCTACTGTTGAAAGCCAATTTGTATCAAAAGCTTCTTTCACATATTTTTCTTCTAATTTTTCACTTGACATATGTGGTGATGCTAAATATATTCTTCCCATAATATTCCTCCTAATAATTATTATTTATATATTAATTTAAAATAATAATTGAAATTTTAATTATATATCACTATTCATATTTAATTCTTTATAATTTATTTATTATATTCTTCTGGTTCATGGTATGTAGGTACTACTTCTTTAATAGTATTTTTTACATCTGAAAATTGAAGTTTATCTTTGTTTAATAATTTATTTAGTTTTTCCAATTTTTCTTCTATGTTTTCCATAGTTATATCCATTGGCTCTTCAACAAATATTTTGTTATGAGCTGTTTTTTGTAATCCTTCTTCTCCCATTAAAAGCTCTTCATATAATTTCTCACCTGGTCTTAAACCAGTGATTTTTATTTTAATATCTTCATCAGGAACATATCCCGATAGTCTTATTAAACTAACTGCTAAATCATATATTTTGACTGGTTCTCCCATATCTAAAACAAATATCTCTCCACCTTTTGCATAAGTTATAGCCTGAAGTATTAATTCAACTGCTTCTGGTATTGTCATAAAAAATCTTGTTATTTCTTTATGTGTAACTGTTACTGGTCCACCTTCTGCAATTTGTTTTTTAAATAGTGGAACTACCGAACCATTGCTTCCTAAAACATTTCCAAAACGCACTGCTACAAATTCGGTATCACTTACTTTATTTTTAGCCTGTACTATCATTTCACATATTCTTTTTGTAGCACCCATTATATTTGTTGGGTTTACAGCTTTATCTGTTGATATTAAAATAAATCTTTTAACTTTAAATTTATCTGCTGCATTTACAACATTATATGTTCCAAAAACATTATTTTTTATAGCTTCAAGTGGACTATTTTCCATAAGAGGAACATGTTTATGTGCAGCTGCATGAAATACTAAATATGGCTTATATTTTTCAAATACCTCATCTAATCGCTTTTCATCTCTAACACTGGCTATCACAGCACTAATTTTTGATTTTGGATATTTATCTTTTAACTCAATCTCTATATCATATAAATTATTTTCATAAATATCTAACATCACTAAATGTTCTGGCTTATATTTCATAATTTGTCTGCACAGTTCAGCTCCTATTGATCCTCCTCCACCAGTTACTAATATAGTTTTATCTTTAATTAAAGATTCTATATTATTATTATCAAGTTTTATTGGATCTCTGCCTAGAATATCTTCAATTTCTACATCTCTTAAATTTTCAAATAACTTTTTATTTCTTATGATTTCTTTCATTCCTGGAAGAATTCTAACTTTTGCTTTTGTTTTTTGACAAATATTTAAAATTTGTTTTTTATTTTCATTATCTATATTAGCAATAGAAAAAAATATAAAATCAATGTCATTTTCTTTACAAATTCTAACTATATCATCTCTAGTTCCTATTATTTTCACACCAGATACACTATAATTTAATCTTTTTTTATTATCATCTATAATACCTACAATATTATAATTTTCACTCATCTTTGAATGAATAGTTTTTATTATTTCATGTGCAGCATTCCCGGCACCTATTATAAGTAAATTTTTTCTATTTTCTTTATTTACTGTAATACCTTTGTTTACTACATCATTTACTAAAATATATCTAACTACTAATCTATAACTTATCATTAGCATTGCAATAAATATACTTGCAAGTATTGTTACTTTCGTTTCTGCCAAAAATATTTTAAAAGTTTTTCTTATAATTGTGATAACTATGCCAGATAATATACATAATAAGAAATATATTAAGTAATCTTTTCCATCTTCATATCTAATAATACTTTTATATCTACCTGTTATATGGAAAATTACTTGATACACTATTACTGATACTAAAATAGTATTACATAATCTACGTATATAATAGTCTGATAGTGAATATACTGAATCTGTTATAAGTACAACTCCAAGGTAATAAGCAAATGCTATACAGAAAATATCTAACATAATTAAAATTACTGTTCTATATTTAATTAATTTTTTTATTTTTTCCACTTTTCATACCTCATAAAATAAGTCTTTTAGATTTTTACATTTTATCATTTTACCTGATTTTCTTCAAGGTAATCTAAAAATTTTATACAAAATTTTCACATTGAAAAAACATTGCGCAATAATTAAATATCGTGTTGATTTGTAAACAAAAATTTATATATTTTTCTGCTTTTTATGCAATATCTATCAAAAAAGAGTACTAAAATTAAATTTCAGTACTCTTTTTATTATTATTTTTACTTTTAATTATTTCATTAAATATTCTGGATGTGCTAAATACCAATCTATTGTTTTAACTATTCCATCTTTGAACATTGTTTTTGGCTCCCAGCCAAATTCAGCTTTTAATTTACTTGGATCTATTGCATATCTATAATCATGACCTTTTCTATCTTCAACAAAAGATATTAAACTTTCTGGTTTTCCTAATCTTTCAAGTATTAATTTAACAATTTCTATATTTCTCTTTTCATTGTGTCCACCAATATTATATCTTTCACCTTTTTTACCTTTATGTAAAACAATATCAATAGCTTCACAATGATCTTCTACATATAACCAATCTCTTATATTTAATCCTTCACCATATACTGGTAATTTCTCATCTTTTAATGCTAAAGAAATCATATGTGGTATCAATTTTTCATGATGTTGATATGGTCCATAATTATTTGAACAATTTGTTACGCTAACATTCATTTTAAAAGTTTCACTATATGCTAAAGCTATTAAATCTGATCCAGCTTTTGATGCTGAATATGGACTATTAGGTGTTATAGGAGAAGTTTCAGTAAAGTAACCTGTTTCTCCAAGTGTTCCATATACTTCATCTGTTGAAATATGTACAAATTTATTTGGGCTACCTTCTCCCCAGAATTGTTTTGCAGCTTCTAATAAAGTATGTGTTCCAATAACATTTGTTTGTGTAAATATAAATGGTGTTTTTATACTATTATCAACATGTGATTCTGCTGCAAAATGAACAACTGCATCAATATTATATTTTTTGTATGTTTCCATAACAAAATCAAAATCACAAATGTCTCCTTGTACAAATGTTATTTTATCTTTTATATTATCCAAATTATGAATATTTCCTGCATAAGTTAATTTATCAAATACTACGATATTATATTTTCCTTCATATTTTTTTACCATTAATTCAGCAAAATTTGCCCCTATAAATCCTGCTGCTCCTGTTACTAAGATATTTTTCATTTTACTCTTTCCTTTTAATTTATTTAGATTTTATGGATAAATCTATAAACCTATTATCTATTAATAAAAATTTCCTACATTTGCTATATCATAAGATATACCATCTTTATCTATTGCAACAACTCCTATTGCCCCACCTAATGTTTCACCATTTTCGTCCAAATCTGTTATAGTTACATTCGTAAATTTCACTATATCTGACAAGTTTCCTAATTTTCCAGAAGATTTATAATTTTCATTTTCTAGCATATCTCTTGATTCTAAATATTCTACACTTCCATCTTTCATCAAAAATAATAGAATTGGTGCCATATCTCCATTCCCCATATATGCAAGATGCACTTTTTCAACAGGTACATCAAATCCTGTTATTTCTTTATCTTTTATTTCTTCTAAATCCAAATCTGAAAAACTTAATTTATAACTATCATCTTCTATATCAGTTGAAAAGAAAACTCTACCATCAGACACTTTAACATCTAATCCTGATGTTATTCTATCCTGCATATCTTCTTCATATAACACATATTCATTTTCTGGTATAACCTTATCTGGATTAAAGTTTACTTGTGTCTTTGTTTCATCTTCTATATTTTTATTAGTTTCTGCAGTAAGATTCATACTATTTTCTTCTTTAATTTCATTTGTTTCTTCAATATTTTCTTCTGCCAAACTATCTAAAATCTTATCTTGTTTATCTGAAATATTTTTTATGTAAAAAAATCCCCCTACAATTAATATTAATACTAATATTATTAATATAGATAATAAAACACTATTTTTTTTCATAAAAACACCTTCTTATTTTAAATTTTGAAATAAATCTGTATTTTTTAATTCAGCTAGACTTGGCCATTTAGCATCCTTTTCAGATGTCAAATATTCTTCTTTTTTCATTCCTGGAACTTCTGGCCATACAATCCCTATCTCTGGATCATCCCATTTTAATCCACCTTCAGCTGAATGATTATACACATCATCACATTTATATGCAAATTCAGCTTCATCTGATAAAACTAAAAATCCGTGAGCAAAACCTCTTGGAATCATAAACATCTTTTTATTTTCTTCTGAAAGAATAACTCCTTCCCATTTTCCATAAGTTTTACTACCAGGTCTTAAATCTACAGCTACATCAAAAACTTCTCCTTTAATACATCTTACAAGTTTTCCTTGAGTATTTTCTTTTTGAAAATGTAAACCTCTCAAAACACCTTTTTTTGATTTTGATTGATTATCTTGAACAAATTCATTTGTTATACCAATTTCTTCAAAATCTGCTTTACTATATGTTTCCATAAAGTATCCTCTGTTATCACCAAATACTGTTGGTTCAATCACATAAACACCTTCTATAGATGTATCGATTCTTGTAAATTTTCCCATTCGATTTCTTCCTTTCAAAATAAAACTTTTTTCTTTATTTTTATATCAAAAATACACATTTTTTTCAATACAAAATTTTTATTTTATTTTAAATAAATAAAAATTTATATAATATTATATTAATTAAAAAACACTAGTAAATATTTATATGCTTTTTACAGTAATTGAGCTGTAAAATCTATTTTCATTTACAGCTCAATTAAATCTATAGTTTTCTTCCATTAATTTGCATTATTAAATAAATCACTTTCATATATTTCATTATATTCTTTGTAATTTTGTTCTGCAATTCTTTTTAAATATTTTCCATATTCTGTTTTTTTATATTTTTCTGCTTCTTTTAATAAATCATCTTTTGAAATCCATTCATTTTTATATGCAATTTCCTCTAAACAAGCTATTTGTATACCTTGTCTTAATTCTATAGCTTTTACATAATCAGATGCATCAGATAATCTATCTGCTGAACCTGTATCAAACCAAGCATATCCCCTTCCTAAAGGTATAACTTGCAATTTTCCTCTTTCCATATATTCTTTATTTACATCTGTAATTTCAAGTTCTCCTCTTTCAGATGGTTTTATTGATTTTGCAATTTTTACAACATTATTGTCATAAAAATAAATTCCTGGTACTGCAAAATGAGATTTTGGGTTTTCTGGTTTTTCTTCGATAGATAATGCCTTTCCTGTTTTATCAATTTCAACAACACCATAAGAAGTTGGGTCTGCAACTTGATAACCAAAAATAATTCCACCTTCTTTTAAATGGCTTGCCGCTTTTAAAACTCTTTCGACTCTTGAGCCATATATCATGTTATCTCCTAAAATTAGAGCTACATTATCATCACCAATAAATTCTTCTCCAAGAATAAAAGCATCTGCTAGTCCAACAGGTTTTTCTTGAACTTTATATTCAAATTTCATTCCAAATCTAGAACCATCACCTAATAAACTTTCAAAAGCTGGTAGGTGTACCGGTGTAGAAATAATTAATACTTCTCTAATTCCTGCCATCATTAAAGTTGATAAAGGATAGTAAATCATTGGCTTGTCATATACTGGTAACATTTGTTTTGATACAGCTAAAGTTATTGGATATAATCTTGTGGCACTACCACCTGCTAATATAATACCTTTCATTAATAAAAATCCTCCTAATTTATATCTTATTTTTAATATTTATAAATATAATTCTTATTTCAATTCTTCTTTTAAGTATTCTTTTAAAGCATCTTCCCATTTTTCTGGAATAATTCCAATAGCTTTTAATTTTTCTTTAGATAATTGGCTGTTTGTTGGTCTATCACTTGATTGTGGATACATTTCCTTATATTCTTTTGAAGTAATTGCTTTTACTTTGGTTTTTATTTCTGCAATTTCAAAAATTTTTCTTGTAAATTCACACCAAGTTGTAAACCCTTCATTTGTAGAATGATAAATACCATATTCTGGTTCTTTTTCCATTATTTTTTCTATTATTCCACAAAGTGTTGTTGTTGAAGTTGGACTTCCATGTTGATCATTCACAACAGAAATTTCATCATGATCTTTTGATAATTTAAGCATTGTTTTTACAAAATTTTTTCCACCTAAACCATAAAGCCAAGCTGTTCTTAATATATAATATTTTTCTGCTTTTTTTGCATTTTCTTCTCCAACTAATTTTGTTCTTCCATAAGCACTTACTGGATTTGGCTCCATATCTTCTGTATAAATTTTATCAACTGGCATATCTCCAGCAAAAACATAATCTGTACTAATATGTATTAATGTTGCATTTTCTTGTTTAGCAGCCTCTGCTATGTTTTCAAGAGCTGTTCCGTTTACAGCCATTGCTAAATCTTCTTTAACTTCACAAGCATCTACATTTGTAAAAGCTGCACAGTTAATAATAAAATATGGTTTTATTTCTTTTGCTTTAGCAAGTACTGCTTCTTTATCGCAAATATCAAGAGTTTCTATTGTTGTTCCTACAACTTCATATTTTTTTTCTAATCTTTCTCTTAACTCTCCTCCAAGCATTCCATCTGCCCCAATTAAAAATACCTTTTTCATTTTTTTACTCTTATGTTAGTTTTTCTAACATCCTTTCCTATCATATTTTTTATTATTCATTTGATGTTCCAATTATATCACAGCAAAAGCTCTTGTCAAAGCTTTTTACACACTTTCCACAATTTACACAAAACTTTCACATTTTTGTTGTTAATTTTGTAGTTTTTCTTGTATTTGGTATTCTACAGGAGTATTAAAATCCTTAATTATAGGATTTACTGTTATACCTCCAATTAATGTAATTACTACCAAAAAGAACAAAAATGTATTTCTATATTTTTTATCGTCAATATTTAAAAACAAAAATGTTAATAAACAAAATACAATAACATATCCATACAAATACCCTATACTAGAAAAAATATCTGGTCTTTGTATAAATACAAATAAACATGTAAGAATTATACTTATTCTTATTGTTGTAGTAAATTTAAATACTTTTTCATTAATATTTTGTAAAACATAAAATATTATCACCAAATTAGCAAAATCTACAGCAGGAACACACATACTTGGATTTACTTTTCCAAATAAAGTTAAGTTTTCTATAATTTCTGGAAATCCAGATATACAGTAAATTGTTTCAAGTACAATAACAACAGTTATTGGTAATAAAAATTCTATATGCTTGTCATTTTTATATAAGTAATATAGTGCAAATAGCATTGGAACTGGAAAAATTGAAACAAAGCTTCCTAAATAATTTAAGTTTTCTCCATTTGCAAAAGGTAAGAAAATGTTTGACAAATAGCTAAAAAGCTCAGATATTCCACTTAAATCACTATTTACTGTATAAGTAATTGAAATATCAAATGTATTTTGAAGTATTATAATTCCTATAATACTTAATATTATAAACGAAATTAGTGAAATTTGATTAATACTTTGTTCTAGAATATTTTTTCTATTTTTAATTAAAATCCAAATGATTAAAGCTAAAAATACATATCCAAATGCTACTGCATAATCTAAAACTGTAAAAGTATAGCAAATTGTAGAAATAGCTCCAAATATCAAACAAAGTATTTTATGTTTTTTATTTTCTAACACTAACATTTTATTTATTAAAACCGTAATTAATTCTCCTAAAATTAGTGGTTCTATATATGCAAAATTCCAAACTACAAAACCAGAAAAAGTTACTACTATTGTTCCTAAAATAGATAAGTTTTTATTGTTATCTGTTAAAATTAAAAATAGTTCATAACTTACTAACATTAATAAATAAAACTTTATATTCCAAAACAAACTTAAAGGAACATCAATTTTTAAAATCCATTCTTTTAAGCTCATATTATTTTGAAAAAATCCAACTATTGTTGATATAATTATCATAAAAAAAGATATTTTATATCTATTATCTGCAATAAAATACCAAACTTTTTTAAATCCAAAAATAAAGTGGCTAAAGACAAATGCTGTTAAGCCAAATATTGTAATAATTCTCGCAATAGAAATATTAGAATATACATTGGATTTAATTAATATAAATTCAATTATTAAAGAAATTATAATAGCTACTACTATTAACTTACTAAATATATTTTTCTCTTTTTTATCCATTTTCTACCCCTTATAAATTATTAAAGACTGTAAATTCAAACAATTTAGCAGTCTTTAATTAATATCGTTTAAAGATGATAAACTATTTTTTTCTTTGTTTATTCACTTGTCTTTGTCTTGCAATCCCCATATAATTTGATGGTACATCATCTGTGATAGTTGAACCAGCAGCAATTAACACATCATCTCCAAGTGTTACTGGTGCAACCAAATTTGTATTAGAACCAATAAATGCTCTGTCACCTATTATTGTTTTATTTTTATTTTTTCCGTCATAATTACAAGTAATTGTACCACAACCTACATTTCCATCTACACCTATTTTTGTATCTCCTAAATATATGAAATGTGGCACTTTAGTTCTATCACCTACAATGGTCTTTTTTAGTTCGACAAAATTTCCTATTTTTACATTATCTCCAATTATGCAACCTTCTCTTATATATGCATTTGGTCCAATTTCACAATTATCACCAATTATAACCCCCTCTTTTATTGTTGTATTTGGGTGTATAACTGTGTCAATTCCAATTTTTACATTATCATGTATATAAGTAGAATTTGCGTCTTCTATTGTTACTCCATTTTTCATGTGATATGCATTAATTCTCATTCTTAAAACTCTTGTTAAAAGTTCTAATTGAGCTCTATCATTAACCCCAAGAATTTCTGTATTATCTTCTACAATAACAGCACCTGTTTTTAAACCTTTATCATTCATTATTTTTATAACATCTGTTAAGTAATACTCTCCTTGTGCATTATTAGGTTTTAATAATTTTAATGCTGAAAGTAACTCTTCAATATCAAAGCAATAAATTCCTGAATTTATTTCCTTTATTTCCTTTTCAAAAATATTTGCATCTTTTTCTTCTACAATAGCTTTTATATTTCCACCTTCGTCACGAATAATTCTTCCATATCCAGTAGGATTTTCATATATTGCAGTCAAAAGAGTGGCATATTCTTTATTTTTAAAGCTCTTAATTATTAAATTTTCAATAGTTTCTTTTCTTATTATTGGAACATCTCCATATAAAATAACAACTTTTCCCTTTTTTCCTTCTAAAAATTTACTAGCTTGCATTACTGCATGACCTGTACCTAAAAGTTCATCTTGATAAGCATAACTTACTGAGTCTCCTAATACCTCTTGAATTTGTTCCTTTAAATGTCCTACAACTGTAACTATTTCATCTGTTCCAACCTGATTTGCAAGTTCTGCAACTCTTTTTACTAATTCTTTATCATAAATTTTATGAACTAATTTTGACTTGTTTGATTTCATTCTGGTACCTTTTCCAGCAGCCATAATTACTGTCATAACAAATTTTTCTTCACCATCAATAATCATAAAAAACACCTTTCTTAAAAGTTTTTATAACTTTTAGATTTATTAATTTATATTATTCAAGCTTTTTTTAAATGTTTAACTCATTTTATTATAATATACAAAATTAGTCAATAATTCTAATTTATAGTTTTAATAAATTGACTAATTTCAACTGTTGCAGTATAATATCATAGAATAAAAAATAGGAGGTATCGTTATGAAACGAGAAGCAACTGGGGCATATCATAATCTTCGGAGTCAGCTTGAGAGATTTGAAAGTATCAATGGTATTAAGCTAACTCTAGAAGAGTGCAACTATTTAATCGATGTTGCTACCTTAAACAATGTAACAACAGTTTCTCCTGCTAAGCCTGAAGAATTTTCAAAATCTAAATCTTTCTTCATGCAACCCAAGCAGAAAAATAGCCTTGTATTTGTAGAAAACGGGCATTGGGTGTCACACCTGGATATAGCAACTAAAAGAGTTCATTTTCTTGCATATCTCTTGGATAAAAAGAAAGGAGAAATGATTCTTTATGGATACTATCCAGAAGAGCTTGATTCAATGTAGTAGTCTGTGTTCGTTTGTTTTATAATTAGTACCAAAACAGCCACACATCTTATAATCCATATTGGGATTTGATGTGTGGCTGTTTACTTTATTTAGAGATTACTCTTGTAACTGCAAGCCCATCTCCAACTTCTAAAATCTGTGTTTCTAAATTTGGATTTTCAGTTACTTCTTTAATATATTCTCTTAAATGTCTTACAGCTGTTCTTTGTTTATGTTTGTTATAATCACTCATAACATATCCTTTATATAAAACATTATCTGCTAGTATTATTCCATTTGTTTTTACTAATCTAATTCCTTCTTCTAAAAATATAGAATATTTACTTTTAGCTGCATCTATAAAAACAATATCATATTCCCCATTTAAAGTAGGTAGAATTTCAACTGCATTTCCTATCATAATATTTATTTTATCTGAAACTCCAATTTTTTCCACGTTTTTTATTGCTTCTTTTGCTCTTTCTTCATCAAGCTCTATTGTATCTATTGTAGCATTTTCTGAATATATTGCAAAACAAGTTGCTGAATATCCAACAGCAGTTCCTATTTCTAATATTTTTTTAGGATTTTCTTTTTTTAAAATTTCTTTTATTACATCTAAAGTATCATCCATTATTATTGGAATATGATTTTCTAAAGCCTCTTTTTTTACTTTTTCAAATTCATTTATATTAAACATTTTCTTACCTCTTATTTTTTACTATTTTAATATATTTATCTAAAATTTGTACTTTATGTAAATTTGTGTTATAATAATAAAGACTCTAAGGAAATAAACATTGAAGGAGGTGTACAACATGGCAGCAGACTTTGAGATGTTTAATGACATTGAAGAAGCTCTCAAAACCGAACTCTCGTTCGAAGACAGAATGCTCATTAAGAAAATTCAGGATGATGAGAAACTCTCGTTTTTTGTTTTGCCTGGCAATATCTTAAAACCATTAGATTGGTTTAAGAAAAATGCTAGGAATTTATACTTCATTCAGGAGAGTCCATTTCCTTTGGTTTCAGAGCATGTGGATTTTTCTAAAAGATTTTATGCTTATCGGAAAAAGAGCAAAGACTTTGACAAAGGTGTTCCCCTGCACAAACTCTATGTCGGCAACGCCAAACACTTCTAAAAGAGCCACTCAGGCTCTATCTTAAAAACCCGCTTTGAGCGTCAAGTTCATTGACACCGCTTAAGCGGGTTTCTTTCTTTTTATTTCATATTAGCTCTTGCAGCTCTTTCTCTGTCTTTATTATTTAAAATTTTCTTTCTTAATCTTATACTTTTTGGTGTTACTTCTACAAGTTCATCATCTTGAATAAACTCTATAGCTTTTTCTAAAGACATTTGAATAGGTGGTACTAAACGTAAAGCTTCATCAGAACCAGAAGCTCTAGTATTTGTTAAATGTTTTTCTTTGCAAACATTTATTGCTAAATCTTCTCCTCTTGAATTTAATCCAACTATCATTCCTTCATATACTTCTACACCAGGTCCTATAAATAAATCTCCTTTGTCTTGAGCATTATATAAACCATAAGTAATTGATTTTCCATTTTCAAAAGCAACTATTGTTCCTCTTGTTCTTGCTTGAACATCTCCTTTATATTCTTCATAACAGTCAAATATATGATTCATTGTTCCTTCGCCTTTAGTATCTGTTAAGAATTCTGTTCTGTATCCTATAATACCTCTTGCTGGTATTTTAAATTCTATTTTTGTATGTCCATCTTCTGCTGGTTCCATGTTAATCATTTCTGCTTTTCTTCTACCTAATTTTTCAATAACATTTCCAACACAATCATCTGGAACATTTACTACTAATCTTTCAATAGGTTCACATTTTACTCCATTTATTTCTTTAAAAATAACTTTTGGTCTTGAAACTAAAAGCTCGAACCCTTCTCTTCTCATTGTTTCTATAAGAACAGATAAATGTAACTCTCCTCTTCCTGAAACTTCAAAAGAATCTGGAGTATCTGTTTCTTTTACTCTTAAGCTTACATTTCTATCTAATTCTTTAAATAATCTATCTCTTATATGTCTTGAAGTAATAAATTTTCCTTCTCTTCCTGCAAAAGGCCCATTATTAACACTAAATGTCATAGAAACTGTTGGTTCATCTATGTCAACAAAAGGAATTTTTTCAGGATTATTATAATCACATATTGTATCTCCAATATTTATATCAGAAACACCAGACAAAGCAACTATATCTCCAGCATCTGCATGTTCTACTTCAATTCTTTTTAATCCATCATATAAATATAATTTTGTTACTCTTGCATTTACTATTTTATCGTCGTTTTTACAAATTGCAACAGGCATATTTAAATCTATAGCTCCTCTTTCAACTCTACCGATTGCAATTCTTCCTATGTAATCATCATAATCAATATTAGAAACTAACATTTGCATTGTTCCATCCATATCACAAGCTGGAGGATCTATATGATTTATTATTGTTTCAAATAAACATTTTAAATCTGTTCCTGGATTATTTAAATCAAGTGTTGCTGTTCCTTGTTTTGCTGAAGCATATACAACTGGAAATTCTAATTGCTCATCATTTGCACCAAGTTCAATAAATAATTCTAGTACATCATCAACAACTTTTAATGGTTGTGCTCCTGGTCTATCTATTTTATTTATAACAACTATTGGTTTTAAATTTAATGCTAAAGATTTCTTTAAAACTTCTCTAGTTTGTGGCATTGCTCCTTCAAAAGCATCTACTAAAAGAACTACACCATCTACCATTTTTAAAACACGCTCAACTTCTCCTCCAAAATCAGCATGTCCTGGTGTATCTACTATATTTATTTTTATATCTCCATAATGAACTGCTGTATTTTTAGAAAGTATTGTTATTCCTCTTTCTTTTTCTAAATCATTTGAATCCATAACTCTTTCTTGTACTTGTTCATTACTTCTAAAAATTCCACTTTGTCTAAGCATTGCGTCAACTAATGTTGTTTTTCCATGATCAACGTGTGCTATTATTGCTACATTTCTAATTTTTTGGTTATTCATTTTATTTACCTCTTTTTACTTTAAAATGATTATTTGCTAAGCGCAAAATTAACTATATAATTATATACTACTTGCTATATTTTGTCAATATCTGCCATAGCTTTCATAATAGAAAAAATAACAAGCTATTAGCTTGTTATTTTTCTAAATTTCTTTGCTTGAAAGTTCTACAATTTTATCTTTTATTATTTCACTTACTTTATCCTCTGTTTCTTTTTCAATTTTTTTACCTGTTATGTATTCAGATAAGTCTATTGGTTCACCATAAATTATTGCATTTTTGGAAAATGGTTTTGCAGGACCTATAATACCCACTGGAACTATTTTCGCATTTGTTTTTAAAGCCATATATGCAGCTCCATTTTTTATTTTTCCACCATTTTTTTCTAAACCATTTCTTGTTCCCTCTGGAAAAATCCCTATACAACCACCATTTTTTAAAGTCTTTAATGCTTCTTTTAATGCTGTAATATCTTTTTCGTCTCTTTTTACATATATTCCTCCAAATAGAACACCTAAAAATGCAAAAAGAGGATTTTTTCTTAATTCTTCTTTTGCCATAAATCTCATATGTCTTCCTGCTGTTACTACAATAAGTGGTGGGTCTAAATATGTTCTATGATTTCCACAAAATACTAAAGGTCCTTCCTTAGGTACATTTTGAGTGCCTTCAATTTTTACTCTATATACTATTTTACAATATACAAAAATAACTGTTCTTACTATTGTTCTTCCAATCTCAACAAAAAATTTTTTTATCATATCTTTTTCCTCTTTACAAAAATTTTCTTATCTATTGTTCATTTCATTTTATTATTAAGAATAAAATTATTATTTTTTAGTAATACTCAATATCTGCCATTTATTTCCAAATAATATTACTATTTATTTTTCTTTTTTTCAATAATATTTACTATTTTTTCAACAACCTCTTCTATATTCATATTTGTTGTATCAACATAAACAGCATCTTTGGCTTGTTTTAAAGGAGCTACTTTACTTGTTTTATCATTATTATCTCTAAATTTTATATTTTCTAAAATTTCTTCATAATTGCTTGAAATTCCTGCTTCTGTATTTTGTTTTACCCTTCTTCTTGCTCTTTCTTCTGCACTGGCATCTAAGTATATTTTAACATCTGCATCAGGAAACACATTTGTTCCAATATCTCTACCTTCCATTATTATGTTTAAATTTTGGGCTATATTTCTTTGAAGTTTTACCATTGCTTCTCTAACAATTAGTATATGCGAAACTTGTGAAACAATTTCATTTACTTCTTTTGTTCTTATTAATGTTGTTACATCTTCTCCATTTAAGTAAAATTTATCAACTCCATTATCTTTTTTTAATTCTATATTTATTGTTTTAAGTAAATTTTCTATTTTTTCTATTTCATCTAGTTTTATATTTTTTCTTATCATATCTAAACTAATGCATCTATACATAGCTCCTGTATCTATGCTTTCTAAATTCATTTTTTTACCAACTAATTTTGTAATTGTTCCTTTACCACTTCCTGCTGGTCCATCTATTGCTACAATAAAAGACATTTTTTCCTCCACTACTTATTTGTATTTTTCTCGTAATTTACTCCTTTTACAATTATCTCCATACTAAGCACATTCATTGCTGTTAACTTTTCTATTTCTTTAATTATATTCTTTTTTAAAGTACTCATAGTTTCATTAATATTAAATCCATATTCTATGATTACTTCTATATAAATATATATACCATCTTCTGGTCCACTATGTTTTTTTACTATTGCTCTATAAATTTTATTAACTCCACTAGTTTTTTGGGCAACATAATCAATAATTTGTTTAAAAACTGTATCTGAAATTTGAAAATTTCCTAAATAGCTAAATGTTGGTCTTATAATTGATTTCTCAGAAATATATGGGGCTTTTCCTTTACCTTTAGATTTAAAAATTTGAAGTGGATCTAATAAATATCCAGAAAAATCTTTTTTTATTGCAAAAGTTGGAACTGGTATTACATGTTTGCCTTGTGTTACTCTTATATTTCTCGCCATTGCCATTTCCTCTTCTGTTGCAACATCTGTTATATATATTGTTTCTGATATTGGTTCAAATTCAAGATTTTCAGCTATTCTTTTTACCATTTCATCAGAAGTTCCCAAAATTAGTATACTGTCTGGTTTTCTCTTCTTTATAACAGCTTGAATTTCTTTTTTTCTTTCTTCATTTTGAAATAAAGCATTTCTAACTGTTTCTATTTTTGTTGGAGCCTTTTTTGCAGATATTCCAGCTAAAACTTCATTTCCAGAAATTAAAAGTCCATCATCAATTATGTAGTTTATACCTCTTTCATTAGCAACCATTTGTGCTCTATAACTTTTTCCTGTCCCTGAAGGACCAACAAAAGCATAAGTTTTCATTTTATGCGAAAATAACATAATTTCTCCTTTTATTATACTAATTAATAATAAAATTTTTAGAATAAATTAAATTTTTAAATTCAAAAATAACTTTTATTAGTATATCATATAAACAAAAAAAAATCTAGTAATATATGTACATAAAAAAAGCTTTATATGATAGAAAAGTTTTTACCTTATCTACTATATAAAACTTTATTTATATTCTATAATATAATTTTTTTCTATTTTTATTATTTTTTCATTTATATTTCCTGCTAAATCACTAACTATTATTCTATAAGTCCCAGAATTTTCTATTTTATACGGATTTTTTTCTATAACAGCTTCATTATTTTCCAATATTTTAAAAACTTCTATTTTTTGTATTCCAACATTGTCTTTATATTTTATTTCTACATTATCTGTATAAGTAACACCATTTTCTACACCTAATATTTCAGGAATTATTTTATCTATATTATTTACTACATAAGTTATTATTTGACTATTGCCATAATCATCTATTACTTTTATTGTGTTTTTTTCATTTTCTTCTACAATTCTTGATAATTTCTTTCTATCTGCTGATAAAGAAAAACCATCAACACTATTAATTTCTTTATTAAAACTAATCATTATTTCTACATTTTGATTAGTATAGCCTATTCCATTATTACTCATATTTATTTCATATAAAATTTGACTATCTGGTATTTTTAAAGAAAATGCAGTTACTTTATATGAATAATTATATTTAGCATAATTAGTTATTGATGAATATAAAATTATCAATAAAAAGATTAAAGTTGTTTTTAAAATTTTAATGTTTTTTATATTATTATTCCTTTCTAAAATCTAATTTTCAAGATTTCTAATTTCAAAATTTCTTAAGATAAATAGATTTTTGGATACGAATTTTAGCTACATACTTTGACTTATTTTTACTAATATTTCTATATCTGCACTTTTTTCATTTGTATCTACTTTTTTAGTCTCATCATACATAATTACTAGCTTGTAACCTTTTTCAAATTCTTTTTCACTTTTCATACTTATTTCATTACTTTTATTATTAATTAATTCTATTTCTTCATTATTTTGCATATCTATTAATTTATATTTAATTGGAAAATTACTATTTGTACTTTTTATTTCTATAAAATAATTAAAATTTACTTCACTAATTCTTCTCTCACCATTTTCTAAAATATCATAATTTTTTATTTTAAAAATATACTCTTTTTCTCCGCTATATTTATTAAAATTATTAATTTTTACAGTTTCACTTACACTTTCAAAAATTGCTATTGGTTCTGCAATTTCTGCTTTTATTAATGTTTTTTCAAGTTTTTCATAAAATTTTGCAAATGTGTTTTGAGTAAAAAATGTAATAAGAATTATTATTAAAACTACTATTATTTTATTTTTGTTATTCATATCATCATACTTTTTTAAAAACTTTCTGCTAAAAATATTTTTTATTCTTAGCAGAGAGTTTTTCTCTCTGCTTTTAATATATAAAGTTTATAGGATTTATTTTATAGAAAGATAATTTTTATTTAGATTGCATACCAATTATTTGTAAACTTATGTAGCAATCTAAGGAAGATTGACCATTTTCATCATAAAAAAAATGGGCGTCTTCTGCATCTTGTGAACTCTCATCATTTTCATTAAATTCCCAGTTCCAATATATTTTAATAAATTGTTTTTGATTATTTTTTTCAACTGGTATTTTTCCGATTTAATTCTTTAGATGCTAGTTCTTTAAAACTGCTATATTCTTCAGTCTTCTTTATTACACCTCCTTTTTCATCCAATATTTCGCCATAAAATTTCATATTTCTTGGTATATTTTTTTCTTCTAAAACATTTATTTTATACTCAATTTCTACTTCTGCTCCAGAAGCATCAATATCTATTAAAAAATTTCCACTTGTTCCAGGCATAAGTTTTTCTTCTGAAAATTTTATGACATTTTTTTCTGTTTGAGATTTTAATGACCAATTAGCAATACTCGCATAACCGTTTGCTAATTGTAAGATTGTAATTTATAGCATACTTAAAACCTACTATAAATCCAACTATAATTAGTGCTAAAAAAATTAATGCACTAATTAATTTCTTTTTCACATAACCTCCTTTAATAAAAATTAAGTTAAATATTTTAAACTGCTTTATAATAATCATTTTAGGGGCATAAAACAAACTATCACTTTTTTTGAATTAAATTTTAGTTGAGTTTTATCTTTGAATTTGGATTTTGCTAATATTAGCAAGTTCAAAGTATAAAAAATCTACAATAGAACATTTTTCCATGTTTGGGGCACAACAAAAAACTTTAATTTAATTTTTATATTTAATTTTCTAATTTGGGGTAAATAAATATCAGATTGATATTTACTAGGATTTTAAATAATTGTTGCAGTTAAAATATTTAACTTGGTTGAAATTATAGCACCATATTTTTACTAATTTATCGTTTGTATTTATTTAAATACAAACTTTTTTTACTTCTATATTAATATTAGATATTTTCAATAAAAAAATTTTTAAAAATTGGTGCAAAATATTAGGCAAAACCTTTATATAATATGAAAGTTAAGATACATTTCTATTATACAAAAAAGGTAAATACTATTTCTAGTATCTACCTTTTATTAATAATTTCTACCATTTTTATTTAGTTATCCATTTAACTAAATTTAAATTTTCAGAATCTAATAGCATTTCATGTTTTGGCATTACTCTAAATGTATATCCAAAATTTCCACCAGTATTTAAATCTATAACTGCTTCATAAGTATATTTGTGTTCTTCTTTATTTTCTCCAATTTTATTCATTGTTGAAGTATAAACATTTTTTACTGTTCCATTATTTAAAAATTGTCCGAAATATACTTGAACATCTGTATTTTCTTCAGCTATATTTGGTAAGTATACTTCACAAGTAACTGTTATTTGTGTTCCTGAAGAAAGTCTCGCATTATCAACATTTCTATCTTGAACGATTTTTATATTATCCCAGTTATTTCTTATATTTTTCTTCCATTCTGTAAACTCTGCAACTTTTCCTAAATCTTGAAAATATTGTTTTCTTAAATTACAAAGTGGCATATACAAATCATTCACATAATCTGAAACCATTCTTGAAGTACTATATTTTCCTCCAGTAGTTTTTATTGAATTTTTCATATATGTTAACCATTCTTTTGAAATACCATTTTCATCTTGGTTATAATATGCAGGAATTATTTTGTTTTCTAGAGTATGATATAAACTATTACTATCTGCTTTATCTTGTTCTTCATAAGAATCATATTGTGCGTTTGTTCCTATTGACCATCCATTTGTTCCATCATATCCTTCGCACCACCAACCATCTAATACACTAAAGTTTAATACTCCATTAACTGAAGCTTTTTCTCCAGATGTTCCTGATGCTTCCATTGGTCTTCTTGGATTATTAAGCCATACATCTACGCCACTTATTAAATATCTAGAAATTCCAATATTATAATTTTCTAATAAAAAGATTTTTCCTTTAAATTGTGGCATTAATGAAATCTCATGAATATATTTTATTAAATCTTGTCCTTCTTTATCTTGAGGATGAGCTTTTCCTGCAAAAACTAGTTGCACTGGATGTTCTTCATCATTTAATAATTGTGATAACCTTGCTAAATCTTTAAATATCAAAGTTGCTCTTTTATATGTTGCAAATCTTCTTGCAAAACCAATAGTTAAAGCTTTTGGATTTAATTTATTTACAACTTCTGCAATTTGATCATATCCTATTCCACTATTTGAGTATCTATCTGTTACATTTTGTTTAATTAATTTTATTAGTTTTTCTTTTCTTTCAATATGTTCTGCCCATAGTTTTTCATTTGGTATGTTATCAACTTTTTCCCAAGTAGAATCAAGCTGAATTTTATCTTGCCAATATGGTGGTAAATATTCATTAAATAGTTCTTTTATATTAGGAGCAAGCCATGTACAAGTATGAATTCCGTTTGTTACATAAGTAATTGGTGATTCATCTTCTGCAATATTAGGCCATACTTCACTAAATAATTCTCTTGATACTTCTCCATGTAATTTACTTACACCATTTTTCTTGCCAGCAATTTTTAATGCTAATATTCCCATATTAAATCCTGGCTCTAAATCATTTCCTGGCATACCTAATCTTAAAAATTCTTCTTTTGTTATTCCTAATTTATCCCAGAAACCATTAAAATATTTTTCCACTAAACTTATATCAAATATATCATTTCCTGCTGGAACTGGTGTATGTGTAGTAAATACTGTTTGAACAGTTGCAATTTCTTTTGCCATTTCAAAAGAAACCTGTTTTTCTGTCATTATATTTTTTATTAATTCTAAAGTTAAGAATGATGAATGTCCCTCATTCATGTGATATACACTTGGATTATATCCTAGTATTTTAAGAGCTTTTACCCCTGCCATACCAAGAACTATCTCTTGGCGAATTCTCATTTCTTTATCTCCGCCATATAAACGAAGAGTAATCCCTCTTAAATCTTCATCATTTTGTTCTATGTCTGAATCCATTAAATATAATTTAATTCTTCCAACATTTATTTGCCATAATTTTAAATATAAAATTCTATTTTCTAGTGGTATATCTATTATAATCTCATCATCTATTTCATTTTTTACTGGAGTAATTGGCAAATTATATAAATCTATATTATGATACTCTGAACATTGTTCTCCACGAGAATTTATTCTTTGATGAAAATATCCATTTTTATATAATAATCCTATAGCTACAAAGGGTAATCCTAAATCACTTGCTGATTTTAAATGATCTCCTGACAAAATACCAAGTCCGCCTGAATAGATTGGAATTATTTCATCTAATCCATATTCTGCAGAAAAATATGCTATTAAATCTTCTTTATTATTTGGATAGTTTTTAGTATACCATGTATCTTTACTTTCCATATAATCTTCAAAATTTTCAACAACTCTATCATATTTTCTTAAGAAATCTTGATTATTTGCTACTGATTCTATTTTTTCTTGTGATATCATTTTTAAAAATTTTACGGGATTTCTTTCACAAGATTCCCATAATTCATTATCAATGGTTTCAAATAATCTTAAAAACTCAGTATTCCAAGACCACCATAAATTATTTGCTATTTCTGTTAATTTACTTATTCTCCCAGGTAATTGTGGTACTACAGTAACTCTATTGAATATATACATAATAATATATTCCTCCTTTGTATTTATCAAATTTAATCTTCATTTGTCATTTATACTAATAATTATCTATTAAAATATTTTTTTTGTCAATTATTTTCTGTTAATAATTTCTTTATTTTTTTAGAATATTTTTCTTTAGATTTAGTACAAATTTTTATTTTACATATAAATTATTTTTATATTACGTTTATGTTACATTTATATTTTTGTACTTAATTTATATTATAATTAAAGTAAATTATTTGGAGGATTGGTCATGAATTTAAACACACAACAAAACATAAATCTTTGTAAAAAAGCATTAGTTACTAAGGAATTACAATATTATTCAAAATTATGTGAATTATATGCAAGGCTTGCAGTTATGCAAAATGGTGAATTAACACCAGAACAATTACAAACAAAATATAGTGTACCTCTTACAATGGCTGCTCGTGGAGATATAGAATTTACAAAACCTGAAAATAATATTATAGATGGAAAAAAAGTCTATTCAAATGAAGAAATAAAAATATTTAGAGATTATGCTTTTTCTGCTGGTAGACTAAGACAATTTCAAGAAGCCACAAATAGATTATTTAGTACTGTAAAAGAAACTTCAAGTGGTGAAAAATATATAGACAAACATGAAATGGATAATTATCATAAATTTATGCAAACAACATCTAAGAGTACACGTACTTTTGATGATTTTGTTAATGAGCATTCAAGACAAGGTATTGGCCATAATTTCTATTTAAAAACAAGACAAGCTATTCAAAGAATAAATAGCATCGATGACCAACATTTACCAATTGGAAGATTTATAAGAGATATTACTCCTGAAGCTTTTGGTTCAACTATTCACACAGTTAACTCTCATAATCAAATAAAAGATCAAGCTTCAAGTATGTATTCAAGAAGTGAAGCAAAAGAATTTCGTGAAGAGCCTAATCTTGCTAAAGAAGCTGCTCACGTACTTGGAAAAAGAGCTCAAAAATTTTATGCAAAGAATAAATCTAAAGTAAGAGGTGTTATAGTTAGCGCTGCTTGTTTAGCTACAATTTTAGGAGGTGCTTCTCACATTAGTGATAAAGCAGCATTTCAAGATTTAGATGTAAAAACAAATGCTGAACAAGGTTATCAAAACTATGTATCACCAGAAACAATAGATAAACTTAGTGCAATCAGAACAGCTATTGAAAATGCCGAGAATTCTCCTACACAACCAACAACTGATGATTTAAATTCAATTCGTACTAGTTTAGATAATGTTATAGATGATGTTATGTCTGATTTAGTAACAGAAGCTTTTGAATCTAAAAATCCTGATTGTAAAGTAACATCTGTTGAAACAAGCTATGATAAGACTGTTAATATGTATAATACTACTGGAGAGCCACGTTCAGAGAACTTTTGTACTATAAGTTATACAAATAAAGATGGTGAAAAAAAAGAAATAACAATAAGTGAATTTACTTCACTTGCAGGAGAGCCAATCAAACAAAGTTATGATAATGAATATGATTTAGATAAAAAATATCCATCTGTTGACCAAAATGATAATTTTATAAAACAAGGTGAAGATGTTATGCAAATTCTTGCTGAATACAAACAAATATTGGAAGATACTGAGCATTTAGCTGGTACTCGAATGGTTTATTCTGGTGGCTTTTTATTTACAGATCCATCATTAAAAACAATTTTACCAGAAAAAATTCAAGACTCTCAAGTAAAAAGTACTGAAGTTTCAGATACTAAATTAGCAAGTAATATGACTCCACAAACTCAAGAAGATGATTTTGGAGAAAGATAAATTTTAAAAATAACATAGATGATATTAGAACAAAAGTGGACATTTGCAAAGGACTAAATTTTATGCAAATGTCCACGTCTTTGTTCTCGTGCCAAGTTTTTTTCAAAAAACTTGTGTGCAATATTGGGCGTAATCCTTTATTTAGTAGGAAGTGCAAAGCACTTTCCTACTAAATAAAAAACAAGTAATTTTTGAAAATAAAAATTACTTGTTTTTTTGTATTAATATTTAAATTTAAATTATCTTATTAAAGTTTAAAAGAATTAGGTAAAAGTTCATTAAAAGTATATTCTTCTATTTTATTATCATATACTGTGTATATTTTAAAATCATCATCAACAAATTCTCTCATAAATTGTCTGCAATAACCACAAGGCAAACACTTTTCTGGATCCTCTCCTTTTTTTCCTCCAATTACTAAAATGCTTTCAAAGTCTCTTTCTCCTTCTCCGATTGCTTTACAAAAAGCAACTCTCTCAGCACAAATTGATTGAATTCCACTATTCTCAACATTACAACCTGTATATCTTTTTCCATTTTTTGTTTTAACAACAGCTCCTACTGTATAATTTGAATATGGAGAATATGCTCTTTGTCTCATATTTCTCGCTAAAATCAAATCATCTCTTAAATCGACCATCAAAAACCTCCTAAATTTATTTATATTTTCTTAAATTTATTAAAAACTTTCCTTTTTTAGTTTCTTTTTCTATATTATCAAATATAAATTTTCCTCTACCTCTGATTGTTATTATATCATTTTTATTTATTTTTTTTGCAGGTTTAAATTCATTTATAGAATTTATAAAAACCCTTCCTTCTTCAATTAATATTTCTGCTTTACTTCTTGAACATTTTGCAAGTTCTGATACAAAATTATCTAATCTTATTGAAGAGACAATTATATTTATATTTTCAAATTCTAATTCAATATCTTTTAGTTCATTAATATTTTTAGCTCTTATCTCTGATTTTCTAAATCTTGTTAAATCTTTTAAGCCTGAAATTAAATAATTTGTAACTTCTGAAAGAGAAATTATATCAGCTCCATATTCTCTTACCAAAATATCTCCAAATTTTTCTCTTTTTATTCCTAATTTCATTATACCACTTAAAAATTCTCTATGTTCATATTGTATATTATTAGGTAGCTTTATTTCTATAACTTCTAGAATTTTTTCAAAATTTTTTTCTACCATATCTACTGAAAATTTTTCTGGATAAAAAATTAAAATTTGTCTATCAGCTTCTATTTTTCCACCATAAAAAATATAATTTTTTATTTTATTTTCTATTAAAAATTTTTTTGCCACATTAATCTCAGAAATATTTAAAAAATCTGTATATGTTATTTTATTCCTAGTTTTTGAAAATTCATATTTATCTTTTATTTTAGCAACTAATAATTTATTATCATTTAATTTTTCTATTTCTGATTTTTCTATCATAATTTTACCTTAATATTATATCAAATTTTAAAATTTTGCTTTCATATAGTTTCTATCATTTATATTTCTAATTCTATTTAATTTTAAATTTTCCTTTATATTATTTACAATGGATATTGTATCTAAACCATATTTTTCTTCGATTTCTCCTACACTTCCATGTTTTATAAATTCATCTGGATATGCTATTTTTTCTATATTTGTATTTATTTTATTATCTACTAAAACTTCCTCTACTTTACTGCCTAATCCTCCAACAATAGTTCCATCTTCTATTGTTACTATTAATCCAGATAAATTCTCTAATAAAGTTTTTTCGTCAAATGGTTTTAAAAATCTTGAATTTATTACTGCACATTCAATACCATCTTTTTCTAATTCTTCTGCTACTTCTGTTGCTCTTCCTACCATTTTTCCTATTGCAAGTATAGTTACATCTTTTCCTTTTCTTAAAACTTCAGATTTTCCCAAAGTGATTTTTTCGCAAGAATCCCAAGATTTTTCTTCTCCTCCTCTTGGATATCTTAATAAAATTGGTCTTTTGGCTTCAACAGAAAATTCTAACATTTCTTCTAGTTCATAAAAATCTTTAGGTGCCATTATAGTAAAATTAGGTATTGTATTTGTAAAAGACATATCTAATAATCCTTGATGTGTTTCTCCGTCATTTCCAACAATTCCAGCTCTATCTGCACAAACAACAACAGGTAAATTTTGAATTGCAACATCATGAACTAATTGGTCATAAGCTCTTTGAATAAATGATGAATATATCGGTACTACTGGAATCAATCCAGATTTTGCAAGCCCAGCAGCTAAACCAACAGCATGTTGTTCTGCTATTCCCACATCAAAAAATCTCTTAGGATATTTTTTTGAAAACTCTGTAAGTCCTGTTCCATCTGTCATTGCAGCTGTTATAGCAACGATTTTTTTATTACTTTTTCCAAGTTTTACTAGTTTTTCACCAAAAACTTTTGAATAATCTTTTTTTCCTTTTCCTATCTTTTCACCAGTTTTTATATTGAATTTTGATGTGCTATGATATATTGATGGTGTATCTTCAGCAGGTTTATATCCTTTTCCTTTTTTAGTTAATACATGAATCAGTATAGGTCCTTCTTGTTCTTTTGATATTTTTAATATATCTTCAAGTTCTGATAAATTATGTCCATCAACAGGTCCTAAATATCTAAAGCCTATATCTTCAAAATACATTTTTGGAATAACTAATTGCTTAATACCTCTTTTTCCTTTTTGAACTAATTTTATAATTCTATCACCTAAAAAAGGTATTTTACTTATTGTTCTCTTTCCTTTTATATTAGCTTTAATATATGTACTTTTTGTTCTTAATTTTGAAAGCATCATTGAAATTCCACCAACATTTTTAGATATACTCATCTCATTGTCATTTAAGATTACTATCATGTTAGTGTTACTACTTCCAACATCATTTAAAGCTTCAAGTGCCATTCCTCCTGTTAAAGCTCCATCACCTATTAATGCTATTATTTTATTATTTTCACCTTTAATATCTCTTGCTCTTGCCATTCCTAGAGCTACTGATATTGAAGTACTACTATGTCCTGTATTAAAATTATCATAAATACTTTCATTAGTTTTTGGAAATCCAGCAATTCCTCCCATTTTTCTTAAAGTATCTAATTTATTTTTTCTTCCTGTTAAAATTTTATGTACATAAGTCTGATGTCCAACATCCCAAATAATTTTATCTATTGGTGTATTAAAAATTGAGTGTAAAGCGATTGTAAGTTCTACTACTCCTAGATTTGATGCTAAATGTCCACCTGTTTCAGACACAGTTTCTATAATTTTTTCTCTAATTTCTTTTGCAAGAATCTCTTTTTCTTCTATATTTAAACTTTTTAAATCTTCTGGATAATTAACTTTTTCTATAATCATTAAAAAATCTCCCCATAGCCATTTGAGTTATTATATCAAAAAAAGTGCTCTAGAAAAAGCACTTTTTGAAAATTTCACATATAATTTACTTTCCTAATATTTTAGCTATTTCTTCATGTCTTTTAACCTTTGCTGTTGTAGTTTTTATTAATTCTTCATCTGTTACAATTATGCCTCTAATGTGTTTATATGCTGGCATATTCTGATTTATTTCAGAAATTTTTTGCTTCATATATTTATATATATCATCTTCATTAATATAACCTAATATATCTTTAATTTCATCTTTGTCATAAACAATTTTTACACAAACATCTAAATCTCCATCATTTGTTGGTCTTCCATATACAATATTTTCTTTTACTCCTGGAATATAACCTATTAAAATTTCTAATTCTTCTGGAAATATATTTTTTCCATTTTTTTGTACAATTACATTTTTCTTTCTACCAGTTATATATAAATATCCATCTTCCATATATCCTAAATCACCTGTATAGAACCATTCACCTCTCATTACTTCTTGTGTTGCATTATTGTTTTGGTAGTATCCTAGCATAACACTTGGTCCTTTGCAGACAATTTCTCCAATTCCCTGTTCATCTTGATTTTCGATTTTTACTTCAAAACTTGGCAATGCTTTTCCTACAGAACCTTTTCTTTCTGTTTTATCTCCTTCAACTGCAAGTATAGGTGAAGTTTCTGTTAATCCATATCCTTGAATAACTCTAAAACCTAAATCTCCTAAAGATTTTATTAGTTCTTTATCCATTGGAGCTGCTCCACTTACTATTAATCTTAATTTTCCACCTACAGCTTCATGTATTTCTTTAAATACTTTTCTTTTTACTTTTATTTGTAGTTTATCTAATACATTTGTAACTTTTGCCATTCTGTTTACAATCTTTGTTTTTCCTTGTTTGTCTACATTTTTCATTATTCTTTTATAAATACTTTCTAATATAAGTGGAACACATACCATAACTGTTGGTTTATATTCACACAAATTTTGTTGAATATATTTTAAACCATCACAAAATGTCATGTGTGCACCAGAATAAAATAGTATATGATTTATTACTGCTTGAAATGCGTGGTGAAATGGTAATAGTGCAAGTGTACTATCATCACTTGAAAATTTAAGTATTTTAGCTATATCTAAAACATTTGAGCATATATTTTTTTGTGAAAGCATTACAGCTTTCGAAATTGCTGTTGTTCCTGATGTAAACAGCATTATAGACATTTCATCAGCATCTATTTGTGCATCTAAATAACTTCTATCACCTTTTTTTAAAAGTTCTTTTCCTTTTGAAACTAATTTTTTATAAGATAAAATTCCATCTTCATCATCATCTAAATCCATACAAATAAAGTACTTTATGCTAGATAACTTCTGATTTCTTATTTTTTTCATTACTTCCATATATTTAGGTTCAAAAACAATAGCTTTTGCTTCACTACGCTCTGCTAAAGATATTATTTCATTATCTGGTAATGCTTTATCAAGTGGAACAATAATTTTGGCTCCTGTTGTTACTGCATAATAAACAACATTCCACTCATATCTGTTTTTAGTAATTAATGCCACTCTTTCTTTTTCTAATCCTAAACTATTTAATGCTGTCCCGAAACAATCAATTTCATGTTTAAATTCTTTATAAGTTAATATATTAAATTCTATTTTCTCATCTTTTTTATACATTCTTTTTTTGAATTTAAATACTGGTTTATCTCCATATAGTTTTACAGATTGATTTATTAAATCTTTAAAATCTGTTATCATTCTTACATCTTCATAATACTTTTCCATATACTCCTCCATGTTTTGGGAAATTATAGCATATATTACTAAAATAACATATAAAAATCTCCAAAATTCACTAATTATTTATACTATTTTATTATACTATAAATAAATAAATTTTACACTAGACTATGTAGTCAGTTTTTATTTCTTATATTTATTATGTTTATTTTTTGTCAATAAATTATTAATCAAATGTTTTAATTATTTTTCTTATAGTCTAAATAAACTTCTTCACTTAACCATTTTTTGTTCTTATCAATATTTTCTCTTAGATCTGTTGCCCTTACTGGCACTACTTGTCTGTTATTATCAACACGTCTATCTATAATATTCATGTATTTTGCAACAGCTGCACCATATTCTTCACTACTATAAAAATGTGTAACTTTGTCATTTCCAATTATATTTGATAAATATTTCATTTGAATATTAACACTTTCATCATCTAAACCATACTTAGATGGTGGATTATGAGCAAATTTTATCTCTACATTTGGGTATAGTTTCTTTATCCAATTTGCTCTTGTTTCAGTTGGAATATTAATAACATCTGTATCATATACAACAACTATTAGCTTATCCATCTCTTTTAAAGCTGTTTCTATTAGAAATTGATGTCCTTTATGCAAAGGCGCAAATTTTCCTATTGTGAATCCAATCTTTTCTTGCTTATTAATAGCATCCATCTACTAACTACAAATCCTTTCATAAAACTACATAAATTATTATAACACACTTTTTTTATTTTCTCTACTCTATTTTAATTTCTAATAAGATAAAGCTAAAAACACTTAGCTTGTCTATTTTATCATTTTATAAAATTACTTGAGTTGCCATTTATTCTAATACTTCTATTGCTTACACAAATATGTAATGCTATAATGTTTTTGAATATTATTTGTTTAAATTATTATATACTCAAATTTTAAAATATAAGAATTATATAGGTGGTATTTATATTATGAAAAGATTTTTCAAAATACTAATATTTTTATTCATATTATTAATTTTAATATTTATAATATCTACTTTATCTATATTTTACTTAAATAAAAAAGTATCGTATTTATCTTCAGAAAAAGATGTTAGTAAAAATAATATTTCAAATAATTCTAATACCGAATTTTCTGAAAATACTATTAATTCAGATTCACAAACTGTTATTCTTCCAGTAGTTAAAGATACAAGTATTTCTATGTCTGTTATAGGAGACATTATGTGTCATAATACACAATTTAAAGATGCTTATTCTAATCAATCTTATGATTTTTCTTATGTATTTACAGACATAAAAGATTATATTCAAAATTCTGACATTTCTATTGGTAATTTAGAAACAACTTTTGCTGGAGCTGAAAGTGGCTATGGTGGATACCCAGCATTTAATACTCCTGAAGCTCTAGCTTATAATTTAAAAGATTTAGGTTTAGATGTTCTCGTAACAGCAAATAATCATAGTTTAGATACTGGTTATTCTGGATTAGAGAGTACGCTTAATTTCTTAGATAGCGCTCAAATTTCTCATACAGGTACATTTACATCTGAAGAGAGTCAAAACACAATTTTATATAAAGATGTAAATGGCATAAAAATAGCATTTTTATCATATACTTATGGGACAAATGGAAATACTATTCCAAAAGATAAAAATTATTGTATAAACTTAATAGATCAAAATTTAATTTCGCATCATCTACAACTTGCAAAACTCGAATCACCTGATATTATTTGTGCTTATATACATTGGGGAAATGAATATGAAACTTCTCAAAATTCAGAACAAAAAGAACTTGCCGACTTTCTGTTTCAAAATGGTGTTGATATTATTTTAGGAAGTCATCCACATGTTCTTCAACCAATGGAAAAACGTAATATAACATTACCTGATGGTTCTACTAAAGATGTTTTCGTTATATATTCTTTAGGAAATTTTATGTCTGGACAAGTTATAGATAATACTAGAACTTCTATAATCTTAAATTTAAAAATTACTAAAAAAGGTGATACAAAAAAAATTTCTATTGATGAAATTTCATATATTCCAATTTATACATATACTTATCCTAATTATAAAAATTATAAAATTTTAGATATTGAAAAAACTATATTTAATTATGAAAATTCAATTTCTCAAGACATTTCTAATAATACATATAATTTACTAAAAACTGAATTAGAAAAAGTTAATAATATACTTAAATAAATTAAAACCTTTATATAATGCACGTCTTTTGGGACTTTTATATTCTAAAAAAGAGCGATTTTTATAATAATTTTGTTTAAAAATTATCAAAATCGACTCTTATTTTTATTTATATTTTTACTTAAAATTTTTAAAAGATTTTTAGCCTATTCATATCTTAAAGCATCTATTGGATTCATCTTAGCAGCTTTATTTGCTGGATAATATCCGAAAAATACACCTATACTCATAGAGAAAATAAGTGATATTAAAATTGCTGAAACAGATGGTCTTGCTGGATAACCTAATAAATTTGAAGCTATAATTCCTCCTCCAACACCTAAGATAACACCAAATAATCCTCCTATTAAACATATAATCATAGCTTCTACTATAAACTGTGTTCTTATAGAAGAATTTTTTGCTCCCAGAGCTTTTCTAGTTCCTATTTCTCTTGTTCTTTCTGTGATAGAAACAAGCATTATATTCATAACACCTATTCCTCCAACTATTAAGGCAATTCCTGCTACTATTGAAATTGCAAGAGTTATTGTTGATAACATATCTGTAAGCATTGAAACCATACTTCCCATTGTTATAGCTGTAACTTCACAATTTCTATTTGTTCTATAATAAGGTTCAAAAAAGTTTTTAATTTTAGTTGCAAGTTCCTCTGAATCAACACCTACTTTTGTAATAATTTGTAAATATGGATATGTCATTTTAGCATGATCAAAATCCATTGCAGTTTTTAATGGAACATGAACATCAGTTGTTGTATTACTTCCAAACATATTCATCCCCATCATAGCCATATTTTGATGTTCATAAACACCTATAATAGAAAATTTTTCTGTTTTTCCATTTACAGTAATATCTATTTCTTCGCCTAAAGCTTTTGAATTATCTCCCCCATATAAACTACTTACCAATTCATCTGAAACTATAGCAACATTTTTTCTTTCCTCAAAATCTACTGCTGAAAACATACGACCTGTTAATAAAGTTAATTCATTAGTTATATAATATCCTACACTATTTCCTAATAAACTTATATTTGCACTATTATTATCTTTTTCAGCTACTCCATTTCCAACAGTATATTGCAAATTAATTGCATAAATTTCATCAACAAATTTATCACACATCTCATTTATCATATCTTCTGTAATATAATCATCTTCAGTGATATAATCTGAAGTTTCTAAACTTCCAAATTTTGCACCATCAATATTCTTACTTTCTTCTGTCTCGTTCTTTTTAGTTTCTACCATAACATATACATCATTTGCACCCATAGATTGCATATTTTCTGAAACAGATAAAGTTAAAGAATCTCCAACAGTTATTATTGCAATTACAGAACCAATTCCTATAATAATTCCAAGCATTGTAAGCAATGCTCTCATTTTATTAGAAAGAAGACTATTAACAGCTAAAACAATATTTTCCCATAAAAGCATTATTTTTTGCCTCCTCCCTTTTTCACATCTATAATATTACCATCTCTAATTGATATAATTCTATCTGTTTCTGATGCTAATTCTTCTGAGTGTGTTATTAATACTATAGTTTTCTTTTTTTCTTTATTTAATTTATGGAATAAGTCCATTACTAATCTTCCTGTTTTAGAATCTAAAGCACCTGTTGGCTCATCTGCTAGAATTATTGCTGGATCATTTGCCATTGCTCTTGCTATAGCCACTCTTTGCTTTTGACCTCCAGATAATTCTTCTGGAAGATGTTTTGCTCTTTCTCCCATTTCTACTAATTCTAATAATTCCTTTGATCTTTTTGCTCTTTCTACTCTTGGCATTCCTGCATATAACATTGGTAATTCTACATTTTTCAGAGCATTAGTTTTAGCAATCAAATTATATGTTTGAAAAACAAAACCTATTTTAGCATTTCTAATTTCTGAAAGTTCTGATTCATCAGCTTCTCCAACATTAATTCCATCTAATATATAAGTACCTGAAGTTGGTCTATCTAAGACTCCAATCATATTCATCAAAGTAGATTTACCAGATCCAGATGGACCAACTATTGCAACAAATTCTCCTTCTTCTACTTCTAGAGATATTCCATGCAATATCTCTAGCTCATTTGGTTGACCTATATAAAATTTTTTAACTATATTTTCTAATTTTATTATTGCACTCATATTATTTCCTCACTATACTCCTGCTCCAGCGCCCATCATTTCTATTAACTCTTCTACTGAATTATTTGTATCAATTTTTGGAAGAACAACTTTCATTCCGTTTTTTAATTTATCAGAAATAACTTCGATATAATATGACCCCTCTATTCCTGTTTCTACATCTAATTCCTCTTTTTCTTCTCCTGTATCATTTTTAGCTATTTCAATATATTTACTGCCATCTTCTCTTGTGTATACACTATCATAAGGTACAGACCACACATCTTCTTTCATTTCTGTAATAATACTTAGTTTTGCATTCATTCCTAAACGCAATCTTTCATTTGGTGTATCTAAAGCAATTTTTATAGTATAAGTAGCATTTCCTCCACTTGATGTTGTCATTTGTGTTGCTGCAGTAGAAGACATTCCAGATTGAAGAGCAGAATTTGTTGAACTTACAGCTGTATAAGTTACCCTTCCTTCTAATTCTTCTTCTCTTGTAGCATCTGTTTTTATAATAACTTTCATGCCTTCTTTAATATCTGCAATATCATATTCATCAATTTCTGCTTCAACAATAAAATCCTCACATCCTTCAACAGTAGCTATCGTAGCTCCTGTATAAATATCGCCTTCTTTTACATTTACACTTGTAACTGTTCCTGAAACAGTTGATTTTAATGTGCCTTCTTCTAGTTTATCTTCGTACTCTTTTATTTGCATTTTTTGTGTTTCTGTTCCTACACTAGAACTTATTTCAGCCCCACTTAAAGTATCTCGCATTGAAGCTATTTGGCTATCTGCAGTTGTAGCTGCTGTGTTATAAGCATTTACTGTTGCATCATAAGTTACTTTTAATTGAGTAACATTTGCCTCTAAAGTTGCAATATTGGCTTGTGCTCCGCTAACTGCACTACTTAGTGCTTGATAACTATTTTGAATTGGTGTGTATTTTGCTTTTTCTTGTTCATAAGTTGATTTATAATTTGATAAATTTGTATTTGCAGTATTTAAAGAAATACTTGCACTGTCTAATTCTGTTTTGGCTTGATTATAAGATGCTAAAACATTTTCTGGCACATTCACACCTGCATATTTATTATATTCAATCTCTGCACTTGAAAAAGCTGATTGTTTTGCATCATAAGTATATTTTGCTTGATTGTATGCATTTTCTAAAGCTTTGTACTGATTTTCAACAGTTGTATAAGCATTTTTAGCTTGTGTATAAGTTGCAGTATAATTATTCAAACTTGCCGTTTTATTTGATAAATCTTGTTTTGAAGAATTTAAAGCATTTTGCGCATCTTCATAAGCTTTTCGTGAATTATCAATATCTGTTTGACTTACACTTAATTGTCTGTCTTTATTTGCAATAGCATCATTTAAACCTCTTTTTGCACTCTCTACAGTTAAGTTTCCTTGTGCATTTGTTGCATTTAAACTTTTATTTAAACTTGCTAAGTTTTCTGAAATACTTGAAGTATCAAATGTACATATTACATCACCAACAGAAATCTTATCTCCTGCTTTTACATTTACTGATGTTATTTCAAATCCAGTTAAAGTAGATACAAAGTTTTTAGTATCACTTGTTGAAATTACTCCTGTTGCACTAATACTTTGAGCAATATTTCTTTTTGCAATTTCTTCAACTTCTATTTTCTCTTGTTCTTGTTCTTTTGGGCTAAAAATATTTACTATAGTTATAACAAGTATAATTGCTATAATACTTATTACTATTATCTTCTTTTTTCTTTTTTTCTTTGATTTATCCATTTTTTGTGAATTCCCTTTCTTTTTATGATTTTTAATTATTTTTAATATTCCAATTTTCAATAACTTAAAAAGAATATTTATTAATATCTTTTACCTTAATAACAAAAAATATTATACCACAAACTTAACTAATATGCATATATAAAAATATTAATATTTTATTAAAATTTCCAAAAAAATACATTTTCTTACTTTTTTTGCTAAAATATTTTTCCATTTTATATCTTTTTTTACAAAAATTTACCTTATATTACATTCTTGTAACATAAGTTTAATATTACTGTTATATTTTCTTAATATATTTTATGCTATAATTTAATTATTAATAATGATAAATTATCTTTATTATATTTTTAGGAGGAAGTAAAATGTTAAACATACCACTATTAAAATTTGAGAAAACAACTACTTATTTGAACAATCAATTAAGCATCCAGGAAAATAATAAACAATTAATTATGGACATTATTGCTAATATAGGTTTAATTTTAAATACTTCTTCAGATGATAAAAAAGAAAATTTTGAAGAACTTCTTAACTCTTCAAATGAGTTTTTACAAATAATTTTAAATAATATAACAACTATAAATCAATTAAACTTAGAAATTTCAAACATCACAAATGAATTAACAAATGTATTTTCAGAAAACAATAAAACTTCAAAAACAAAGGAATATTATATTGCTTCACTTGCTAACATCAAGCCTAATATAGCAACATATATAAAGAAATTTCAGAATTTAGAAAAAAAATTAAATATCGATAATAATAATTTTAACCAATTTATAGATATTAATAATTTTAAATATACCTTTGAAACAATAGAAAATGACGATAAAGAATCAGATTCTAATGTGTATGAATTTACTGGTTTTTCAGTTAATAATCAAGAAATTTCTTCGAAAAATTCTATATTTGAAAATGATTCTATAGTTCTTGAAGAAGTTGTTCCAGAAGAACCCGAAAATATAGAAATTTCAAACGAAAATACTGAAAATGATGCAACAATTGAAAATAATGAAAATGAAAAAATAGATGAACTTACAAGTGAATTTAAAGAACTTCTAAAAGGTATTTCAACTGGAAATGCAGAAATTAAAGATGTTTTCGAATTTGTTGAAACTTCTTTAAAAGCAGAATTCTCTGATGATGACTTATCAGAAGCTGAAAGTTTGGAAAAATCATCTTTAAAAGAATCTTTAGAAGAAAAAAACACTAAGGTTGAAAATTCTGAAATAGAAACAGAAAACTCTTTATTTGAAAATGTGGAAGATTTTTCTAGCCAAGATAATGTTTCTGACGAGGAGTCTAATATAACTTCATCATTAGAAAATTGTATTTCAAATGAATATGATTTATTTGATGCTAAAGACTTAAAAAACAAATTAGAAAATTCTTCATCAGATGATATGCAAACTATTTATGATGATTTAACAAATATTGATGAATCTAATGAACTTGAAACTGAAACTTTAACCCAAAATAGCAATATTTCTAATAATACTTCAGTTGTTAAACAAGAAAATACTACAGAACCTACTGTAAAACCAATGAGAACTGATTCTATTGATTTTTTTGATGATGTAGATTTTAAATCAATTAATTCATTCAATAGTTCATATCAAAAAACAACTGAAAATTATATTTTAGAAGATGATGATGAAGTTTATGAAAATTATGCAAATGAAGCTAATGATGTTTCAGCAAAATTAGATATTGAAGAATCTGATGATAAGAATATAAAAGAAAACTTTTCTTTTGAAATAAATGATGATGGTTTTCTAACTAATAATGATGATGAAAATATCATTGATGATGACTATAATATAAAATATGAAGAAGAATATAATGAAGTTTATGATGATGAACATGATAAAGAATTAGCTAAAGAAAAACAAATTTCTATAAAATCTGAAGATGAAAACCTATCTATTCCAGAAAAAATAGAAAAAATTAAAGCAGCAACTTATGATAATGAAACTTTAATAATATCTGAAAACACAAATAAAGTATATCTTCCATATAAAATTTCAGAATTACTAAAATATGTTGAAAGTTATCCGGATGTTTATACTTCTTTATCAGATGTTGTTGAACAAGAATTTATATTGCCTTTTGATTATTTTACAAAGCATCCTTATAAAGTAAGATTTTTTGAAACTTTTAATTTAATTAGAAATCGTGCCGGATATTCTGTTTTTACTGCTTTACGTTTTAGCTTAAAACTATTATACAAAACAAATTTAAATCCAGCAATAATCGCTGCATGTAAGACACAAACAGAATTAAAAAGTCTTTTATATCATTTAGATAATGATGATTTAAAAGAATTCAAATACTTTAATATTGTATTTGATGTTAATCCGCTTAAACAGTAAAATTATAAAAACCCTAATTATTTTCATAATTGGGGTTTTTATATACCTTATTTTTATACTTTTTTCACATATATATCTATCTTACCTTTACTATTTATTAGTATTATTATTTTTCTATAAAATAATACAAATTAGTCCCCCACTTCCTTCATTTACAATTCTTTGCAATGTTTCTTGCAGTTTACTTTGAGCCTCTTCTGGCATTCTTGCTAATTTGTTTTGCAATCCTTCATTTACAAGTTCATGCAAACTTTTTCCAAAAATATTTGACTCCCAAATTTTTTTAGGATCATTTTCAAATTCTGAAAGTAAATATTTTACTAATTCTTCTGATTGTTTTTCACTTCCAACTATTGGAGAAACTTCTGTTTCTGTATTAATTTTTATCATGTGAATTGAAGGTGCCTTTGCTTTTAATTTTACACCATATTTATTTCCCTGTTTTACTATTTCAGGTTCATCTAAAATTAAATCTTCTATACCTGGTGTAACAATTCCATATCCTTTTTCATTAACTTCATGTATTGCATAAGCCATTTTATCATAATCTTTTTTTATTTTAGAAAATGATGATATACAAGAAAATAGTTCTCCCTCATTTTTTATTTCAACACCTGTAATCTTAGTAAGTACATTATAAAATAAACTTTCATTTAATTCTGCTTTTACAGTTACAACACCTGTTCCTAAATTTATTTCCTCAATACTAGAACTTTTTATTTCTTCACATTCTTCTAACCTTAAATAATTTTCGTTTACATCTTTTAATCTTTTAGCCTCACAAAAAGAATTTTTTACATTTTCAAATAAAGACACTTTTAATTCATTATTAATATCTAATCCATCTAACCATCTTGGAAATTTTACTTCAATTCTTTCTATCATAAATTCATATAATAATTTTGAAAAAATATAATTTATGTCTTCTATATTTAAATTTAAACAATTTATTGGAACTACTGTTGCAGAATATTTTTCAGATAATTCGTTTGCCATCTGCCTGCTATATAAATCATTTGGATTTTGACAATTCATTAACATTATAAAAGGCTTATTCAATTCTTTTAATTCTTTTACAACTCTTTCTTCAGCCATTACATATTCTTCTCTTGGAATATCTGTAATTGTTCCATCTGTTGTAACAATAATTCCTACTGTAGAATGTTCAACAATTACTTTTTTAGTTCCTAATTCTGCTGCTGTTTCAAATGGAATCTCTTCTTCAGACCATGGAGTTTTCACCATTCTAGGCATATCATCTTCTAAATATCCTATAGCATTATTAACTAAATAGCCTACACAATCTACCAATCTGGTTTTCATTTTTACATTCCCATTTAAATTAATTTCTACTGCCTCATTCGGAATAAATTTTGGCTCTGTAGTCATTATAGTTCTTCCACTCGCACTTTGTGGAAGTTCATCTATCGCCCTTTCTTTCTTATATTCATTTTCAATATTTGGTAAAACTAAAAGTTCCATAAATTTTTTTATAAAAGTAGACTTTCCTGTTCTTACAGGTCCTACTACTCCTATATAAATATCTCCTTCTGTTCTTTTAGCTATATCTTGATATATTCCCAAATTCTCCATAAAAAAATACCCTCCTATAAATTTGTACCTCTTTTACTAATTTATATTAGGGTGATTTTTAAATATGACTAATTTTTAAATATTATTTTCAACATTAACAAATATATAAAACTCTCCATTTTCTTTATTTATTTTACTATAATTTTTATTAAACACAGTTATATCACTTAAAGAATTTATTTTTTTCATTGAAACATCTTGACTTAAAATTTCTATATTTGATAATTTACCATCTTCATCTGACCAAATCATCATAAAATTTAAAACAGATTTATTAGGATAATTAAAATTATTAACTATTGAAAATTTATCTCTTAAATAAGTGTTATCACTTACTAAAGTTTTATCTTCTTCTGTAAATTTTTGATAAACTATATTTTTCCATAAAATATCTAAGCCAAATTCATAATAATAATATAAATCATAAATTGATTTATCTATAAAAATATTGTTAGAATATAATTTATAATCATTTGCTTGCATATTTGAAATTTTTAAAGATTCTTTTATATCTACAAAAATATTATTATTAATTCTATAAGAATTACTGCTACCACATCTATAAATTTTATTTTTTATTTCAATATATTCACCTGTTCCAACAACATTTAATTCATTTATATTATATATTGGAATTACTTCATCATCTTCTGCATACAAAAATTCTTCCACCTCTTCAGCAGTCTTTGAATACATTTGTTTTAATTCAATATTTTGAATATCTTGAGCTTTCTTTTTATTTATTACAACTTGATAAATACTAAAAATAAATATAAGTAAAAAAAGCATTGCAATAAGTACAAAAAGTGAAATAACTCCAGATTGTGATTTTATTTTTTTCATATATAAATTCCTTTATTTTAATATATATATATCATATATATAAAATAATTTTTTCGCAATACTTCAAATAATATAAAAGTATATTTTTTCTATTTTGGTAAATACTAAAAAAAATAATTTTTTAATTTAGGAGTTATAATGATAAAAAATATTTTAAATAATATATTTGGCTATAAAGAAACAAATGAATATAGGTTTATTCTTCCTGAAAGTTCTAATGATATATCTGAAAAAGAATTTTCAAAACCAGATACAGAAATTGTAAGTGATTCTTTAGAAAATAACCTTGAATACTTAAAAATAAAATATAATATGTTAATAAATAGTGATATTCAAACAAGAGAGTTTACTATTCCTTTAAAAAGCAAAAAAATTTCTGCTTTTATAATTTATATAGATGGAATGATAAATAGTACAGACTTAAATGATTTTATTTTAAAACCTATTCTGTTAAAAAATTCTATAAATATGAATGAAACTTCAAACAAAATTATTGATAACTCTCCAAAAGAAAAAAAAATTTATAAAAAATTAAACTTAGAAAAATTTTTATATAATAGTCTAATTCCACAAAATAGTGTTTCAAAAGAAACTGAATTTAAAAATATAATTTCTAAAGTTAATTCTGGTTTTTGTGCATTATTTGTTGATGGATTAAATGTAGCAATATGTATCGAAACAAAGGGATTTGAAGGAAGGAGTGTTTCTGAACCTGTTACTGAAACTGTTGTCAAAGGTTCTCATGAGGCATTTGTTGAAAATATAAGAACAAATACTTCTATGCTTCGTAAAATAATTAATAATGAAAAACTTGTAATTGAAGAAACAACAGTTGGAGAAATTAGTCAAACTACGGTTGCTATTTGTTATTTAAAAGATATTGCAAATAGTGATTTAGTTGCAGAAGCAAAATATAGAATAAATAATTTAAAGATAGATTATCTTATTTCTTCAGGGCAACTTGAGCAACTAATAAAAGATAATAAACGCACAGCTTTTCCTCAAACTATATCTACAGAACGCTCAGATAAAACATCTAACTATATTTTACTTGGAAGAGTTGCTATTTTAATAAATGGTTCACCTTATGCTATAATCCTACCTGCTGTTTTAGTGGATTTTTTAACTTCACCAGAAGATTTTAATTTAAACTATCATTATGCAAACTTTTTAAAAATCATACGAAGTATAGCTTTAATTTGTGCCCTACTTATACCAGGTATGTATTTAGCAATAACTATGTATCATTATGAACTTTTACCAACAGAACTGCTTTTTGCAATTACATCTGCCAGAGATGCTATTCCTTTTCCGATATTTTTTGAGATTATAATTATGGAATTATCTTTTGAATTATTACAAGAAGCAAGTATTCGTGGACCAGCTTCTTTTAGTACAACCATACGGAATAATAGGAGCTTTAGTTATTGGAGATGCTGCTGTTTCTGCAAATATTGTAAGCCCTATATTAATAATAATTGTGGCTTTTGCTGGAATTTCAGCTTTCTCAATACCAGATAATTCTTTGAGATTTTCGATACGAATGTTTAGATTTATGTATACTATTTTAGGATATATTGCGGGTTTTTTAGGAATTGCTTTAGGATTATTTGTCCATATAGTTCTATTATCAAGTCAAAACTCTTTTGGAGTACCTTTCTTTTCACCTTATATACCTTTCAAAAATCTATATAATAATGATGGGCTATATATTAACCCTGTATGGGCTAGAGAAAAAAGAAATTCCTTTTTAAATACAAAAAAACCTAATATTGAAGAACAAATTAGTATGAAGTGGAGACAAGATGGAAAATAATTATAAATTAGAAAAAATAGAATCTATTTTTATAATATCAATTATTATGATAAGTAAATTAATTTTAAATATTCCATATTATATTGTAAATTTAGTTGGAACAGGTGCTATTGTAAATATAATCTATATAAGTATTATTGATTTTATTTTTTTACTTATTTTATTAAAATTATTTAAAAAATTTGAAAATTCAGATATTTTAGATATTTCTGAATTTCTGGGTGGAAAAACTTTAAAAATTATAGTTGGGTTAATTAGTATTGCCTTATTTTTCTTAATCTCTTTTATTACATTATTAGATTTTTCAAATGTATTAAGAACTATATATTTTTCAAATTTTAATATGATATATATATTACTATTTTTTATTGTTGGAACACTAATAGCAAACTTAAGTGGACTAAAATCAATCTCACATTCTATTTCTTTTATAGTACCATTGATCATCTTAAGTATATTTATAACTTTTTTTGCTGTTTGGAATAACTTCGATATAAAAAACTTAACACCAATTTTAGGAGAAAGCTATCATACTACTTTTATTAAAGGACTAAGCAATACTTTTGTTATGAATTTTATAATTTATTTTTATTTTATAAAACCACTTTTAAAAAATCCAAGTGACTTTAATAAAATATCAATAATTTCTTACATTGTATCTTTTGTGCTTTTATTACTAACAGTAACTTCAATGCTTACATTATTTAGCTCTCCATCTGGAAATGAGCCAATAAACTCACTACTTTTACTTGCAAGGCAAATTGAACTTGGAGATTTTTTACAAAGAGTAGATGCTTTTTTCATATTTTTATGGATTTTTTCATTTTTTTCTTATTTTAGTTTTGTCATTTTTATAATAAATAGAATTATAAAAAAAATTACTAATGTAACTAATGAAAAAATGATTAGTTTCTCTACTTGTAGTATATTATTTGGCCTAGCTTTAATGCCAACTAACGTATCACAAATACGTTTTATAGAAAATGTATTTTATAGATATTTTGTATTAATATTTATGTTTGGGATAGGTTTATTTATACTACTTTTTGCAAATATAAAAAAAAGAAGAAAGGCAAATAAACAAATATGAAAAAAACAATTTTATTTTTTATTATAACATTTCCACTACTTTTTCTTTTAACTGGTTGTAATAATTTAAATGGAATTGATAAATATTTTTTTGTAACAGCTTTAGGACTAGATAAATCTGACAATGGATTATTATCTATTAGTATTCAAATTCCATCAACTTCTAGTAATGAAAGTAGTAGTAGCTCAAGCTCTTCTCAATCTAGTAATTATAAAATATACACTGTTGAAGCTAAAACTATAGATGAAGGAATTAATATTTTTAACAATTTTCTAAGCAAACAATTAAATCTATCTCATTGTGCTGCAGTTGTTATATCTGAAGAACTTGCAACAGAAGGTATAAAAACATTTTTTAATACTTTAAGTAACAATACAGAACTAAGAGATACTTGTAAATTAATTGTTAGTTCCCAATCAGCTTATGATGTTTTAGATAAAGTCCAAAATTCTGGAGAAGTATTTTCTTCAAGATTATTTGACTCTCTTATCCCTTCCTCAGAAAATACAGGATTTACTATACAATCTACTTTTGGTACATTTTTTCAAGAATTGCACAATGATTATTTTGAACCAACAACAATTTATATGACAGTAACAGGAGATACTATACAAGCAAATGGATTAGCTATTTTTAAAGATGAAACAATGGTTGGACATGTTGATATTTTAGGTTCAATCTCTCATCTTATCCTTACAAATGAATTAAAATCTTGTATTATAACTATTAAAAATCCTTTCAATGAAATAGAAGATGTAGACTTAGAATTAAGTTTGTACAAAAATACAGATATAGAAATTGATATAATTAATGGTAGTCCATTTATCTCAGTAACAATTTATCCAGAAGGAAATATTCGCAGTTCAGGTAATATTTTTAATTATATAGATTCTAATAATATTGAGAAACTAGAAAAAGCAGTTAATGAATATTTAGAAAAACAATTAAAAAGTTATTTATATGACATCACAAAAAATTATGATTCTGATGTTGTTGGATTTAAAGGAATTTTAGAAGCAGAATTTTTAACAACAGAAGAATTTAATAAAATACATTGGGATGAAATCTTCAAAGACTCATTTTTTGACATTACTGTTAAAACTAGTTTAAACTCAAGTAATTTATTTAATAGAAAATAAAAATAAAGAAAGGTTTTTTATGAAATTTATTGCTATATTATTTATATTATATTGCTTTTTAAAAACACTTTTTTATGCAATATATGAAATAAAATCAAGAAAAAATAGAAATGGTGGTATGACAATTATTTTTATTGCTTTAATAGGTTTTCTTTTGCCATTTACTGTATTAATTAATTTTTATTAAAATTTAATTTAAAGATTTCATAATTATTATTTGTAGCAACTTGTTAACAACATTTTAAAATTAATTTCTTAAAAAAATCCCAAGCCTTTTATTTGACTTGGGATTTTTTTATTATTTGTTTTCACTTTCTGTTTGATTTTCAGAATTATTTACTTTTATTTCTAACATTTTATCTTTTAATTCTTTTTCAATATTTAAAAGTTCTTTTTCTGCTTCTATTCTTTTAGTTCTTCCACTTTCATGAATTTCAAGCACTTTATCTAATGTCTCAATAATATCTTTATTAGTTTTTTGAAGTGTTTCAACACTTACTGTTGATTGTTCTGATTCTTCAGCAATTTCAATAGTTCCTTGTTTTAACATTTCACTATTTTTCTGAAGCATCTCATTTGTTGTATTTGTAACTGCTTTTTGTATGTCTAATGCTCCTTTTGCATTTGCTAAACCTAAAGCTATTACAATTTGATTCTTCCAAAGAGGTATTGTATTTATAAGTGAATTTTGAATTTTTTCTACTAATTCACTATCATTATTTTGAATCAATCTTATTTGTGGAGCCATTTGAATTGAAATAATTCTTGTTGTTTTTAGTTCGTAAATTTTCTTTTCAAATCTATTTATTATATTTACCATATCATTTACTTTTTGTATATCAGCTTGCTCTCCTGAAGCTTCAGCAGCTTTTTGTAGTTCTGGTAAAGTTACATTTCTTAACTCATCTAGCTTCTTTTCTCCTGCTATAATATACAAAGATAACTCTTTAAAATACTCTAAATTTTTTTCATACATAGTATCAAAAATAGTAATATCTTTTAGAATTTTAATTTTTTGAGTTTCTAATTGTTTCTCAATTTTACTTACATTAGTTTCTACTTTACTAAATTTTACTATCATCTTTTCTATTTGTTTTTTTGCATTAAAAAATAAACCATATAATCCTTTTGGATTTAAACTAGAAGGAATATCTGTATCAAATTCTTTTACTTGAACTACTAAATCTGATAATAAATCTCCTACTTCTCCTGTGCTCTTAGTTTTTACACTTTGTAATACTCCATCAGAAAATGTTGATATTTTATTTTGAGCAGAAGCTCCATATTGTAAAACTTGTGTTGTATCTGTTAAATCTACTTTTTCACAAAATTCATCAATAGCCTCTTTTTCTTCATTTGATAATAAATCATAATTTAAAGAATTTTCTACTTTTTCCTCAGTTACTTTTTCTCCTTCTAATATTTCTTTTTCAATTTTTTCTTTTTCAACTTTAGGTTCAATTTTCAATTCTAAAGCAGCAGTATCACTCATTATTTTTTCCTCCTTAAAATTAATATCATTAGTATATTTAAAAAATTGTAATCACTTTATTATTTGTTTTCATTCAAATAAGAAATTAGTTCTTGATATGTATTACTATCTAAAATTTGACAAATCTCTGGCATATCTTTTTGAATCCATTTAATATCTGAAACTTCAGTATTTTCATTTTTATTTCTTAGTCCAAATTTTTCTAAAACTATTTTTTGAAATTCTGAATCTAAAAACACATTTTTAAAATTATCTCCATTTTCTGTAGAACTTTCTAAAGTAAATTCCTCAAAAATTGTTTGTGATGGATATAATATTCTAATCTTAGATTCTATTTGTTTATATGCATCAGAATTTGAATTTGCAAATTTAATTATGTTTTTTTCATAATCAACAAACATTGGAACAGCTGTCATTCCAAATCTTACATATCTATCAAATAAATTTTCTTCATTACTACTCATATATCCTGATTTATCATAAATTTGTTTTAACTTAGGGAAATTATCTTCAATATTCGAAGCTTCTTTGCTCATTGCAGATAGTAACAAGCCATAATAACTAGCGCCTGAAGAAGTATTAGTTGGATCTGCCGAAATTATATTAATATTTCCATATATTTTGTCTAGACCTAAATCAGACCACTTTTTTTCTTCTAATATATAGTTTATTAATTTATTCATATCTGTAATATAATAAACTTCATCTTTTTCATTAACAATATCTTCATTAATTAAAACATCTACAACTTCATCCCAACTATAAATTACTAATGGTGTGCTTAATATATTTTCATAAGAAAAAGTATTACTATTTTCTTCAGAATTTTCTAATTCTAAATTATTCAAAATATCTTTTTTAGAAAATATTAAATCATAATCTAAATTCTCGTTATTTAAAAATAAACTACTTGATTCTTCATTAGATAATTCTTCATAATTTACATCAAAATTATATTTTAAGTTCATTATTTCTTTAATTTTTTCATCTAAAAAAAATTCTTCATCACTTAAATTAGCTATTTTTACTTCTTTTCTTTCGTCTCCCTCTAAGCTAGATAAATTTTTCTCAGATACTTCATTTTGATTTAAAAAAGATTTTATGAAAATAGCTCCACCAACAAGTAGAATTAATATAATAATTCCTAAAAGTCTTTTTTTCAAACTAGTCCCTCCTTATTTTAAATCAAAATCATCATTAGGATTAAAACCATCTGAATTAAGCATAGAATTGAATACCTTTATTTCAGCATCTGTATCTATTATATCAGACTCATATAAACTAGCAAGTTGCATTTTAAAAGATTTGCTTATTTTTGATATCATGTCTTCTGTTGAATCCATAATTTTTTTACTCTCATCACTTATCAATTCTTGATTTTCTATATCATCGTATTTTATCATTATTTTCAATGTAACAGGTAAATAATAATTAAAGAAAGTTTGTGCCTTATCTAACTTTTCAGGATTTTTCTCGATAGTATCTATTATTTTTGTAACAGTTTCATGTACTTCTTTTAAATCATCTATCAATTTATCATCTTCTACTTTATTCATAACAGCATATATTTGAGCATTTTGCTTTCTTGCTAAATCTAAAATATCATTTATATTCTTTTTTGGCTCATTACTTATATCTATTATTTTATTTTCAGGCTCTGAAAATAATAAATTTCCAGCCCCAAACGCCACCACTGCCATTCCAAGTGAATATAATATTGGTATTTCTAGAAACAAATATGGAACAGTAAAAAATGCTCCCCCTAATATTGCTGACAAAACAGTTCCTTTATAGCTTATACTACGTTTCTTCATTAAATATATCCCTCATTTCTTTCATTAGAGAATTCAATATTTCTTCTTCTGTACTCCCTAAATAATTTGTATTTTCATCATACTCTATATCGTTACTTTCTAGGTCGTTATTTTCTAGATTTTCTACATTATTATTTTCTATACTTTCTATATCATCATTTTCTATTTCACTATTTTTTACTTTTTTAGCATTTTCTATTTCTTGAGCTAAATCAGACTGGTATAATTCTATAGCTTTACGCATTGTTTCTACATCTTGAAAATTAATTGAAGTAATATCTTTTTTTATATCTATTCCCCAACTTGTTCTAAATATATTTGTATTTGTTGAATTACTATTTCCTCCATACCAAGCTCTTCTTCCATTAGATGAAATAAATTGTTGTCCATTATTACTTAATATATAATTTTGCAATTTATCAAAAACTGCTTTTTTTTGACTATCTTCATTATCTATATATGCAAATGGAGAATCTGAAACATAAACTCCATCTTTTGGATATAAAGCATATACTGTTTCTTGATTATTATTTTCTAGCTCTTGATTTATACTTATTATTGATGATTCATAAGTAATAATACCATCATAATCTCCATTTAAAAATAGTTTTTCTAAAACACTTTCACTACTTGTCTCTTCTATCTCTTTAAAAATTGAAACTAGTTCATTTTTTACATCTTTATTTTCTAAATATTCGCTTTTTAATACTCCAGGAGTACCAGAAATTATTGAAATAAAATATAAATATGTAGAAATTCCAGTATTGGTTTGAGTAGCATCTGCCATACAAATACTTAAACTTCCTTCTTTTATTTTTTCTATAATATCTTTAGAATAAATATCATTTTCATTTAAATTTAGTTCTTCTACAATGTCTTTTTTTATTGCTAGTACAATAGGATTTACACTTGTAGATTTGGAATCTTCAATATGTACTGTATCTTCTAACATATTAAGCCATATAGAATCAGACATCCAAACTGCATCATATTTTTCTCCTGAATTTAACATTTCAACTATATCTTTATTTTCTGCATATTCTATTTCTAAATCTATATCTTGAAGTTTAGCATATTCAGTAAAAAAATGCTCCATTTCCTCGTTTTCAGAACTTGAAATAATTTTGAAATCAGATATTTCTCCTGCAATTTGATTATTGTCATTTAGTATGTTTTTTTCTATTGCCTTATTTTCAGATTCTGGTTTTTTAAATGAATTAACAATATTTGCAATAAATACAATAATTAATACTATAAGAAAAATAAATAGTACAGATACTCTTTTATTTCCCTCCAATTTATACTCCTCCTAAAGTTTCTTTTCGAATTTAGAATAAAAGTGTACATTATGATAATTCAAAAACAAAATTTTATGTAAATGTCCACATTTTTGTTCTAGTAATAAATATTATTTCATAAATATTTTATTTTATATTTCTTTTTTTGTAAATAGTATATTCTTTATTTTTTAGAACTTCTTTTTCTTCTTTTCACCCTTGGTTCTCTTACAGATTCTACCTTTTTTACATTATCAGCTATAGCATATATCAATATTCCTACTATACCTACTACTATAAATAAAGTTGCATAATCTGAACAAATATATAAAATCTCTTTAGATATATTTATTATTAAATTGCTTAATGCTTTAGTTATCAAAAGAATATTATCTATATTTATTTTTGAGAAAATTATATTAACCCCTAATTTTATTAAAACTCCTAAACTTAATAGACTTATGCAAGCATAATTAATTGCTAAAAGCAAATTTTTTAAATTATTTATTACTAATAAAATAACAAAAACAATTATCAAAATAATTGGTATGAACTTTACTTTTTGAACTATTTGTTCTAGTTTCTCTAAAAATTCATGACCAGTCTCATATAAAGAACCATAAGCATTAACATTACTTTTATATTCACTAACAATTAAATCTTCAAATTTTTCAACATTTTTTCTTCCTTGTTCATTAAGAGTTTTATTTTCTGAAACTAAATATTCATTTATCTTATTATCTAAAGTCTCCCTAATAACCGCATCGCTAATTTGTATTTCTGTTCCGTCATAAAGAGCATTTATAAACGAATTTACATCATTTTTTATAATATCTTCAGTGTATAAATCTTTTATAATATCTTCTGGTAATCCTGATTGATAAATATATTTTTCAAAACCACTATCTACTTCTCTTGAAACTTGTAGATAAACTTGATTTTCTTCCATTTTAGCAAAAATATAATCTTTGTTTAAAATTTTATTTTGCAATATATTTATTAATATTGTAATTGCTATTAATATTATTAACAAAAAAGATAATATTATATTTAAAATTGTTTTAAATACTTTCATAACTATTCTCCTATTCTTGAACCAAACTTGCATATACAACATATCTTTGAGAAGCATGTCCTATATTATTTATTGGCCAGCAAGTATATAACATTAATATTTCTTTTTCATTTTGAATAGGCACTTCATCAACATCTGTTTCCTTAACAATTTTAGTATCATAAATCTCATAATTAAAAGTACCATAAGTTGTTTCTAAAGTAATAATATCACCAATTTCTGCTTCAGGTAAATTTGCCAAAAAAGTTTTAAAATTATGTCCTGCCATGATTACACTTCCACCTTCACCTGGAAAAAAAGATCTTTCATCATGTGCTATACCACTTTTTAAAATTGTATAATTTGCTCCATAATACACTGGTAAATTCAAATTTATACTTTCAATTTTTATATCTGCATATTTGTTACCATATAATGGATAATTTATTAAAACACCATTTTCTAATACTGGTTCAAGTTCTTGAGTTTGTTCTTCATTAACAGTTATCATTTGCAATAGGTAAGTTGCCAATTCGAATTTTTCTTTACCAAAAACTACAAATGCACCACTAATTAATACTACAAACAAAAAAGCAACTATTAATGAAAAAATAGCTGCTTTTAATATTTTCAATACTCTTTTACTCAATTATTATGCTCTTTTTTTAACAACTATTGCAACGGCAACTATTGCTAAAACTGCTACTGCATATACAGCATAGTTTGATCCTGTATATAATAATGTTGATCCAGCTGTTGTAGTTGTTCCACCATTACTTGATGATCCTGCAGGTGCTGATCCTACATTACCAATTAATGATGTATATGATCCAGATGTTAAAACAGATCCATCAACTTTTGTTAATGTAAATGTTTTAGCTGTTGTATTAACAGTAAGTGTTAAACCAGCTTCTTGAGCTGCTGATTTTGCAAGTGATAATACAGTTTCTTTTGTTTCTAAACTAATTTGTGATAAGCTTGTTGCTCCTGTTTCTCTTATTAAGTTTTCAGCTTGTGCTATTTTAGCTTGAACACTAGCTGCTGTAGCATCACTTAAACCTGATATATAATTTAAAACTGCTGTTTTTTGATTATTTGTTAGTTCAAATGTCATTCCATTTATATTATGAATATCTCCAACATAATCTTTTAATGCTTGTGTAGAAGCATTAACATTCATAGACATTGTAATTACAGCTAAAACTACAACTGCCATAACTAATACTTTTGATAATTTTCTCATTATTTTCCCCTTTCTTTTATTCAAAAAATAATACTGTAGATAGTATACCATTTAATTTTTGCATTTGCAATACTTTTTTATGTTACAATTTGATTTCTTTTTTTATTAAAATTTATCAATATTTTAAAAAAATTGCTTGAATTCTTTTTTCACTTATGTTATTATATTTATTGTCAATTTCATATAGGGGTATAGTGTCAATGGTAGCACATCGGTCTCCAAAACCGCCTGTGTGGGTTCGAATCCTACTACCCCTGCCAAAAAACAAGCTAATTTATATTAGCTTGTTTTTTTATAATAATAAATTCTTTTAAACTTCTTAATTTATATAAAAGCTTGTCAAATATTGTATAAAAGTTTTATTTCATAAATTCTGACACTAGAACCCAATATGATTATTTTAGTAAAATTTTAATTCATGAAGGAGGTCTTTTATATTAATTTTTTTAAATTTTTTTATATCTTTTTGTTTTTGATAATAATCTTTTCATGTCTCATAATTTTCTATGAAAATGCAAGTAAGGCTTCAAGTAATTTTACTGAAGAAAATAATATATATTTTTTTTCTAATTCCGATTTTATTTGGCCAACACCTCGGTTATCATACAATTACTTCTGGATTTGGAAATAGAAATACTCCAACAAGTGGTGCCTCATCAAATCACTCCGGAATAGATATTGCTGCACCTACTGGAACTAGTATCCTTTCTATTATTTCTGGACAAGTTATATATACTGGTTTTAATGGTGCTAATGGCTATACACTCCAAATTCAAAATAATAATATAATAACATCTTATTCACATGTTTCTCCTGATTTTATAGTTTCTATTGGAGATTTTGTTAACTCTGGTGATATAATCTCAAGTGTTGGTCCAAAGTATGTTTATAATATTCCGAATAATCCATATCACGATTCTTCAGGAAATCCAACAAATGGTGCTACAACTGGTGCACACTTGCATTTGACTATAAAAAAAGACGGCATTGCCGTCAATCCTTTGAATTTTTTTAATTAAATTCTTTCCATGTATAAACCTGTTCTAGTATCAATTCTAACAACATCACCAATTTCTACGAATAATGGTACAGAAATTTCTAATCCATTTTCTAATGTAGCTGGTTTTCCTGAAGTTGTTGTTGTATTTCCACTAAATCCTGGTTCTGTATATGTAACTTCAAGTTCAACAAACATAGGTGGTTCAACATTAAATACTTTACCTTTAAAAGATAATACTGTTACATTCATATTTTCTTTTATATATTTCAATGCATCACCTAATTGTTCTTCATTTAATGGTATTTGTTCATAAGTTTCATTATCCATTAAATAATATAATCCTGAATCATTATATAAATATTGCATTTCTCTTTTTTCTATTTCTGCACCTTGTAATTTTTCAGATGGATTAAATGTTCTTTCAATAACTGCTCCTGTTATAACATTTTTCATTTTTACTCTAACAAAAGCTGCTCCTTTTCCTGGTTTAACATGTTGAAATTCTACAACTTTAAAAACATTTCCATCTAATTCAAAAGTTGTGTTATTTCTTAAATCTCCTGCCATATATACGTCTGCCATAAAAATTTCTCCTTTTCAATTTTTTATTTCAATCATTAATATATTACCATAAATTAACATATTAATCAATACTTTAACCAAAGTTAATTATACACTAATATTTATTACACTAATATTGTGCTAATTATTGCGCTAATTTTATTACAGTAAAATCTTTCTTAGAATTAGTTAAATTTAAACATTCATTTTTTTCAACCACAAAAGTATCTTCTATTCTTATTCCAAATTTTCCAGGAACATATACTCCTGGTTCTATAGCTATAACAGCATTTTCTTTTAAAATATTATCTTGTTTAGATAATAAAGTTGGAAGTTCGTGTATTTCAAGACCTACACCATGCCCAAAAGCATGTAAGATTGAATAATTTTTTAATTTATATTCTGTTTCTCTATCTTTTATTACTGTTTTTATATTAGAACCATCTTTAAGAGTAGAACTTATTCTTTTTTGTTCTGAAAGTACGAACTCATAAATTTCTTTATATTCTTCTTTTAATTCTTCTACAAAAACTACTCTTGATAAATCTGCGCAAAATCCTTTATATTTAGCTCCAATGTCAAATTGTATTATATCACCTTTTTGAATTTTTCTGTCTGTTGGAACAGCATGCGGCATAGAACTGTTTTCACCAAAAGCTACTATTGAATCAAAAGCTAAACCATCAGCACCATTTAAAATCATATATTTTTCGATTTCAAATGCGACTTCTTTTTCTGTCATTCCTTCTTTTATGTTTCTTATTATATATTCAAAAGTTTTATCTGTAATTTCACAAGCTTTTTTAATCAATTCTATTTCTTGTTTCTCTTTAACAATTCTTTGATTTTCTATTAAACCATCTGTCTCTACTAAATTAACTTGATAAGTTTGCAAATATTTTTGATATTTTTCATAAGTAACATATTTTTCTTCAAAACCTACATTATTACAAAGCATAAAAATTGCTTCATAATCATATTTATTAAGATTTCTACTATCATAAGCAATAATTTCATCATCTATTGTTAATTTTCTATTCACACTTTCTATATATCTACTATCTGTAACGAAAATATTCTCCTTTGGTGCAAGTATTAATATCCCCTCTTCTGAAAGTCCTGTTAAATATCTAACATTCACTGGATTGGAAACAATCATCCCATCTAATTTTAAAGATAATAATTGATTTCTAAGCCATTTAATTTTTATATTCATAGACTTCAATCCTTTCTATTTTTTAAAATAATGATATTTTGTCTCCTAATACTTTGCAAAATGCCAAAAATGTATCAAAAACAAAATTACTTGGCAAAAATATACATGCAAAGGCAGCAATAACCATAAAAGGTCCAAATGCTACATATTCATCATTTGATTTTAAAATTAAAAGTCTAATAAGTAAAATTACTATAGAACAAACCGCTGCAATGCAAAAAGCGAGTAAAGATATTTCAGAAATTGTACTAGTTCCAAAATAAAGTCCTAAAGCACTTATGAATTTAACATCTCCAAGTCCCATAGCTTCTTTTCCAGAAATTATCCAACCTAAAATTGTTATAACTCCAAAAATTGCTGCACCAACTATCATGCCTAAAATATAGTCTTTTGCCATATTAACATTTGTAATACCATAAATAAAACTAATTACTATTCCAACTTCAAAAATAGTTAAGTTTAATCTATTTGGTATTATTCTGTGTTTCACATCTATAGAAAAAGCTAAAATAAGCATAGGTGCTAAAATTAAGAATTTTATTAAATCCAAATTTTTAAATATATCATTTTTGTGTATTCCAAATTTATATAACAAGCATATATATATAAATGCTGTAATTATCATAAATATATAATTATTTTTTAGTCCTAATTTATTTTCTTTAAAAAATTCCTTACTAAAAACTTTTTTATTTTCTGGAATTCTTATGTCGCACCATGCAACTATTTTCCCCACTATTAACCCTAGTATTCCTATTATTACATAAATTATTATAGATACGTCATTAAAATACATCTTCTTTAGTTTTCCTTACCTACTTTTTTCAAATATTTTTTTATAATTAAGTTTTCTATTGGTCTTTTAAATCTGGTCATCCATAAATCTTTTTCAGCAATTGGCTCTACTAATATTGAAAACATATTTGACCTATTTGCTCCAATAACATCTGTAAAAATCTGGTCTCCTACAACTGCTATGTTTTCATTTGGAAGCTCCAACTTTTTTTGTGCCATTTTAAAACCTCTTTTTAAAGGTTTAGTAGCAAATTTTATAAATGGAACTTCTATTAGTTCTGCAACCATTTTTATTTTTTTCTCTTTATTGCTATTTGATAAAATCATACACTTTATATTATTTTTTTTCATATTTTCATGCCATTGTTTTAGTCCATCTATTATATTTAAATCAAAATCTAAAAGTGTATTATCTACATCTAAAATTAACCCTTTTATATTATTTTTTTTCAAAAATTCTGGTGTTATATCTGTCACTCTTCTGCAATACAATTTTGGATAAAGCATTCTTGTTTTCCTCCATTTTTTTCATATATATATTACCAATATGTTACGATTTTGTCAAATAAAACTTAGAATAAAAGTTAGTTACAATATTTTGAAAAATCTTTATATAAAAAAACCAAAAATCACCTTTAAAATTTAGTGACTTTTGGTTTTTTCTGTTATTTACAAAAAATATGTTTTCCGATTGTTAATACTTGAGGTCTACTCCATATCCAACTTGAAGTTGCAGTATCTGGATTAAAATAATAAATACAACCAGAAGTTGGATCCCAGCCGTTTATTGCATCTTGTGCTGCTTTTCTTGCAGTTTCATCTGGTTCTAAGTTTATTTGTCCGTCAGAAACACATGTATACGCTCCTGATTGATAAACAACACCAGCAATAGTATTAGGAAATCTAGAATCAGCAACTCTATTTAAAACAGAAGCCGCAACTGCAACCATTCCTTTATACGGCTCACCTCTTGCTTCTCCATAAACTACTCTACTTAATAAATTTAAATCTGTATTATTACTACTAGAACTATTACTACTATTAGAATTAGAAGTTATCCCTAATGCTTGTAATGTTTTCTCTCCAACAATTCCATCTACAGTTAATCCATTTTTCTGTTGAAATTTTTTTACAGCATTAAAAGTTTCAGTTCCAAAAATGCCATCAACATTACCTGAATAATATCCCCATTGTTTTAATTTTGTTTGAATTTTTTTCACTTCCTCTCCTCTTGAACCATACTTAGATAATGCATAACTTACTGGAAAATATGCTCCTATTAAAAATACTATTATTAAAAAAATTATAACTAAATTTCTAATTTTCATAAAACTCTCCTTTCTTATTATTTCTATTGTTTACCAATAAAAATAATTTATACCAAAATCATCTATAATTCATTTTTCGATTTTTGTTACAAAAATGTAACATATAATTACAAATTATACCTTGAAAAAAATTTAGTTTATTATTATAATACATTTAATAAATGGGTATAGGAGTGTCTAGTTATGAGTAATTATGCTGATATAAAATTCAGTGGTGATTTATTTCAAAACAACAAAGTTAATATTACATATTCAGGAAACTTATTTAAAAATAATTCTGATTCTGTAACTATCGTATATGGATATAATGATGAATGGCATCACACAACTGAAAAATTAATGGAAAAAACTGAAAATGGATTTGCTGTGGAAATTAATTTATTAAACTATGATAAATTTAATTTCTGTTTTAGAAACTCTAATTACGAATGGGATAATAACAATTATCAAAATTATACATCTCCTATTTCAGAAGAACCTCAAGTTGAAGAAAAATTTATTATAAACGAAAATGTTATTAATGAAATATTAACAAATCTTTTCGAGAAAGATATTTCAAAATCAGATAATACAATTCTTAAAATAGTTGATGAAAATGAAATAGTTACAAAAGAAGATGTAAGTATAAACCCAGGAGTAAAACAAAGTGAAAATATAGAATTTTCTGTTGAAGTTGAAAAAAATGAACCTGTTTCAATAGAAGATACTATAGTAAATAGTGTAGAAGAACCAGAATTAAATAATGATATAGAAAATATTTTTAATGATATATATAATGGAGAAAAAACAGAAGAAAGTAATTCTAGTACTAACATTACTGAAAACAAACAAGAATTATTAACAAATATTTTATCTGAAAATCAAGCTGAAACCGAAAAAGTTGCTGAATTTGATATGGATAATTTAATTGACGAAATATTATCTCCAATAGTTAAATCTTCTACTTTTGAAGAAGAAAATATTTCTTCTATAGAAAATTTTAAAAATGAATTAGAAGCTAATAAACAAGAAAATGATATTGAAGAACAAAAAATAGATAATATTGTTAATGAAAATCTTGTTAACTTTGAAAATGAAATTAAAACCGAAACTAATGCAAATAATGTTCTAGATAATATTAATAAAGAAGCAGATTCTGAAATTTCTGATAATGAATTAGATAAAAATATTGATAATTCTATAGATAATTTAATAAACAATTTATATATCAATGCTCAAAACGAAGCTCAAGAATCAGAAATTAAACCTTCAGAAATTGTTTCTCAAAGTATACAAGAACAAAATGTACCAGAAACTGATAATAACATACCTATAAATGATATAAATATAGAAACAGAACTTGATTTAGAAGCTCCTTTAATAGATGTTTTAAACACAGATGAAAATGGAAAGAATGAAGAAACAGCATTAATTGAAATTGATGGTCAAGATGATTTCTTAGTAAGTCCAAGAAGTTTAGGTAAATTTTATATGTTTAAGAAAAAAGTAAAATTAGCTTTTTATAAACTTTTTGTAGCAATACCAAAAATATTATCTAGTGCTTTTGATGAAGGAAAAACCAATAAATAAAAAAAAGAAGCCTTGTAAAAAAGGTTTCTTTTTTTATAAATACTAGGAAAATTCTTTTAATTTTCCTAGTATTATCTACTATTTAATTATATTTATTTGATATGTACAAATTTATCATTTTAGAAAATACCTACAATATCTTCATTTTCATCTAATCTTATTTTTTCTGCTGCTGGAACACTTGGCAATCCTGGCATTGTAAAAATTTTACCAGTTTTCACAACAACAAATTCTGCACCATTTTTTACAACAACTTCTTTTATTGTTATCTTAAAAGGCTCATCACATAATAAGTTTTTAGCATTGTCTGAAAAAGAATATTGTGTTTTTGCTATACAAACTGGATAATTTCCATATCCAAGTTTTTCAATTTGTAAAATTTGTTCTTCTGCTTCTTCTGTATATTCAACTCCACTTGCACCATAAATTTCTTCTGCAACTTTTTCAATTTTTTCTTTAATTTTGTCCTCATCTTTATATACAAAATTTATTTTATTTTTAGTCTCAACAAGTTTAACAATTTTTTCTGCTAAATCTATTGCTCCTTCTCCACCTTTGCCCCATACATCTGTAACACTTAATTTGATATCTTTTTCTCTTAATTTATCTTCTAAAAATTTAATTTCTTTTTCTGTATCAGAGTGATATTTATTTATTGCAACAATAGGTGTTAATCCATATTTATTTTTAATATTATCAACATGTCTTAATAAATTTTCAATTCCAATTTCTAAAGCTTCAATATTTTCTTCAGAACATTCATCTTTTTTTGCTCCTCCATGATATTTTAGAGCTTTTAAAGTTGCTACACAGACTGCTGCTGAAGGATTTAATTTTGCTTTTCTACATTTTATATTTACAAATTTTTCTGCCCCTAAATCTGCTCCAAAACCAGCCTCTGTAATAACAAAATCTCCAAGTTTTAAAGCTAATCTTGTTGCTATCACACTATTACATCCATGAGCAATATTTGCAAATGGACCACCATGAACTATTGCTAAATTATGCTTTAGAGTTTGTACAATGTTAGGATTAATTGCATCTTTTAGTAAAACTGTTAAAGCTCCCTCTGCATTTAAATCTCTTGCGAAAATAGGATTATCATCTTCATTGTATCCAACAATTATATTTCCTAATCTTCTTTCTAAATCTTTTAAATCTTCTGCTAGGCAAAAAATTGCCATAATTTCAGAAGCAACAGAAATATCAAAGCCATCTTTTCTTGGAACCATATTTTTTTCTTTTGAAAGTCCAATTTCAACTTCTCTTAAACTTCTATCATTTAAGTCTACACATCTCTTCCAAATAACTTTTTTAAATTTTAATTTATTTCCATAATAAATATGATTATCAATCATGGCTGATAATAAATTATTTGCAGAAGTTATAGCATGAATATCTCCTGTAAAGTGTAAATTAATATCTTCCATTGGTGCAACTTGAGAATATCCACCACCTGTAGCTCCACCTTTTATACCAAATACAGGACCTAAAGAAGGTTCTCTTAAAGCTAAAACTGACTTTTTTCCTATAAGATTTAACGCATCTGATAATCCTATTGCGACAGTAGTTTTTCCTTCTCCTAATGGTGTTGGATTTATTGCAGTAACAAGTACAAGCTTTCCATCTTTTTCTTTTTTCATCTTATTGATAAATTCTCTAGAAATCTTAGCTTTATACTTTCCATATACTTCAAGATCATCTTCTGTAATACCATATTTTTTAGCTACATCTGTTATTTTTTCTAGCTTTACACTTCTTGCAATTTCAATATCAGTCATAATAATACCTCCTATTTTATAATTTCATACAAATATGCCTTTCTTGCCAGACATTTTTCATTAGTAGAGTATATAAGTTTTAATCTATCTTGAGATTTTTCAAAAGAACTTAAGTCCATAATATCTGATTCTTCTGATATTAAATTTAGTACATAAAGCTTTTTATCTGTTTCTTCTTTTAATTTATTTATAGCATTTTCTAGATAGTCTTCACCTTTTTTATCTAAAAATTTATTCCAAGTAGCGTATGTCATAAATATACAATCTGTGGCATCATAAAATTTATAATCTTTTCCTGACAAATATACTTCCGCAGATGATATAGAATCCCAGTTTACTGTAATAAATATGCTACCTTCTTCTATATTTTCTTCTATATAAGTTGCAACAGCTTTTGAATCATTATAAGGATATTTAATATCTTGGTAAATTACATTAATTGTATTTGGTAACCCTAATACTGTAATTATAATTAATAGTATTTCAAAAATAGTCGTCTTATTTTCTGAGAGGCTTGCCATGTTCCAAGACAAAAATAATATAAAAACATATATTAATGCAGTTCTTTGGTCTGTGTAAATTCCAAAAATAGTTAATTGAACATATAAATAAAATATTAATGCGCTAATAAAAATAATTCCTTGTTTTTTATTTATTTTTAATGATTTTATAATTAAATAACTGAAAAATAAAATTTCTAATAATATAATAAAAGTTGTATTTTTATCTAAACCAAATAATACTCTAGACAAATTTTTTCCAAAATCAACTGCTCTATATAAAATACTTATAATTTGATCTGAACCATGAGTTGCTGCAATAGAAAAAATATATCCCATAATTGCTATTATCACAACCAAAAGAATTGCAGAAAATGCAATAATTGCTCCAATTATTAATTTATAATTTTGCTTTTTTGAATTTGTATGAAACTTATCAAAAAGTTCTTCTTTTAAGTAAAACATATATATTACTATGGCAAGTCCTAAAACAATTATATGTGCATTACTTAATATTGCAATACATATCCCATAAGCTATTGGATATTTCTCAGGCTTTTCATTCAATATACTTATTATTATCAACATTAGCGGGATTATGATATATGGTCTCAAAATAATTGGCATATAATATAAAAAAACTGAACTAAACAAAATTAATATTTTTGTTATTTTCTTAAAAGGAGCTTTTATTAAAACAAGTAAGCAAATTGCTCCTGCAAAAATAAACATTAATATATTAGTAAAAATATATGGCAATCCACTTTTAGCAAAAAAAGCTAATAGATAATGCCACATAAAAGAATGTCCTTCATATCTCATTTGTCCAATTATTTGTAAAAAATCTAAGTCTCTTGCAATAAGCCAAGCTTGAGCTTCATCTTCCCATGCCTCATGAAAAAACGAAATACCAATTATTGTAATCATATATAAAATAAAACATAATATTACAAAAACTTTATTTTTCAAATTTTTATTATCTTTTATTTTATTATTTGTTTTATTAATCTTCTTATCTTCTTTCATATTATTTCTTCTATCTTCTATTTCTATCTGTAAACTAGCTATACCACAAATCCTGCTATAATTCCTATAATCGCACCCACAAACACTTGTATAGGTGTATGACCTAAAGCTTCTATTAATCTATCTTGAACTTCTACTTGAGTTAATCCCGGAGTATCTAGAATATGATTTAAAATTCTAGCTTGTTTTCCAGCTGCTCTTCTTATTCCTGCTGCATCATACATAACTACAAAAGCCATTATTAATGCTATCGCAAAAATACCAGAATTAAACCCGTATTCCTTACCAACACATGTAGCAAGTGAACACACAACTGCTGAGTGAGAACTTGGCATTCCACCAGCACCTATAATTCTTTTTACATTTAATCTTCTATTCATCACTAAATCTGTTATAACTTTAAAAGTCTGTATTATAATCCATAAAACAAGTGGTACAACTACACATTTATTAGTAAAAATTTCATTAATGATTTTCATATCTTACTTATTCTTCAGGATTGAAGTTTTCCTCCTTTATTTCATCATTATCATTTATTAGTATTGTTATTCTTTTTTCAGCATCTTCTAATTTTGTATTACATTCTTTAGAAATTTTCATACCTTCTTCAAATAATTTTACAGAATCATCTAAAGATAATTGTTCTTTTTCTAATTTATTAGTTATATCTTCTAATTTTTCCATTAATTGTTCAAAATTTAACTCTTTTTTTTCACTCATTTTAATACCTCTTAATAATCAACTGTAACAGTTTTACTTTCTAAATTTACTTTAAAATAATTTCTTACAGAAGCTGTCTCAAGTGACACTACAGCAATTATATATTCTCCAGAAGTTGTTACTGAATCACATCTAAATGTTACAGAACTATCTTCTCCCCATTTTTCTTTAACAAGATCTATAGCTTCTTGTTTTTTATCTGTTGTTCCAACATCTGTATTTGATTCATAAACTGAACTTGATGGTACTATATCTGTTGGAGTTACTGGATTAGTTTGTGTTTCCTCTTGAGAATTTACTTTATCTTCCACTTCATTAGATATAATTTCATTTTCTTCTACTATATTTTTCATATTCTCTGATATTTCATTTGTTTCATTTACAGGAACATTTACTTCTTCTGTTTTACTATTTCTAAAAGTAAAAAAACAAATTAAACAAACAAGAATTATAAGTATAATTATTATCAAAATCTTTATTTTTTTGTTCATAAATTTCTCTCCTTAAATCATATTACTTTTGCTTTTGAATTTCCATCTTGAAATCTTATATCAATTTCCATATCTTTTTTCAAATTCTTAACACTTGTAATAGCTTTTCCGTCAATTTCTGCTATACAATATCCTCTAGTTAAAGTTTTTAAAGGACTTAAAGTATCTAATCTAGTTATTAATTTAGCTGCTTCTAATTTAGAATCTTTCAATTTTTTTATACTACTATTTTCAATTTGCTTTACAAATTTATCTACTTGCATATAATACTCATTAATTTTTTGTAATGGATCTTTAAAAACTCTAGAATTTAAACATTTTTCATATCTTAGTCTCATAAATTCTGTTTTTCTATTTAAAGCCATTTTAAGTCTTTTTTGAAATAATGAGATATTCTGTTGTAATTTAGATATATCTGTAACTGTAAGTTCAGCTGCTGCAGATGGTGTAGGAGCTCTTAAATCTGCCACAAAATCTGCTATTGTAAAGTCTGTTTCATGTCCTACTGCTGAAATTATAGGAATATCTGATTCGTAAATTGCTCTAGCTACAATTTCTTCATTAAAAGGCCATAAATCTTCAATAGAACCTCCACCTCTTGCTACTATAATAACATCTGATAATTTTTTGTCATTCATAGTTTTAATTGCTTTAGCTATTTTTTCTCCAGCTCCTGCACCTTGTACTGGTACTGGTAATAATCTAATATATACATTTGGATTTCTTCTTGTTGATACATTAATTATATCTCTAATTACAGCTCCAGTATTAGAAGTAAGAACCCCTATTATTTTAGGCATAAAAGGTATCTTCTTTTTATGATTTTCGTCAAATAAACCTTCTTTTTCGAGTTTGCTTTTTAATTCTTCATAAGCTGTATATAAGCTTCCCATTCCATCTTCTTGCATTGCTTTGCAGTATATTTGATATACTCCATCTCTTTCATATACTGCAACAGATCCTAATACTAAGACTTTCATTCCATCTTTTGGAACAAAATTTAAAGTAGCAGTTGATGATTTAAACATAACACACTTTATAAGAGAGCTTTCATCTTTTAAAGTAAAATACATATGACCTGTATAATGATGTTTAAAATTAGAAATTTCTCCTTTTACAAATACGCTATTTAAAAATTCATCTTCAGCTACTCTATCTTTTATATATCTATTTAATTCTGATACTGAAATTGGATTAATTTTCATTTATTTCTCCATCTAGATTCTTTTCTTTCACAACACTTGCCAATATTCCATTAATAAATACTGGTGCTGACTCATCAGCATATTTTTTGGCAAGTTCAACTACTTCATTTATAGCAACTTTATAAGGTAAAGCTTTATATATCATTTCATAAATAGCTAATTTAATTAAACTTAAATTTATTTTTGAAATTCTATTTAAGCTCCAATTATCCTTTAAATTAGTAGTTATTAAATTGTTTATTTCTTCTGAATTATTTTTTATTCCATCTTTTATATCTTTTAAATAATCTACTACATTTTCATCAAGAATATCATTGTTTTCAATAAAAATATCAAGTTGATCTTCTTCACTTTCTTTTTGAACTTCAATTTCATAAACTAATTTAAAAGCTAATTCTCTCATTGCAGATCTTTGCATCATTTCCTCCTAAAATTTGTCTATAAATTCTTTTAATTTTTCTTTTACCATTAATTTATTTTTTTGAACATAGTTTCCTATATACATACCTGCTAAAATTATTACTATTGCTATTAATAATTTATATATTTCAGTAAAGCATAATACTAAAGCAATAATTCCTCCTATTACTGCTCCACCATATTTTGAAAAAAAGTTATTTGCATTTGAGTCATTATTTTCATTCATATTAATTACTCCTCTCCTGTTTTATTTTCTTCAACTCTATTGTCTTCATCATTAGAATTTTCATTACTTTCTTCTGTCATAGATGGTGGTAATCCTTTTACCTTTTTAGAAGTAATATTTTTAATTTTTATATTTACCTCTTTTACTTCTAAATCTGCTGTTTTTCTCATTGCATCTTTAATTTTTTGTTGTAATTCATTAGAAACATCTTTTATCATTACATCTTTACTAACAACAGCTGTTACATAAATAATTAAATTTTTATTCTTATCTACTACTGTTTTACTTGCTACAGTATCTGCTCCAGGAATTTCTTTTGTAACACTTGCTATTAAATTTTCTAAACTTTCTTTAGAAATAACAAGTTTTCCGCTATTATTTTCTAAAACAATTCCTTCTTTTCCTTTATTTTCAGATTTGCTTGTAAAAAATATACCTTTTATTGCAAGTAACATTAATACAGCTAAAACACCCATTAAAATTTTTATATTATTTTCTCCATTTAAAATAAATGAAATCTGTTCTGTAATAACTTGTATTGGTAAAATTCCTGTCATTATTAAAATTATTCCAACAGCTATAATTAATATAATTAATGAAAATATTTTTAAAACTAATTTATCTAAAAATTTCATGTTTTCCTCCAATAATAAACAACTTATTCATTTGGTTCTGAATCATTTTTTGCTTCGTTATTTTCTCTTTCTTTTTCTGATATTGCATGAACACCTTGCACATGAACATTTACTTCTAAAACTTTTAATCCTGTCATATTTTCAACAGATTTTTTTACTCTTGTTTGGATTTCAAAAGCAACATCTGGTATTCTTGCTCCATATTCAACTATAATATTTACATCGATTTTTGCACTTTTTTCTCCGACATCAACTTTTATTCCTTTTGCTAAGTTCTTCTTTCCACTTAAAGCTTCTGTAATTCCAGCAAATCCTCCAGCCATTCCATATACTCCAGAAACCTCTGAAACTGCTATTCCAGCATAAGTTGCCACAGCTTCATTTGCTATTTTTATTGTATCATTTCCTTCTACAGAAATTTCTTCTGACTTTTCTATTAATTCATTATCCATATTATTTTCTTCCATAACAAAACCTCCTTTATACGTTTTTGTCGTAATAAGTATATCAATATAATTCTTTTTTTACAAGTATTTTTAATAGATTAATTTATTATTAATATTTGTACTTAATTTATATACTTAATCAAAATTTTAACATTTCTTAAATTTTAGTTTATTCAAATATTTGCCCAAGTTCTATTTTATTACCTCTTAAAAAATCATTTATATTCATTCTTTTAGAATTTTCACCCTGAATTTCTAATACTGAAATAATTCCATCATTTTGAGTTTTGATATATAAACCTTTTTTCTCATTTGCTAAAATCACAGTACCAGAAATCGCTTTATTAAAATCTAAATGTTCATAATTTTTAGAAATTTCTAAAAATTCTTCTTTTGATATATTTTGTACTTTCCAAAATTTAATTTTTTTGCCATTTAATAAAGAAAATGCTCCCATAATTGGATTTAATCCTCTTACTAAATTTTTTATATCAATAGATGTCTTAAGGTTCCAATCTATTTTTGACATATCCTTATTTAACATTGGGGCTAAAGTAAATTCTTCTGGTTGAACTGTTCTTTTAGCTGTTCCAGCCTCAATATTTTTAACACTTTCTACTAATAAGTCGGCTCCTATTTTAGATAATCTATTCCAAAGTTCTCCTGTTGTTTCATCACTATCTATTTCTACTTCTTTTTGAGTAATTATATCTCCAGCATCCATCTTTTCATTTAAATACATTATTGTTACACCTGTTTTTTTATCTCCATTTAATATTGCCCATTGAATTGGAGCAGGTCCTCTATATTTTGGAAGCATTGATGGATGAACATTTATACACCCTAATCTTGGAATTTTCAAAAATGATTTTGGAAGAATTATACCATAAGAAACTACACAAACTAAATCAGGATTTAAAACTTTTATCTCATCTTTAAATTCTGTATTATTTGTTATTTTTTCTGGTTGAAAAATTTTTAATTTTTTTTCTAAAGCATATTCTTTTACTGGAGAAATATTTATTTTCATTCCTCTTCCAGAAGGTCTATCAGGAGTAGTAACAACTCCACAAATCTCATAACCAGAATTGTATAATTTCTCTAAAGATTCTTTTGCAAAATCTGGTGTTCCCATAAATAAGATTTTCATTTATATTTTCCTTTCTATTTTTTCTCACTTGGTGTAATAATTTCTAAAGTACCTTGTTTTACTTTTTCTGTAAAGACAATACCATTTAAATGATCTATCTCATGTGATAAAGCTTGTGCTAAAAAATCTTTAGCTTTTAATTTCACTTTCTTTCCATCTATATCTAAAGCTTCTACAACAACTTCTTTTGGTCTGTCAACTTTTCCGAATTTATTTGGAAAACTTAAACATCCTTCATCAACTTCTTGTATTCCTTTTTCTTTTATTATAACTGGATTTATAAGAATAAACTGAGTTCCCTCTTCATATAAGTCAATAACAATTATTCTTTTTAGCACTCCAACTTGTGGTCCCGCAAGTCCAACTCCATCCCATTTATGCATAGTTTCCATCATGTCTTCTGCTAATTCTCTAATTTTGTCATCTATAACATCAATTTCTTTTGCACGTTTTTTTAAAATTTCATCATTTTCATATCTTAAATTTCTAATAGCCATAATATTACCCCTTCTAGTTCATAGTATTTGGATTTATATCCACTATAATTCTTGTACTTTTACATTTTTTTATTTTTTCATCTTCTATTCCATAATTTATTATATCCAAAATTCTATTTGAAACTTTACATTTTATTATTATTCTCCATCTATATTTATTTTTTATCTTGTCTATTGGTGATGGAACTGGTTTATAAATAATAATATTTTCATTATTAACAGAATTTATTTTTTTATATACTAAATTACATATTTTTTGAAGTTCTATTAGATTTTCTCCTGAAAAACTAATAATTATTATATCGCAAAATGGCGGATAATTCAACATTTTTCTTAATGACACTTCTTGATTATAAAATAAATCATAATCTTGCTTTTGACTATCAATAATTGCATAATGATCAGGATTATATGTTTGGATTATTACCTTTCCTGTTTCTTCTCTTCCTGATCTACCTGCCACTTGAACTAAAGTTTGAAATGTTTTTTCTACTGCTCTATAATCATCTAGATTTAAACTACTATCTGCAGCAATAACACCAACTAAAGTTACTTTTGGAAAATGATGTCCTTTTACCACCATTTGTGTTCCTATTAAAATATCTATATTTTCATTTTTAAAATTATTTAAAATTTCTTCATGTGAATTTTTCTTACTTACTGTATCAATATCCATTCTAATTGTACTTGCTTCTGGAAAAAGTTTATGAATTTCTTCTTCCAACTTCTGAGTACCAGTTCCAAAATATTTTACTTTCTTGCTACCACATTCTGGACATATATTTATTGCATTTGTTTCGTATCCGGCAATAATGACATTTTAATTTATTTTCTTTTATATGATATGTTAGACTGATATTGCAATTTTTACACTTAGCTACATATCCACATTCTCTACACATTATAAAAGTAGAATATCCTCTTCTATTTAAAAATAAAATTGTCTGCTTTTTTCTTTCTAAATTATTTTTTATTTCTTTTTGCAATTTTAAACTTATCATAGATCTATTTCCATTTATAAGTTCATTTCTAAGATCAACAATCTCTACTTTTGGAAGATTAGATTGATTTGCTCTTTTAGTTAATGTATGTAAAGCAATATCTTTATTGCTTGCTTGATACATTGTACATATATCTGGTGTTGCACTTCCTAAAACCAAAGGACAATTATTTTTTTCAGCAAAATATTTAGCAATTTCTTTTGCATTATATCTAGGTGTAGTATCAGATTTATATGACATATCATGTTCTTCATCTATAATTATAATTCCTAAATTTTTAACTGGTGCAAATATCGCTGACCTTGCACCAATAACAATCTTTTTTTCTCCAGATTCTATTTTTTTCCACTCATCATATCTTTCTCCAATAGATAACTTACTATGTAAAACAGCTATTTGCTCTCCAAATCTTGCTAAAAATCTATCAACCATTTGAGGTGTAAGAGAAATTTCTGGCACTAATAAGATTGAACTTTTTCCTTTATCTAAAACTTCTTTAATTAACTGAAGATAGATTTCTGTTTTACCAGAACCTGTTATTCCATAAATTAAATTTTTTGAAAATTCATTATTTTGAATACAAAAATTAATAGAGTCAAAACACCTTTTTTGTTCTTCATTCAAAATTTTAAAGTCATCTTTTCTTACATTTTTATTTGTAAAAGGATTTCTTTCAATTTGTTTTTCTATTATCTCGATATATCCATTTTTTTCTAAGGTTTTAAAAATACTTCTATTAACATCTGTAAGCAACTCTAAATCTGAAATATATATACCATCATTGTTTTCTAAAAATCTTAATACTCTAATATGTTTCTCACTTTTTATTTTTTGATTTTCTATTAAATATTCGATTTCATCTGCATCTTTTTTTAAGAAAACAAAATTTCCTGTTTTTTCTTTAGCTCTAGATTGCAAATTACTACTACCTGTTCCTGGTGGTAGCATTAATCTTATACAATCTGCTATATTGCAAAAATATTTTCTTGACATAAGCTTTGCTAAAATAATATTATCTTCTTTTAAGCTTGTCTTTTCTTCAATTTTAGCAATTTCTTTGTTTGCAAAATTAGATTCATTTTTTAAATTAATAACAAAACCATCTTCTATTTTTTTGCCATTACCAAAAGGCACAAAAACTCTAGAGCCAACTTTTATAGTTTTTGTCATATCATCTGGAACTATATAGTCAAATATTCTATTTAAAGCTTTAGCATTACTATTAATTATAATCTCTGCAAACATCTTATCTCCTTTTTTACATTAATATTCTAACACAAAAAAACTTTTTAGTAAATATAACTTTTTTCCTGTTTAAACCATTTTATTAAGCTGTTTTATTTTTATAGTTTTCTCTTTTTCAATTCGTGTTTATTTCTATTATTTGTCTTTACTCTATATCTGTGATATAATATAATAAGAGTTTTCTATATATTAATCTATTCCGTCACACTTGAAAAGATTATATATACTGATTACTTGAAACCATTAAATACATTATAGGAGGATTACAGTATGGTAAACATGGTTTGTAGCAACGAGGTTGTAGCTATGGTAAAAGAAGCCTCAGGGAATGTAAGAAAATCCAAGGACTTTATAAACGCCCTACTTTCTTATCAGCTTGACTCTGAAACTTTTCAGTGTCTTCTAAAATGCGAAGAGAATAAGAAAGTAAAAAACTTCGGGTATTTGCTTGGAGTACTTAAGGCAAATGTGGATACACTCCCTGACAAGTTCGCTGATGAAACAAGTATCAACGGCGTTTCTTTGGATACTTTCATCAAAGAAGCGGTCGATGAGAAAGTTTTTTTTCCAAGACAGGAGCTCAAAATTAACCTAATAAGTCTCACAGATTATTGGGAAACATACAAGAGCATGTCTGAAATCATTTGTGGCTTCGGCTACACAATGACTTTCTCTGAAGAAAGATATTTCCAATTCTTTCCTGGACAAATTGGGCACTTCGTGTCTGGATTTGCCGGAGGATACAGCGATGCCTTCCACGCTATTGCTACAGAAGCTAACATTAAAACAACCAGAACACATCCGCTACATCAAGACATCTGGAAAAACTGGATGTTCTTCTTGAAGCCTGATTGCTTTTATTACCGATTAGATGGTAAATACATGTTTTTATATGGCAGCGGATATAACAGTTCTGGCAACAGAAATGTCGAGATTCCTGATAACGAAAAAAATGTGAATTCCGAAGTGTATGAAGAATTACAAAATCGCTCTGATGACGCATTTGTTACTTTCGACTTAAATTATTTGGAACTTGACCTTTTGTAATCAGAAAAGGCTTGACCTTTTGAGCCGCAAAAAAGCTCTGCTTCTTAGAAATTTGAAGTAGAGCCTTTTTGTTTTATAATAAAAACATTATTTATTTTCTAATTTATTTTCTTGTCTAATAATTTCTTCAATTATATTAACTGTTTTTTCTAAATTATCATTTTTTAAAACATAATCATATAAACCTATTTTAGATTCTTCATAATCAAATCTATTTAGTCTAAGAATAATTTCACCTTCAGAAGGTTTATCTATTCTGTTTTCTAATCTATGTCTTAATTCTTCTTTAGGTACTCTTAAAAAGATAGTTACTATTTTTATATCCTTTAAAGTATTTTTTAAAATCTCAGTTCCATTAACATCTATATCTTTTATAATAATACCATTTTTAGATTCTTCATTTAAAATTTGTTTTGAAGTACCATAATAATTATTATGGTGAATATCATATTCATAAATTTCATCATTTCTAATTTTTTCTTCAAATTCTTCTTTTGTTAAAAAGATATATGTTTTTCCTGGAATATCTCCCTCTCTTGGAGGTCTTGAAGTAAAAGATGGAATTGATTTTACATCTTCCATTCTTTTTATAATTTCCTTTTTTATGGTATCTTTTCCTGCACCAGCTACTCCTGATAATATTACTAACATATTTTACCTCTTTTTATTTTCATTATTCTTCTATTTTAGTAACTTTTCCTTCTGCAATTTCATTAGCTGCTATAGTTACTACAGATCTTGCTTTTACTTTTGTTTTTGCAGGATCGCCATTTGCTATTTGTCTAGCTCTTTTAGCTGTCATTATTACTAAAGAATATCTGTTATCTCCTACCTTTTGTAATAATTCAGATACAGTTGGTTTTACTATCATTTTATAATTCCTCCTAAATTTTAAAAATTTTATTCGTCATCACTATCTAATCCATTATCAACTCTTCCTGCTATTGTTTCTGGTTGTACAGCTGATAAAATAATATGACCTGAGTCCATTATTATAACAGATCTTGTTCTTCTTCCATAAGTTGCATCAATAGCCATTTTTGAATCTTTTGCTTCTTGAACAATTCTTTTAATTGGAGCCGATTCTGGACTAACAATAGAGATTATTCTTTCTGCAGAAACTATATTACCAAATCCGATATTAATAAGTTGCATAATTTACCCACTTTCTATTTTTATTATTTAGATTTTTAAAAAATCTATAAAACTCTATATATAAATTTAAAATTATATATAACCCTTATTCAATGTTTTGTATTTGTTCTCTAATATTTTCAACCTCAGTTTTTAATTCAATTACTAAATTAGTTATTTCTAAACAATTTGCTTTAGAACCTATTGTATTAATTTCCCTATTTATTTCTTGTATTAAAAAATCAATTTTCTTTCCTATTGGTGAACTTTGTTTTATTAAATTTAGAAATTGATCTATATGACTTTTTAATCTTGTAAGTTCTTCTTCTATAGAAGATTTATCTGAAAAAATTACTATTTCTTGCATTAATCTATTTTCATCAATAATTTTATTATTCATGTATTCAGTAACTCTTTGTTCTAATTTTTTAATATAATCTTCTACAATTGTGCTTGAATATTTAGTAATTTCATTTACTTTATCTTTTATAACATATATTCTTTTTTCAATATCTTCTATTAATTTGTTTCCTTCAATTTCTCTCATAGCTACGAATTTTTTTAAAGCATCATCAACAGCAATTATTAGCTCATTTGCAATTAATTCTTCATCTTGAGTATCTTCTATTTTTAAGATTTCTGGAAATTTTGAAACATCAATAACATTTAAATCAAATTTAACCCCTGTTTCTTCTGATAAAGCTTTTAATTCTTTAATATATTCTTTAGCAAGTTCTCTATTTATTCTTATTGTTGTTCCCTTATTACTATAATTTTCAAAAGTTACAAAAACATCTACTTTTCCTCTTGAAATTGCATTTGCAACTCTTTTTCTAATAGCATCTTCTACACTATTTAAAAATCTTGGAACTCTTACATTTATATCACTATACTTATGATTCACAGATTTTATTTCAACTGTATAAGTTCTACCCTCATTTTCATATTTACCTCGGCCAAAGCCTGTCATGCTTTTTATCAAAGTCTTATTCTCCTTTACTTTTATTTTTTGTATTAATCTTTGTATTATTTTTGTTATTTGTTTTATTATTAGTTTTAGTATCTATTTTCTTATTCATTTCTTTAAGCTTAGATATTTGTTCTTCTTTTAATTTTTGATTTTTTAATTTTCTTCTTTTTTTCTGATCATTACTAATTTTTTCTCTAATAATCTTTTCTTCAGCCTTTTTGGCTCTATATGTTTTTGAGCTTTCTTCTTCTATATAGCTTGATTTCTCTGTTTCCTTAACAATCTCTTTTACATCACTTAAATTATTTCTATAGTTTAATTGATTCTTTTTAAATAAAATAAAAGATTTTATTGCATAATATATCACTAAAACTATTGGAAGTATCATTATAGAAATTCTAAAAGTTGCATTTGTATGTAGAAAAACATAAGGTATGTATAAAGAAAGAATTCCACATAAAAGTAATTCAATACCTATAATCATCATACTTAGACTATTTTTTCTATATGAAAATTCAAAAGCTATAACTGTTATAACACTTATTCCTAATGCAAAATATTTTAGATATTCTTCAAATTTGTTACTTTCTAGTTTATAATAGCTTATATTTACAACACAAAAATATGCCATAATAATTACAGCTACCAACAAATTCTGAAATATTTTTGTACTAATTTTATCTTTTACATTCTTTGGTAATTTTCTTTTTTGCTCAATTTCTAGTTGCATTAATTTTGCTTTTTCCAAGATTAATTTCCTCCATTTTCCAATTCATACATAATGATAGAAGAAACTTGTAAAGCCACAGTTTCTGTTCTTAAAATACGCTTTCCTAAGCTAATTACTTTAGCCCCAGCCTTTTTTAAAACTTCAACCTCTTCTTTTTCTATTCCGCCCTCTGGTCCTATTATAACTGCTATTTTATAATTTTCTTTTGTGTTTTTTATCTTTAGCAATTCTTCTCTTATGTAACTATTTTCTTCTAATTCGTATGCTAGTAATACTATATCATAATCTTTAATTTCATTACATATATTTTTTATATTTTCTATATTTCTTACCTTTGGAACAATATCTCTTTTACTTTGTTTAGCTGCAACTTCAGATATTTTATTCCATCTGTCTATTTTCTTTTTCTCATCTTTAGGAGATATTTTTACAATACTTCTTTTAAAACTAACTGGTACAAATTCAAAAACACCTAATTCTGTTCCTTTTTGAATTATTAGTTCCATTTTATCTGCTTTAGGCAATCCTTGAAAAATATGTAATTCAACATTTCCTTCTGCTATTGCTTGTACTTCTTCTAAAATTTCACAAACTACTGATTTTGAAGTAATTTCCAAAATTTTGCAAACATAATTTTTACTGTTTTCTATATTACATATTTGTATTTTTTCACCTAAATTTAATCTTAGAACATTTTTTATATGATTTACATCTTCATCTAGAATTGTAATAATTTCATTGTTTATTTGATTTTCTCTTACAAAAAATTTTCTCAAATCTTTTTCTCCTAACTAATGATTAATAGATTATATCATAGAATAACAAAGAAATAAAGAGATTTTTAAAGATTTTATAAAAATACAACTTAAACTTTAAAAGTATCAAAAATTTTGTTTAAGAATATTATTAATTGAGGTGATTTTATGTTTAAAATAATTACAAAAACTTTAGAAGACAAATTTTATTGTGAAGACAATCTTATACTAGAATATAAAATAAATTATCCACAAGTAGTAAACAATAGATGTAATTTTTTTAAATTTAATTCTTATAATTATAAACTTGCATTAGCACTACAAAAAAATATAGAAGATAACCTGTTACAAGAAGCACAAAATTTATATGAATATAATAAATCAAATGGCTATCCAATAATGACTTATGATGTTCTTCAAACTTATAATATAACTTACAATGCAAATAATATTATTAGTTTATATACAGAACAATACATATATTCTGGTGGCGCGCATGGAGCAACTAATATTACTGGTCAAACTTGGAATATGAAATGCTCTAGGCTTATGAGTTTGTCAGATTTTTATCCTAACAATGAATACTTTATTCTATACTTATTAAAACAAATAAATTACGAAATATCTAAAAGTTCTGAAAATTATTTTGATAATTATTGTACTTTAGTTTTAGAAACATTTAACCCTAATAATTTTTATATTACATCTTCAAAAACTTTATGTGTATTCTTTGGTGAATATGATATTGCACCACACTCTACAGGAATTCCTACTTTTTGTGTAAACTATTAAACTATTAGAAATTGTAATAAAAAAGAAATAAAAAAAACACTAATAAATCTTGAATATAAAAATATTATAATGTATAATATTTTTGTTATTGAAAATACTAATATATATATTTTTAATAACAAATATTCCTCTTTAGCTCAGTTGGTAGAGCGCTCGGCTGTTAACCGATAGGTCGCCCGTTCGAGCCGGGCAAGAGGAGCCAAAAGCAATCAGAAATGGTTGCTTTTTTTATTTATATAAATTTTATTTTATTTACCCAAGGTTCAATAAGTTCTTTCTCTATTTTTATATTATTATTTCTTCCTGTTCCCAAAGATATATCTGGTTTATTTTTAGCATGATAATCAGTTCCACCAGACATAAATTTATCATATTTTTTGCAAAGTTTAATTGCTTTTTCTCTTTCTTGTGTATTAAATTCTGTATAAATACATTCCATTCCATCTATAGCTGTAGTTTTCAAAATTTCTTCAATAGTTTTATCTTTATTTTCAAAAGGATAAATATATCCATGTGCCAAAAAAGCTAATCCCCCTGCCTCATGAATTCTTGAAATTGTTTCATTTATATCTATTGAAATATAAGTTTCATCAACATAAAAAGGACTATTTTTATTACTTTGATGAACTCTATAAAAACTTGTTGGTATAAATTCTCCTATTTCTTTTATTTTCTCGAAATTTTCTTTGTACTTTAAAAGTTCTGTTCCAATAATAAAAGATGCAAACTTTTTAGCAGGATCCTTTTCATCTATATAAACATTTTTTTCATCATAAATTAAACCTAAATCTTTTGCAACTTTTTTTAATTTTTTTAATACTTCTTTTTGAAGTTCATTCATGTTTATTTTATGAATTCTTATTTTTTTATAATCTATTCCATAAGCTAAAATTTCTATTGGTACTCTATCCCAAACTGTTTTTAATTCTGCACCTACTATAATCTTTCCTTTGTATAAATTTCTAAGATTTTTATTTTCTTCAAGTTCAATGTATGCTCCTATTTCATCATGATCTGTAATAGAAATAATTTCTAATTTTTTCTCTTCTGCTTTTTTTAAAAGTTCTTCTACAGAATCTGTTCCATCAGAATGTGTAGTATGAATATGTAAATCTATCATAATTTCTCCTTTTTACAAAAGCTAGAAAGTACTAAACTTTCTAGCTTAAATTTTATATTATTTTTTAGAATCCGCTTCTAATAATTTATCTATTAATCCACAGCATTCTCTTCCTTCTCCACAATATCTATCTGTAACACAAGTTGAACCTAAACCTCTACCTATAAGAGGAGCTACTTCTGAAACTTGTTTTGCAATTTCTTTTGCTATAAATCTTATTTGCCATTGTGCTTTATTACAACAACGCATTCTACATACCCATTGAATATTTCTAGCATTCATTGTTGTTATAACATTTAACATTTGGTTTCCTAAATAGAAATATACTAAATCAGCTTCTTTAACACCCATTTTCTTGAATTTTTCTTTTACTTCAATATTTTTCTTAACAGCATTTTCATATAAATCATTTGCTTTAGCTTTTATTGATTCTGGAACTATGTAATTATTCATATCCCACATTGGTAAAAATTCAGGTACTAATAAAGAATGCATTCTATGTCTTGTTAAATGAGTAAGAATAGATAGAGAAATTGGAATTTGAAAACTAAAAGATACTTGTTCAAGTTCTCTTCTTTCTTCTTTATGCATAATTTCATACATCATTTTTTCTTTAGCTTTTTCATCTTTTTTAGACATATCTTCTAAAATATTTTTTGCCATTTCTCTTGAACATTGATAATGATACATAATCGCACTTTCAAGTACAACATCATCACTATTTGGTGTATAGCTTATCATTTTTGTTTTATCTAAAATTTTAATTTCTGGTCTTTTTACCATACTTTCTAAATATTCAAAACCTGTAACTGTATTTTCTTCTTGTTTTTTTAAGTTTGGAACTAAATATGGTACATTTTCTTTCACTAAATCATATAAACTATTTCCAACTTCTTTCAAGTCTGGAATTGTACTTAATTTTCCATATTTTAAGTCTATAATCATTTTTTCTAGACCTCTTGCATCTACTCCCATTATAAAATTACTATGATAACTATAAGGAAGTATAAATCTTGCATCTTCTATACTTACACCTTTGTCCACAATTTCTCCATATATATTGAATAACATTTTCATATGTGCTTTATATTCTTCTTTTAATTCTTCATTTTTTTCATGAATCTCACCTGATTCATTTCTAAAATCTGGTATATAAAAACCGGCTGTTCTAAAATCCACTTCTCTTCTAGATTTTACTGTAAATGATGTTAATCTATATCCTATTAAAGTTTGTTCAACAATAGGTGTTACATCACATAACGCAAAAACTAAATAATCATGTTCTATAATTGACTTATGTCCCATTTTTATTATTCTTTTTATTAATTTCAAATTACTTTCATAATCATTACAGCTTTCTAAAACTTCAATTACATTACCAGGAAATCTTGACAATTTTCCAGCTGCTGCAACATTTTGAATTCTTTTTTCTAGTTCATCTTTTTTACATCCACCTAATAATTCTATTTTCATTTTATATTTCCTTTCATAATAATTTATAATTAAATTCTAACTTTCACTTTATAAATTTTATATCATAATTTTATTTAATCTTCAATATTTATTTTCATTATATAATATTTTTCAAATACTTTTATTATACAAAAAGCTCAAAACCATCTTAAATGATTTTGAGCAAAAACATTTCATTATTTTATTTACAGATATTCTTTTTAAAAGTTAATTCTCCAAATCTTTCTGTTGGAACATATCCACTTTCAGCTTTTATAACATCTGGTATTCTATTTACAACACTTGCACAAGTTAATTCTACAGTATCTGGCTTTTCAACAGTAATAGTTGTTGTTGGCTCTCCTTCTACTGTCCATACATTTTTATCAAATTCATCTTTGCTATAAACTTTTCCTATACATTCAGTTTCTAAAATAATTCCTTCTTCTGTTTCAGTTGTTACCACAGCACTCATTCCAGTGGCATCTCCAGCTTTTATTGTCATATTTAAAGTTGATGAATAAATATCTTCTTTAGCTGTTTGAGGAACACATTTTTGAGTTTGGCGTTTTACAGTTAATCCTAGTTTTTCACATAGCCATCCATTAACATTCCACATATATGATGGTAAATATTCCCCACTTTTTATTACTCTTTCTCTTTCTTCATCTGATATTCTATCAACTGATGCGATTTTTTCATCAAATTCAGATAAAGTTAATCCTGCTCCATGTGCTTCTGCTAAAGCTATTCCATATTCTTCAACATTATAACTTGAACTTCCTTTTATTTTTACAATTCTTTGTGTAGAACCTGCTATTGAACTAACAAGTTGTCCCCAATAAATATCTTGATATCCACTACCTGTAATTGTACAATTATTTTGTTTTGCAAGTTCATCTATCTTTTTAGTTAGCTCTGGATTTGAATTCATTGGGAAAAAGGCTTCTTCACAAGTAGTAATTGCATTAATTCCCATACTAGCACATAAAATAAGTGGTTTTTCAAGTTCTCCTATTAAACTTCTTGTTGTTACAATACATACATCTGGTTTTTTATTTTCTAATAATTCTTTAGCATCTTTAGCATCTGTTACTTTAATTCCAAGTTCTTCTCTTCCCATCAAATTACCAATATCTTTTCCAACAATATCTGGGCTTACGTCAACTGCTCCTACAATTTCAATTCCTTTTTCTAACATATAACGCATTGTGTATATAGCCATTTTTCCCACTCCATATTGAATTGCTCTTACTTTTTCCATAAAAACTCCTTTCAAAAATAAAATTTATAATATTAAATATTATATACTTTTTTTTATTTTTTATAAGTTTATTTATAATAAGTTTCTGTTTTAATTTTTAACATTTTTATTTGAATTGTAATAAATGTAAGAGGATAACATATAATATTCATTTTATTATATTTATTATTTTTATTATATTTATTTTAAATAAACAAAAGAGGATGATTTACTTTTTAAAAATGTATCTCGTCCTCTTTTTAATTTTTATTTATCATTTATTTTTGCAAATTTTTTTAGCTTTTCTTGTACTAAATAATTTACTGAACCTGCTGGAAATTTTCCTTCTTTGTTTCTTTTTCCAGCTGGAACACCTGTTAAAATTTCAATTCCTTCATCAATAGTAGTTATTGCATATATGTGGAATTTTTTATCTTTTACAGCCTCAATTATCTCATCAGATAAATGTAAATTTCTAATATTTTGTTTTGGAATAATTACACCCTGTTCACCATTAAATCCTCTAAGTTTACAAATTTGAAAAAAGCCTTCTATTTTTTCATTAACTCCACCTATTGGTTGTATATATCCTTTTTGATTTACTGAACCTGTAACTGCAATAGATTGATTTATTGGTACTCCAGATAAACTAGAAAGAAGTGCATAAGCTTCTGTACTAGAAGCACTATCACCATCAACTCCACCATATAATTGTTCAAAACATAAGTTAGCTGTTAAAGAAAGTGGTGTATCTTGTGCAAATTTCTCGCCCAAATAACCTGTTAAAATAAGCACACCTTTTGAATGAGAAGAACCAGACATCTCTATTTCTCTTTCAATATTAACAATTCCTTCTTTACCCATATAAGTACTTGCTGTAATTCTTGCTGGTTTTCCAAAAGAATAATCTCCAATTTTTATAACTGTTAAACCATTAATTTGTCCAACCTCATATCCTTCAGTATCTATTAATAAAGATTCTTCTTTTATCATCTGTAAATATCTAGTATCATATTTCTTTATTCTTTCAATTCTTTCATCTAAAGCTTTTTGAATATATGCTTTTGTTATTATTTTTTGTCTATCTTTTTTAGCCCAAGCTGAAGCTTCTCCAATTACTTCACCAATTTCACTAAATTGTGTAGATAATCTTTCTTTATCTCCTGCTAAATCAGATGTAATTTCAACTACTTTTGCCATAGCTTCTTTATCTAAATCTAATAATTTTTCTTGTGTACAAAAACTTCTTACAAAATTACTTAATCTTTCTATATTTTCAACTGTTTTTGGTGCATCTTCTTCAAATTCAACTTTTATTTTAAATAATTTCCTAAAATCATCATCCATTGAAAGTAAAGTATGGTATATATTTGAATTGCCTATTAATAATACTTTTATATTTAGAGGTATTGGCTCTGGTTTTATAGCAGCAAGTAATACCCCTGCTCTTTGTTCTGTTGCATTTTCAATGCTTAGTTCTCTGATTTTTAATGCCTTTTTTAATGCTTCATAACAAACACCATTTGCCAAAATATCTTTTGCTTGAAAAATAATATATCCACCATTTGCTTGATGAAGTAATCCAGGTTTTATCATCATATAATCTGTTTTTAATGCACCATATTGATTTTCATATTCTAGTCCTCCAAAGATATTGTAATATGAATAATTAGTATCCATAATTACAGGAGCACCTTCAAGTTTACTATTATCTATAAACAAATTAACTCTATAATTAAGCCATGGTTCTTTTTGCTCAGGTCTTTGAATTTGTTGTGGTGGCATATTATTTTGTTTATTATCATTATCTGGTGCTAAAAAAGCATTTATATTCTTTAAAATATCCTTTTTTATACTATCTAAATATGTTCCTATTTTCTTATTTCTTTTATAATTTGCTTTAATTGAATTTACATGCACATTAATTGTCATTAAAGCAATGTTTGATTGCCATTCATCAACTTTTTTTTCTGCTTCTCTTTCAATTGCTTTTATCTCACCTAAAGCTTGAAAAATTTGTTCTTGAACTAAAGCTGAGCGCTCTTCAAATTCTTTTTTTATACTATCATCTAATTCTTCAAATTCGTCCTCTGCAAGTGTTCTACCATCTAATACAGGCATCATATAAACACCATTACTAGTTGATTTTACTTGAAAACCTTGTATCATTGTTTTTTGATTTAATTTATTTAAAAGATTTTCTCTTTTCTCTTCAAATTCTTGTTTTATAAGTTGTTTTTCTTTTTCAAAATCATCATTATTAAAAGTCTTTTTTATATCTCTTCTAACGTCTTTAACAAAATTTTCCATTGTAGATGCAAAAATTTTTCCTTGTCCTGCTGGAAAAGAAACCGCTACTGGCTCATTTGGATTTTCAAAATTATATATATATACCCAGTCATTAGGAACTTTACCTTTTTCGGCTTTTTTATCTAGGAATTTTTTAGTATACATCGTTTTTCCTACTCCAGATGGTCCTTCTAGATATAAATTATATCCTTTTATTTCTATATCTGTACCGAATTCTAAAGCTTTTATTCCTCTTTCTTGTCCATAAACTAAATCACTTGTATCTACTAATTCTTTTGTTGTTTCAAATTTGAATAAACTAGGATTACAAATATCTTTCAAATCTTTTGGCGTTAGTTCATTTACTTTTCTCATTAGTATCTTCCTCCGAATCATAACTTCTATTGTGATTTTATATCAAACATATAAATAATGCAATTATTATTTTCAAAAAAATCACATTATTTTACATTAAGTTTTATAAAATTTCAATTTTTTTATTCATAATAATTGCATCATCTATTCCATTATAATATCTTTTTCTTTTTCCTACTTCTTCAAAGCCGAATTTTTTATATAAATCTATAGCTATTATATTTTTTTCATTAACTTCTAAGCTAATTATTTCTTTTTTTTCTTCTCTTGTTATCTTTATTAGTTTATCTAAAAGTAATTTTCCTATACCTTTTTTTCTTTCTGATTTTTTAGTAACTATATTAGTAATTTCAGTATCATCTGGTAAAATAATTATTCCAGCAAAACCAACAATCTCTCTATTTTTTAAAGCAACTATATATCTTGAATTATCATTTTCAAGTTCACTTTTTAAAATTGAAACTGTCCAAAATTCATCAAACTCTTTTTGAAGATTATCTTTTATTTTTTCATAATCTTCAAATTTCATTTCTCTTATTTTTATCATTTTATTCCTCTTTATAATACTTCCATTTTTTCATTTTTATTTTAATTAACTTATTTGTTTCTACTATTATAACTTAATATTTAATAATACTTATTACTTATTACTTATTTATTATTGTTATTATTTTTTAATCTTTCTGCTTGTGATTTTCTTAAATAAATTGGAAGAATTGAATCTGCATCACATAAATTATTCTCCAAATATTTTTTATAACCAATTTTTCCAACATTTTCTGCTGATTGTTCATTATAATTTGAAAATCTTACATTTTTTAACTTTTCAGTTAATAGATCTTTATGTAATATTGCTCCATTTCCTACAAAAGTAATTCTGTCATATTTTTTTAAATTATTAATAACCTCATTTATATCATCAGCCATATAATCTTCTTTTTTATTATATTTTTCATCAAATATTCCACAATATACTTGATTATTTCTAGCATCTATTAAAGAAACAATAGTATTGGAATTCTTTACATTTTTAGCAAGCGTTTCTAAAGAGGTAACTCCTGCAACCTTAATTTTTAAAACTTCAGCTATTGCTTTTATTGAAGCTACTCCAATCCTTATACCAGTAAAAGATCCAGGTCCTACAGAACAAGCTATTAAATTTATATCTTTAACAGATATCTTATTTCTTTTTAATAACCCATCTATAAGTGGCATTAAATTTTCAGAATGTGTTCTACCATTATTTAATTCGTTTTTATCAATTAAAACTCCATCTTCAAGTAATGCTGTACTGCAAATACTACTTGAAGTATCTATAGCTAATATTTTCATAGTTTTCTCCTTTTTCATCAATATTTTACAATAATATTTATATTTTGTAAACATAATCTTACAAAGCTTATAGTATAACTTTTAAATTTTTCCCAAATACTATATAAAAAAACTCTCTTATAAGTCTTCTTATTTGATTTTCAAGGTATTTTATGATAAAATATTTATTGAAACTATGCAATTTTGCACGCCATTTATTCATTAAGGAGGAATACAAAATGGATAAATTAGAATTTATCTCAATCAATCAAGATTCGTCATTGGAATCTCGGATTATTAGAGAAGGCAGAAAAAAACTTTTTATAGAAAATCTGCCTAGCTGTCAAACTGTAACAGATGTCATCGCCAAAAGAAACGAGATTAAATCCAGCTCTAGCAGACTCATTCTCTTAAAGACTCCCAAAACAGTTTTGGATTCTTTTTTGAAAAAGCTGTTTAATGGAATTGATCTTTTTAAATTTATGCGAATCTATTCTAAGCTTCACATTGGCGAAGAATTTTTGCTTCCTGTTCCGGAAAGTATAATCTGCATGTTCTATGAATTACATTCAAAAGATGCAGAAAAGTTGAATTCTATTGTTGAACAGCAAAACAGGATCCTAACTACAAACTTACATGATGGACCACTTAATTTGCATGACAACACAATCGCAACTTTCACACTTGTTGAGGCTAAAGGAATAGACCTCAGTAAACTCTATGGCGGGTATACTTACAGTGATGGCAACTTCAATTTCTTCATAAAATCTTCTATTCAGTTCGATTTAACAGTATTTTATGCAGAAAGAAAAACGGGGACGTAAAAACTCCCCGTTTTGTATTTTTTAATTTTATTCTTGTGCTTTTATTTTATTATTTAATTTAATATTAAATTTTCAATTTTTATTTTCCTTATATTTTCATTTTCCATATCTCTTTTAAAAGTAATATTAATATATTCCTTAGGTAATGCTTCTTTAATCATTTCTCCCCATTCTATAATACTCACACCTTGTTCAAAGTATTCTTCGCAACCTATTGCATAAAATTCGTCAACATCAGATAATCTATATACATCAAAATGAAATATTTTGAATTTTTCAGTATCATATTCATTTACTATTGTAAAAGTAGGACTAGAAATTTCATCTTGTAGTCCAAAATATGTTAAAATTCCCTCTGTTAATTTAGTTTTTCCTGAACCTAAATCGCCAGTTAAAACTATGATATCTCCTTTTTTTAATTTAGATGCAATTTTTTTTCCTAGTTCTATTGTTTCAATTTCTGATTTTGAAATTATTTCCATTTTTTCCTCTCTAATTCTATTTATTATCATTTTTATATTTTATTCAGATATTTTAAATACTTATTATTTATAAATCATCTTTTAATTAATGTATAAAAACATAAAATCAATATTATTTTAAAGGATTTTCTCTAAATTATCAATAGTTTTTTATTTTTAAATTTACTTTATTTTAACTTACCTAAAATTTCTATATTATAATTTTCATCTAATACAAACAATTCTTATACAAACCCATATAATTTTATAATCTGCAAAAAAATCTTCTATCCTTCTCAGATAGAAGACTTTTATAATAATTATTATTTTATATGTTCAATTTCTGAATAATTAGAAATTTTATCTTTATATGTTTCAATAGGATCTTTTATTTCTCTATCTTTAAAATGATCTTGAACATAGCTATAACTGAAACTTGCATTTACTCCTCCATCAAATTCAGTCATCATTGCATAATCTATTATTAATCCGTCATTACTCAACATAATTCTATATTTTATTTTATTAAAGTTATTCATATATATAGTATTGTTCTTTATTGATACATGATAAATAGGATTTATAGAACATAAGAAAATATCTTTTAAATTTGATGGTATATAACCAAGTGTTTTTTCTCTTACAATATTACCTAAACCAAAAAGTTCTTGCCAGTCTTCTTCTGTATTAAAATTTTCTATATTATTATAATATGTATAAGTTTTTGTATTTTCATCATAAGCTAAATGATAAGCAAGTTTTCTATCATAATCATAAAAATTTATAGACCATGCTATTAGTTCTCCATTTTCATCCCTTAAAGCATTTGAATCACTTGGATCTGAATATAAGCTTTGTATTATTCTATTTCCTATTTTATCATAAGAACTAAAATAGGATTCAGTATTTTGATTATTATAAAAAGAATCAGTTTCAGAAATCCAATAATTTTCTTCTGAAAAACTATCAGCAATTTTATAATATCTAAATAAAGCTATAAATTTATATGCTGACCAAATAAAATATACTATAAATACAATGAATAATATTTTTAATAAAGTATGTTTGCTGTTCTTAGTTTTTGATTTAGAAACTTTATTTTCTAAATCATCCATCTCATCATTTAATAAGTATTCAAAACTAACATCAAAATAGTTAGATATTTCTTTAATTTTCTCAATATCTGGTTTAGTTGTACCAGCTTCCCATTTTGATACTGCTTGTCTGGAAACATTTATTTCATTTCCAAATTCTTCCTGTGAAAGTCCACGTTCTTTTCTTAATTTCATCAATTTTTCATTTAATTTCATTTGTATACCACCTCTCTAAATTTATTTTTTATTTTCATTTGTACATTTATTCCATGGTTTTATTATAGAAAAAACATAAAAACACTTCAACCATTTTATATAATCAATTTGTCAACTAATCATAACATTTTTTGTATTCCCTTTAAAATAAACTAATACACGTGTTTATTTTTTATTAAAATTTATTAATTTTTTTATCATTGTTTAATTTTTCTTAAATTATTTATATTTATTTTTACCTATACGACTTTTAAAGTCTAGATTATTTTATATTCTCATGATATAATCTACTAAATTTACTATGGAAAGGATATGTTTATGGATTTAATACAAGTTGGAGAAAAAACATATTATATAAAAAATGCTACTAATATTGGAATATATAAAGTAGATGAAAACAATATTTATCTAATTGATTCTGGAAATGATAAAGATACTGGAAAGAAAATATTAAAAATTGTAGAAAGCCAAGGATGGAAAGTTAAAGGAATTATAAATACTCATTCTAATGCAGATCACATTGGTGGAAATAAAGTTATTCAAGATAGAACAAATTGTGAAATATTTGCAAAAAATCTTGAAAAAGCTTTCACAGAATTTCCAATATTAGAATCTTCTTTTCTATATGGAGGTTATCCTTTTAAAAATCTTAGAAATAAATTTTTACTTGCAAAATCTTCTAATGCAATCCAAATACAAGACAATCTACCTAATGGTTTAGAACACTTTTTATTAAAAGGACATTTTTTTGATATGATAGGAATAAAAACAAGTGATAATGTATATTTTTTAGCAGATTCACTATTTAGTAAAGAAACTATCACAAAATATCATATATTTTTTATTTATGATATAAGAGAATATCTTAACACTTTAAATTTTTTAAGTAGTCTAAATGGTAAATTATATATACCATCTCATTGTGAAGCAACTCAAGATATTTCTTCTTTAATACAACTTAATAGAAATAAGATTGAAGAAATAACAAATAAAATTTATAATATTTGCGAAACTGAAAAAACTTTTGAAGAAATACTAAAATATATTTTTGATGAATATAATTTAGTTATGAATGAAAATCAATATGTACTTGTAGGAAGTACAATAAAATCTTATTTATCATATTTAAATGATGAAAATAAATTAAACTATAAATTTAAAAATAATAAAATGTTATGGAAGCATATTTCTTGATAAAATTCGTTTTAATTAAAATATTAAATTCTTAATTTTATGCAACATAATTTTTATATATAGTAAAAAAGCTTAATCAGAAAATTTCAATGAAAATACTGATTAAGCTTTTTTTTATTTATCAATTTTAGAGTAAATACCTATTGAAACTAAACCACTAATTCCAACTAATGAATACACAATTCTACTTAATAGACTCATATCTCCAAATAGCATAGCAACTAAATCGAAACTAAAAAGTCCTATTAAAAGCCAATTTATAGCACCTATAATCACTAAAGTTAATGCTATATAGTATAATATTTTCATAATTTTTATATCCTCCATTATTTTAATTCTTATATTTTATTATACCTATATATAAAAAATATATTCAAAAATTTATTTTTAATCCATTTATTAAATTATTTAATTTATTATATATAAAATTATCTTATTTACTTTATTTTAATTTTGCTATATAATATCTTTTACATAAGCTATTAGTAGTTTCCATTTATAATCAGCTTGTGATAACTTTTTTTCATTAAAATGGGAGGTAAGCAGTATGGTAAAAGATAGCGACAAAATTCAATTTCTTGCACTCTATAACAGAGTATTTGAGCCTGATGGTATCACAATCAAAAACTGCACTCGGTATCCGTGTATCGATCTAATGCTTTTTTGTGACATCATAGCTCCACACGAAATTTCTGAAAAAGAGCTTCCGAAGCAGGAAATCAATGAATCTGAAGGCGAGTTTAAAAAAAGGCTTAGTTCTATCAGCTATTATGGCAATTTGAGCACAGGCTTTATGAACCTTGAACGGATTCATGCTCTTTACCAAGAAGTAACGGAATAACCTATCTGAAACACATGATTGCTTACATGCAGCTAATGCATGTACAAAAAAGAGCAGGATAAAACCTGCTCTTCTTTGATATAAAAATGCTTTATATACTGTTAATAATAACTTTATCCACAACTGCATTTAATGTACTATATTCAAATTCAACAAAATACTTTGCGTCTTTAGTTATAGAATTTTTAAAATTATTTAATACCAAACTATAATTTTCTTTATCATTATACGAAATATCAGTTCCATTTAAATTTATATCAACTTTTGAATACATTTGACTATCTATATCTTCTATTAAAACATCAATTAATCTAGTCATATATTCTGAGTCTATATTTCCCTCATAAAGTAATATTCTATCATCAAATGTAAAAGGATTATATTCTACTTTTTCACTTTCTATTTCTTTTTTATTACTTTTATTGCTATTTTTTTCTTTGTTTTTAGAAGTTGCTCTTTCCCCACTTGTATCTACAACAACTTTTGGCTTATTTTCTTTATATTTTATATATGCCGGTTTTATTACCGCAAAGAAAAACAATAACAGTAATAATAGTAATATTATTATAAAAATAGTTTTAAATATTTTTTTTAGCATAAACAGCTACCTCCAAAGCAATATATACATTGCAAATTATATATATATTATAACATTGGATTGTTATTACGTCAAAATATGTTTATTTATAATAAAAATTGCAAATATTTTTTAAATATTATTCATCTTCTTTTTATGAAATCTTATAAATACTATAATTGCCATTACTAATATTATCAATATACTAACAATTTTAATAATAAATGATATATTTTTTATTTCTTTAATTTGCTCACTATTATATTCTTCTTTTTCAGCTGATATTGCAAGTGTTTCTGTACTTGGAACAACTTTAATATCATCTGTATATTTAGTATTAATAATCTTATCTATATCTAAATTCTCTAAATCAATTCCCTGCTCTTTTAATTCCTTTAACTTTTCTTCATAATTTTCAGGCTCTAAACCAATATATGCTATTTCATATTCATTACTTTCAGAATTTATAGAAAGTCTTACAAAATAATACATTGTAACACTGTATTCTTTATCATACTCATCATAGTATAGTTCATTTTTAGTAAAATTTTCTTTCCAATAATCACTGTCTCCTTGTACAGGTTTTGCATAAATTCTAACTAAAGCTTCAATATCATCTCCTTCTTTGTAAGTTTTTTCATCATTTATAGAATAAATATCATAAGTTGATAAATCAAATCCTTCTTGTATCCTTTTTTCAACAGGACAGTCTTCAAAAGTAAACTGATTAAAATATTCTTTTGTTCTTTTATTTATAATATTTACAATTTCTGTGTTTTCTTCTTTTTGAGCTTCTCCTGTGCTTTCAAATGAAATATGTATATTTTCAGGATTTCTCCATTCTTTCATTTTATAAAACACTTCTCCGTCTATTTCAACTTTATCATAATTTCTTTCTAATCTTGTTTCAAAATTCTCATTTGCATATACTTTACTAAAATTTATCAAAAGGAAAATAGTAAATATAATACAACATAGTTTTATTACTTTACTTATTATTTCTCTATACATATTATCTATCTCCTTTCATTTTTTGAATTTTAAATTCTATATCTTTTCCTAAATATTTAATTTTAATTGTCATTTGATCTGTTAATAATTCTTCATCCATATCAAACCTTACACCATCAGGAGCAACCCACTCATCATTATATGCTGGATCATGATATGCTGGAATTAGGCCACTTTTAAGAATTCCATTTCTAACTCCAGATGGTGACCATGCTGTTAGGGAAGCACTTTCTAAAGTATCCCCAACTCTTTTATATATTCCATTTGGTTTAGATTTTTGTCCATTTGAATTTTCAATATAATATTCCTCTACATAAAATACCTCATCCTGCCAAAAATCTCTTTCTTTAGCTGTATCTGAACTACTATATTTATAAATAATATAATTTTTAATCATTGGTTCAACATTAATTTCACTAAGCATGTCTGATAATTTTACTGAATCCCATGGACCATTTCTTCTTTCTTCAGATTCCAAATTGAAATCTGCATGCATTAATCCATCTTTATAATAACAATATAATAATTGATTTTTTGGATTTTCATCGCTTTGAACAATTTCATATAATATAACATCTTCTCTATTATAATACTTACTTGAAACATCAACATCAATTTTCCAATTACCAGTTATTGTTAAAGTCTGATCTTGATGAAGATAGTGCTTTTGATCTATTCCAATAGCAGCTTCTTCTGAATCTAATGCAATTTTTGTAAATTCAAATGTTAATTTTTTTGATTTAGGATATACACTTGGAAGTATAGTATTCAGATGATAAGTCATTTTATAAGGATTACTTCCAAGTTTTTCATAATTATCAAAGCTATAATATGTTACTTCACTAATACAGTATTTAGGATTATTTCTTATATCATCTAAATTTTCTGTTCCGAAAATTTCTTTTAGTTTATTTTCTTCCATACAAAATAGTATATTTTCATTTTCATCTTTGATTACTAAATCTGGAAATCTAACTATGTAGATGTCTTCTAATGGCATTTTTTCTGTTACTTCTTCAGAAAAATTAATTTCTGATTCAAAGCTTAAATAATAATTGTCCATAGCTAAATCTGTTATTTTTACTTCTAAATTAGGAACCTCAACAACATCTGCTGCATTTTCATTCCATGGTATTATTGCATTTTTATTATTTGTAACTTCTTCTAATCTTTCCTCATCTTTTACAACTTCTTCAGGTAGTTTAGTTTCTATGTTATATTGTTTTCTAAAATTATATATATCATATATTTTTTCAGATATTGCATCAGAGAATGTTATTCCACCAATTAAAAACACAAAACATGCAGCAACACCAATACTTTGCATAACTTTAATATTATCTCGTTTTGTCTTTTTTTCATTATTAATTTCTGACATAATAATTTTGAATTTTATTCTATCTTTTAATTCTTTATTATCCATTTCTTATCTCCTCTATATTAAATATTTTTTCAACTTCTGTCTTACTCTAAAAAGTTTAGTTTTTACATTTGATTCAGACATTTTTAATTCTTTTGCTATTTCCTTTATAGCTTTTGATGAATAATAAAACATACTAACTAATTTGAATTCTTCTTCTGTTAAAGATTTATACCCTATTTCTAATTTACTTAGTCTTTCTCTTTCATCTGAAAATATATCAATATTATCAAAATACCCAATATTATTTTCATAATCTTCAATGTTATACATAACATTATTTTTTTTAATTTTTTCTTTTACTAAATTTCTTGTAATTCCCGCAATATAGGAATCTAAATAATTAATATTGTTATTTCTGTTCTTCCATAATACAAAAAAAGTATCTGTTAATATTTCTTCTTTATCTTCATAACTTAAATTATTTCCTACCATATTATCAATTACTTTTCTTACATAAGGAGTAAATTCATCTATTACTTCATCTAAATTCATATCCCTTTCCCTCTTTTATTCATGAATAATTCTTTATCTTAAGATATCTTTCATTTATATAGTAGTCTATTTTATAAAAAGGTTACACTTAATTTATAAAATTTATATACTTTTTTAATTATTATAATTTATAATGCAGTATTTTATGAAATAAAATTTTCTATTATAGAACAAAAGAGGACATTATGATAATTGCAAAAGACTAAATTTTATGCAAATGTCCACGTCTTTGTTCGCCCTACCAAGTTTTTTTAAAAAACTTGTGTGCAATATCGGGCGTAAGCCTTTATTTAGTAGGAAGTGCAAAGCACTTTCCTACTAAATAAAAAAAGACGCCTAAAACGTCTTATACAAAATAATATATATAATTTTTATTCACATTTTATTTTAAATAATAATCTATTAATGTATCTTTTATGTTATTTTTCTAATTTTCCACACTCCATACATCTTCCTGTTAAATTAGCACATTTATTACAAATTACAGGGACATCTGTATCTGGATTAATATCAGAATATCCACATAATTTACAAGTCCATGCAGTAAGTGCATCTCCTCCTAACTTACTGTGTTTTTCATTACAATAATCACTTCCAAAAATTTCTATTCCTTTTTCTTTAAGTTCTGTGTTTGTTGATATTATATTTATTACTATTATTATTGATATAGCAATAATTAATGCTATTATTATAATACTTATTTGTTTCATAATATTTCCTCCAATTTTTATTAAATATTTATTTGTACATAATAAAAATCCATCCCTGACTACATTTTTAGACATAGCCAGGGATGAAATATGTGCGCATTATACGGAAAAAGAATCTGTTGTCGATTCCCATTGCCCTTCGGCATTAAGGTACAGATACTGTGTCGCCGTTTCTTGGCAAAATTCCACAAGATCTTTCGGCACCAATGCTAAAATCTCTTCAGGGCACGGAATAAAATCCTTCAAATTTTCCCTCGACACATGCTTGGATTCATCGACTAATGTTGCTAACCGAATTTCTCCATTCTTTTCAAAAACAATAGCCCTTACCATACTAGTCCTCCTAACAAAGGTGTTCTGGAGGTTTACACAGCCCTCCAGAAATAAATGAGTTATTTTCTCTGTACTTTGCTGTGTAAAGTAATTCAGATAAACTTATTATAGCATATTTTTCATAGAAAAGCAATTTTTAACGTTTTCAAACTCGGATAAATCTTTATATAAAGCATTAGCATCACATATACTATTTTTATCTTCAAATATTTTTAACCTATCATATTATATCCCTTAATTAATTTAGATTTTCAAAATCATTATATAAATATTCAAATAACCACAAAAACTAATTACATATCTTATTTATAATTTCGATAATTTTTTCTCCATGAACTTTTATTTTAATATCTGATAAAATTTTCAAATTCTTAAGTTCCATGATGTTTTAAGTTTAATTTCTGGAAATATAAAAAACTGATTTTTTGATGATTTGAATAGTATAAAAACTCATTCAAAATCAATAAAAATCAGCTCAAGTGGAGCGGGTAGCCAGAAGTCAAAAAATTAACCCTTGCTATTTGCAAGGGTTTCAAGGTTTTATTTTTGATTTTGTTGAGTAAAGTGTTGGCAAAATTATTTATTATCAAAAAATAAATTAAATAATATTCTTTATTGCTTATTATGATATTCTAAAAAATATTTTATTTTTCAGTTTCAGCCATATCCTTAGAATTTGACTCAGAAATTACTTCTCCTGTTGAGTCATTTATAAATTTGACATGAATATTATCTACATCTTCACCACTATATACATTATACATACCGCCACATAAATAAAAAGTCATTACTGAAAAAGATTCATTAAAATCTAATTCTGTACTTTTAGTTTTAATTGTAAAATCAGTAAAGTTATCATTAGATTTTATTTCAGTAAAATTTGGATAATCTTCAGAAGCAACCATTTCATCAAAAGATTTATTAAAACCATCAGCCATCTCTTCCAACATTTTTTTATGTTGTGTTTTTGTCATTTTATATGTAGCACTACCATCAGAATTTAATTTTATTGATTCATAGCCTTTTTCTTTAGCTATAGAATCTAAATCTTCTTGTGTTTGTCCTTCTAAAAAATCAGCTGGAATTGTTATTTCTACTGTTAATAATCCTTCATCAACACCTATTTTAGTTGTTTCATTATTTTGTGTAATATTTTCATTATTTGAACAACCAGTTAATAATACTAACATAGAACTAATCATTACAAATAATAATATTTTTTTAATAATTTTCATTTTATTACTCCTTAAAAATAAAAAATAATTTATTTTACAACAAATTCAATATGTTCACTATTCCAATAATCTGTTTCATATTCTATAACGATTCTTGTTGCATCTATAGGAACTTCAAAATAAACATTTCCTTTTGTTTTCTTTCCAACAGATAATGAAGAAGAAAAACTAGAATCATCAACACTATAAAAAGATTCACAATCATATCCATCTGCATAACAAGTAAAATCATAGCTGGAAGCTAGTTGATCTGTAGTAGAAACATTTTCAAATTCAAATTCTGCTTTTATAACCTTATAGCCAGATTTTATATCAGCATATTTGCTATATCCTTTAAAATCATCATCTACTGAAACATATTTTATGGCCATGTAATTATCTTCATAAATTTCGCCTACACTATATGATTTTTTCTCTGGTGTTTTTGTTTCTGTATTATCACTTGTCGTAGCAGTTGATACAACTTCATTTTCTCCTGTTGTTAGCGTTGTCTTCGCAGTATTAGTTGTTTTATCTGAACCTCCTATAAATAATCCTAAAACAACCAATATCAATATTGTATATAAAACTGGATGTTTCATAAAAAAGTTTCTTTGATCCTTTCCACATTTTGGACATTTTTTTGCCGATGAGCTAATCTCTTCGCCACATTCTTTGCATTTTTTCATTGCCATAGTAAAATCCTCCTTAAATTACTTCATAAACAAATAATAACATATTTAAAAATTTATTTCAATACACCAAACTACTTTGGTACATTGAAATTTTATTTTGTTTTTTCAATTCGCCAAAGTGGTCTAGTTTGAATATTTGCTATGATTTTTACATAAGATATTTCTAGGAGAAAATTTTTATGAAATTATCAGATGCAATTCGAAAAAGAATTAAATACTATTTAAAAGAAAAAAATATGAAAGTGTGGGACTTATGTAAATACTCTGGAATCCCATGTTCAACAATTAGTACTTTTATGTCAGGAAAAACAGAACTAATAAAAATAGATACACTTTTGCATATCTGTAATGGGTTTGATATTACTTTAAAAGATTTTTTTTCAGATTCGATATTTGATACTGCAGAACAAGATTAAAAAAGAAGTTCAACATTAAGCTGAACTTCCTTTTTATTTAATTTATAGTATATCGCTTCTAAGTTTTGTTTTTATATTATTTTTCATTATTTAAATAATTTTCAGCTAAACTTATCATTTCTTTCGCTGTTTCAATTTGTTCTTCGCATTCTTCTTTTGTAATAATATAAAAATCTACATAATCGCTTTTTTCTCTAAAATATCTAGCATTACTAACTCTTTTTCCTAAATCTTTTGAAAATATATTTGTACTAATATAATTTTTATTAAAGTATGCTATTACAGAAGAATGCTTTTTAAAATCAACTTCTTCTAATGCCAAAATTGCTTTTATTGCATGAAAAATTGCATAGTAAGCCCTATTACTAGCTCCTTTATATTTATTAATATCTGCTAACGCTGTTGCTTCTTCTAAATTTTCTTTTGCTTGTTCAAGCCTATAATTTGAAAGTGCTTTAATTTCATTACTATCCATTTAATAAAACACCTTCTTTCAAAACATTTTTATAAAATGGAATATATTTTGTCCTACTATTAAAAGTATCTATATTTTCCACTATAGGTGATAATACTATATTATACTGTAAATCTAAATCATAACTATAATCTAAAATTTTTCTTTCTAAATTTTTAATTTCATTGTTTTCAGTTTTTACCAAAATCATTATATCTATATCGCTTACTTCTTTATTATTACTTTGTTCTCCACGAGCATAAGAACCATATAAAATTATTTGTTCTAAATCATCTCCAATAATTTTAAATAATCCTTGAACATATTCATCTAAAATATTTTTTAATTTATTAGGCATATTTCTACCTCCCATTTAACATTTATTAGATTATAACATAAAAAGTTAAAATTTTCTACTTGTTTATTATTTCATTTCTATACATTATTTATAATCTCAACAATTTTTTGTCCATGAATCTTTATTTTAATATCTGATAGAATTTTTAAATTCTTAAGTTCTGTAATATTTTTAGGTCTATATTTTACTAATTTTTCTAATTCATCATTATTAAAAATATAATATGCTGGTATATTCTTTTCTGTTGAAGTTACTCTTCTAAAATCTTTTAACTCTTCTTTTAATAATTCTGCTATATTGTCTTTACAACTATCATCAATTTTATTTAATGAGTTTTCTAGTGATATACTATTTTGTAGCCATTTTCTTAATTCTTGTTCATAATCTCTATCTATAATCTCATTGTAATTATTCATAATTCCAAAAGCATTGTCTTTCATTTCTTTTTCCGTATATCTCATATTTTTATCTGTATTATTTACATCGTTTTGTAAATATTTTACTAAATTATCTGAACGAATTATTTTATTTTTAATTTCTTTAGGTGCTGATTTTATATCCAATATACTTTTCGGATTAGTCATTACAACAATGTATTTACACCATTTGTCAAAATTTTTCATTTGTAACTTATTAATTAACTTGTTATTTTTACTATTCCATATTTTTTTAAATATTTCAATATGTCTTTCTGCTTGTCTTATAGGAGAATAAATTCCTTCTTTCACTTTTCTCTTATTATATATATATTCTCTAATAAATTCTCCTCTACTATTAACTCTTATATTCCCTACCAGATTTTTGCATTCTATAAAATACATACTTGCTGGGGTAATAACTATGTAGTCTATTTGTGCTGTTAAATCTTCATATTTCATATTAATATCATGTAATACATACATTCCAATATTTGAATTTTTTAATTCAAATTCAATTTCTTTTTCACCTTTTAATCCTAATTCACATAGTTTTAACTTTTGTCCGAATTTTATCATTACATGGAAATTCAGCATTAATCTTCTTTAAAGCTTTAATTTGATATTCTAATTCATTATCTTGCTTATAAAAAATTGTTTTATCGAATTTCTTAAATAATTCCATAAATTTTTCTCCCATTATTTAATACATAATTTATATCATAAAATGTCTAAATTCTCAATAAATATAACAAAAGATACTTTAAAAAGTGCCTTTTTTGAGTGGATAACCAGATATTTTACTTATATATTCATACTTTTCTCTATTTTTGTTGGGAAAAGTGTTGGGAAAGTATTCTATTCTGTTAAAAATTAATCAACAATTTAAAATAACATAACAATGCTCAAATGATATTAATTAAAAGTATTTTAGCTTTTAAATCATATTTTGTAATGAAAAATATACTACAAAAAATACCATTTCTTATACTTTTATACAATTTATAACAATAATTTTAATTTTCTTATTCATTATTTTCCTAATAGCATTTTTTACATGCAGTATATCCTCTTGATTCAGCTGTAGCTCTTGTTACTTGTGTAGGATTTTTCATTTTACTACAAGATGATTTGCTATGATATTTTGTTCCACTTTGTGGAATCCAAACTAAATCAGAATTTTGTATTGTTGAAGTATTAACTTGTGACATATTTGTTTGTGAATTTGAACTTGTAATAGACTTTTGTGTTTCTTCTGTATTATTATTATTATTTATTTTCGTAGTTTCTTTTATTTCTGTTGATTCAGTTGAATTAATAACTTCTTCTATAACATTTTCTGTCTTTGTTTCATTTACAATATCAATGTTTTTTTCTTCAGAAACACCTTTCTCAGTAGGATTTATTTTTAAGATATCATAATTTATAACCCAAGATCCCAAAAATTTACTTGTAGATATAACTTTTCCAATAATCTCATCATTACTTTTTAAATTTAAATCATTTTTTGAAATAAAATTTAAATGTTCACCTGAATGAGCATTATATCCTAAAACTGAATCTGGAGCATATTCTGATACGATAAATTTTACAATTTTTCCTTTTACATCAATACCGTCATTTAAATCTTTCTCTATAGATTCCGCATCTTTATAATCAATATTTAAATTTTCTATATTTTCTATTATAGTATTATTTGCTGTAATACTATTTTCTGTAGAACATCCTGTTAATAAAATCAATCCTATAAATAACAGTAAAATTAAAATTATCAATTTAATACTTTTTTTCATAAATTTCTCCCAAAAATTTTATAATTCATTATGATTATATTATATTTTTTATTAATATTCAATTATACGTAAATAAAAACCTAACATCATGGATAACTATTCAAAACCACCACTTGAAATTAACATATTTTTGTGCTATATTATATATTGATTTATTGTACCCAAAAACAGTTTTTATTTGTGTTAGAAAATTTTAAATAATTGAATATTTTGTATTTACGAATACACAAAACAGTTTATGTTTTGTGTATTTCGTGCGTTTTAGGGGGTATTCTTTAGTACTTTTCAAGACTTTTCAAAACCTTTCAGCGTTATTTGTTACTACTTTTTAAACAAAAGCAAAGTTTTTTCCCCGGCGTAAGCATCAAAATTTTAATAGAAGGGACGGCGATTATTTATGCTCTATCTCCTACTTAAGCATTACTTAATAATGCTCACAAAGTATGGCTGAAAAAGAATAATTATTTATAATTATTCTCTTACTAAAATTCAGTTTCAAACTCGAATTTTAGTAAATAAAATAAGCTAACGAATATACTTGAATATTTTTCAAATATATTTCGGAGATTATTTTATACTTAATTAATTTTAATATTTAACTTTGAAAAAGTTTAAATATTACTAAATTAATTAAGTCCAAGGGGTTATTAGGGGAAATCCCCCTAATCATACAGAGTTCTTTCGAAGAAAGTACTCTAGTATGTTATAGCACTTCAAAAGTACTCTATACAGAACCCCAAGTAGCACATTGAAAATTTAATAAGAAAATCTAGTTTATTTGAAATGGAGGTTTTTATGGCATTTTCAATTATTCGTAATTCAAAATACAAACTGAAAGAACTAAACATTATATTCAGACATAACGAGAGAAAAAATACTAACTATTCAAATGACAACATTGATAAAAGCAAAAGTATTTTTAACTATTCTCTCAAATCTTGCAGCATGCCCTATTCAAAAAAGTTTCAAGAAATAAAGAAAATACACAATTTAAAAGGTCAGATGAAAGTAACTAATAATGTGGTTTGTGAGTATCTTATTACTGCAAGTCCAGAATTTTTTATTGAAATCGGACCCGAAGAAACAAAACGTTTTTTCAAGTGTGCATATCAATTTGTTTCTAACTACAAAAATTTAGGCTCGGAATTTATTATTTCAGCAAGAGTACATATGGACGAATCAAATCCTCATATGCATTTAGTCTATATTCCAGTTATACATACAGTTGATAAAAACAAAAATGAAATTAATAAAATTTCTTGCTCTGAATTTTGGAAAGGCAAAAATAGTTACGCAAATCTTCAAGATAATTACCATAAATATTTAACTAAATGTGGTTTTAATTTAGAACGTAGTAGAAACGTCGAGAATACACATTTAGCCATTAAAGACTTAAAGGTAATAACTAACTTCGAAGAACAACAATTTCTAAAAAAATCATCTCCTCACATTGAGGAAATGATTTCTAGTGATAATGTCGCAGAAATTAAAGAACATTATAAAAAGGTTATTCGTAAATACAATACTCTTTCACAACAATACATCAAAGTAAAAGCTATTAACGAAACTAATCAAAAATCATTAGACGATTTAAACCATAAATGTTCTACCTTGGAACATAAATGTTCAAAACTTGAAAAGACTTGTAAGAAACTTAATAACTATATTCAAAAAACATTTGAAGTTATAAGTCATTTAATTGGTTGGTCTATCAAACAATTAAAACAAGTGGTGAACGAACGCATTATTGAAGAAAGACAAGAAGAACTCGAAGAAGAATTACAAGAGGAACTACTTCAAGATAATGAAACAAATCTAATTGATACAAAAGAAAGATATTTTAAAAATTAGAAAGGTTTAAAGGTGATAAATTATGGATAATAAAAGAAAAAATAAAAGTAACAATTTAGGGTTAGGGTCAGTATTTTATAATAAACAAAGAGACACTTGGACTTGTGCTTATTATGTTACTGACTTTAAAACTGGCGAAAAGAAACGTTGTAAAAAAACATTTAAAACAAAAGAAAAAGCTGAACAATTTTATGAAGAACAGGCTATGCAAAAAAACTCAACTTTGTATATTGAATATAACGGAATATTTCTTGGAAAGCTAATTGAATTTTTACTTGATAAAAAATATAACTCAAACTTAATTACTGATAGAGGTTATGCTAGAACAAAAGATACAATAAGAATAATAAATCAATGTTATTTAGCTAATAAAAAAATAGATGAAATTAATAGTGAAGAATTACAAGGCTACTTTAATTCATTAACAGAACATTATAGTAATTCTTCTATTCAAAAAATATTTTTCCAAGTGAAAAATGCTTTTGAATATTCTTTAAATAAAGGTTTTATTCACGAAAATCCTATGCTTGAAGTATTAAAACCTAAAAGTAAAAAAGAAGATAAAGTATTTCATGCCTTACAAGTAGATGAACAAAAGATATTAACTGAATACATTGCCTCTTTAACACCAGAAGAAATGCCATATAAAAACTGTATTCTTTTAGAATTATATATGGGACTTCGTGTTGGTGAAGCATTAGCTTTACAAATTGGCGACATTAATCTTCAAAGAAATATAATCTCTATTAATAAAACTCTAACAACAGACATTGATAATCAAGTGTGTATAGGCTCTACTACAAAGACTTATGCTGGTCAAAGAGAACTACCTATTCCCGACTTTATGAAAGATTTCATTATAGAACAAATTGAAATTGCAAAAGACCATAAAAATCATATGCTATTTACTACACCAGAGGGACGACTTGTTCTTAATTCCACAGTAAATAGACAGTTGAAAAATGTTGCAAAACAATTAGGTATTGAAACTCCTATTTCTACCCACGTTTTAAGACATACTTATGGTACACGTTGCATTGAATCTGGTATGAGGGCTGTTGCTCTACAAAGATTAATGGGACATACTGACATAACAATTACACTTAATACATATACTTCTATTTTTAATAAATATAAACTAGAAGAAATAGAAAAAGTAAACGATTACTTTATAAACAATAACATTTTAAATAATCGTTCTACCTTCCAAATTAGTGATGGAAAAAATCAAGAAAATGATTTAGAAATCACTAGATAAAATTACTACAAAAAAGGGCATTCTTACGAGTGCCCTTTTTTATTTATCTTTTTATTTCAAACTTTACAGAAATTAATTCATCTTCTATTTTAGATTCTATTTTTAAATCTAAAATAAAAGCTTTATATTCAACATTATCATTTAATATTTTATCTATTTGTTCACTATAATATCTCGGTACATAACCAATTTTATAATTTTCATATAAAATTATTACCGCATTTTTATCATAATCATTTTTTTCATGTTTTAATAATAATTCATCACCAATTTTTAATTTATCTTTACATTTCTTAAATTCAGGGCAATGACTAATTCCAACAATTTCAAATTCAACATTATTTTCATCAAAAGCAGGTACAAATTCAAAACTATCCGTCCATAACCTACCTTTTGTTTTTTCTAATATTTCCATTTCAGTATTTTTTTCATTTAAACCATATGCTTTTAATATATTTAAATAATCTGGTCTATTTTTATTCGGTAATCTGCTCAATATTGAATCAAACATTACATTACTATTATAAATATCTTCTACATTATTAAATCCAGGAAAAAAATCAAAATTTATTTTTTCAAATTCTTTTTTAGTATAATTATATCTAAAATTATAATTATGATCATGCTTTATTAAAGTACCTATAACATATCTTCTTCTACTAATTGGTTCTTTCCAAATAAGCCATAATTCTTTTTTCATTATTAATTTTCTCCTTCCTCTAAAAATTTTAATAATATATTTTTTCTTATTATAATATATTTATAGATATACTCTTTATGCATATCTTCAATTATTCCTTTTGGTAATTTATTTAAAATCCATCTTATTTTCCAATTTTTTAATCTTTTTATATTTTCAATTTTTAACTTAGTTATATCTGGATAATCTCTAATTAGCTTTTCAATTAATTCAAAATGTTTATATCTTCCTATACCATTTTCTTTATATATACATGTTTGAGACTTTTTAGCATAATCTTCTAGCTTCTTTTCTTTATTATAATAAGGTTTTGCTATATTAATATCTTTAAATTGTCTAAGCAAATTACAGCCTGTATCATATAATGGAGACATAGTATATTTATTTCTATCAATTTTTAAAAGCCCCCAATTTTCTTCATGTCTATCTGTTTCTCCTATTAAAGCATCAAATACCATCATTTCAATAAATGAACCAAACTCATTTTTTCCATACTTATCTAAAAAAGCTTTAATACTATTTAATGTACAAAATTTTTTTCTATCAAAATCGTTTGCATTAAAAAAATCTTTTGCATCTGTATGAGGATTTTCTGAAGTACTAAACAAATAACTAATTATTCCTAAAGTTCCATTTTCATCTTTTGCAAATTCTATTTGTGCCGTTTTAATTTTTAAAATTTTCGCAATTTCATATGCTAATTTTTCAGAACAAGCTTCTGTACAATTATATTTTTCATATTTAAAAAAACCAATTCTCAATTTTCTTTTTTGCAAATCAACAATAACTCTTTTTTGTCTACTTCCTTTAGGGTTATTTCTATCTAATTTCAAAAACATAAAATCTTTTCTATTTTTAAGTATTCTATATTTTAACATTTTTTCTCCATTTAAATTTATTAATAATACACACATTATAATTTTAACATATTTTTTACTATTTTTCTATATTTTTAAAAATTTATATTTTCATTATACCAACGATTTTCTCTTTCCGCTTTTGTTGTATGTAACTCATCAAACATTTCAAATGCTACTTTTTCTGCTAATTCAAAAGATAAAATTTTATTTCCTTTATATTCCCATTTTTGTTTATTAGCAAATAATACTCCCCAATTATTACCATATCTACTTTTCATAATAGTTATATTTTCGCCTCTATATTTTTTACTATATGTATTTTTAATTCTATTGAATTTCCATTCTACTCGTTTAAAATTACATCTTCTAGAAGCTTTTTTTCTTAATTCATTTTCCATTTTGCTAGGATTTATATAATCATCAGACATCTTTTCAGCACAAATACAACCTACATTCAAAATATCTGGATATTCTGGATGTTTCATGACATGAAAAAATCTTAATTTCTCCTTATCACACATTTCACATTGTGCATATTCAAATTCTTGTGCTGAATCAGCTTCTTCTCTTAAATCCAAAACATCTATACAAATCCATCCCTTGTGAGGAATACCTCTTTTATTCCATTCTGCCATAAAAAAACCTCTTTTCTTATAATTTAATCACACCAATTATACCACGATTCTATTTAATATTAAATAGAATTATTAACAAGTGGGTGCTTATTTTTCATTTATTTTTGACACTATACAACATTTTCTAACACTATTCATTTATATTTTTCTCCCACCTACGCTCCACTTTTTAAAAAAGTGAGTAAAAAAATGCAATTTTCACTCACCAAAACGATTTCTGTATTTATTGTGCCAGTTGAATTTTCAAAGTCGTTGGTCAACAAAATGCTACTTTTTTGGTCAACAGATTTTCATTTGTTGACCAATAGGTTTCTCACCACTCAAAATCATTGAAAACCATTCAACACTATTGAATGTAAAAAGCTGATTTTTCAGCACTTTCAAAACTGTTGAAAAACGTTGAGAAATGTTGAAAATCAGCCAGAGTGGAGCGGGTAGCGAGAATCGAACTCGCGCTATCAGGTCGGAAGCATGACATTCTACCACTAAATTATACCCGCATTTATTTAATTATTTTATCTTATACTTCTATATTATACACGAATATTGTTTTCTTTTCAAGTATATACCATCCTCGTAAAAAAGCCTCATGAGATATTTCATGAGGCTTTTGGAGCAGGTAGCGGGAATCGAACCCGCATAGCCAGCTTGGAAGGCTGGAATTCTACCATTGAACTACACCTGCATATATTTCCCTCTGACAAGTATAAATTATAAAATATATATTTTTATTTGTCAAGACTTTTTTTGTTTTTTTTACATCTTTTCATAATTCATATAATTATATAATTCTTTTTTATTATTTTATAACTATCTTTCATTTTTATTTAAATATCAAATTTTATTATTTTACTTAAATCTATTATTAATTAATTTTTATTACTCGATTTTTATTATTTTAATTTATTACTTCATTTTACTACATAGTTCTTGTTACTCAATTTTTATTATTTAATTTTACTGCTTCATTTTATTACTTAGTTCTTAATTATTCACTTTTTGTTATTTAATTTCTCTTTTTATTACTTTTATTTCAAACTTGCTTTTTATTTATCTTACTAGCTCTATTTTATTTGATTTTATTTCTATTCTATATTTAATATTATCTATTATTAAATCTGGTCTTTTAATTGTATTTGTGAAAGATTCTATTGTTTCAATAACATTAAATTTAGCCAATTTTAATGTTTCTTTGCAAATTCGCTTTAATCCTATCTCATTTGCTTTTCCATCTGAAAATATATTCCTTATACTTGAATAATGTGATGTATTTTCTACTACTTTAAAATTCGGTAACTTTAATATTTCTCCATTTACTAAAAATACACTTTTTTTCTTCATTTCATAACTTTTGGGTTCATATAACTCAAATGTATCAGCTATCAATTTTAATATTTTTTTTGCTGTTTCTAAATCATTTTTACTTTCATTTGGAATAAATCTTTTTAATCTTTGAATCATTTCTAATAATTCATCTAAGTAATATTCCTCATTTGCGTAAATATATATAATTCCGTATCTGCTGTGTAAAAACTCTAATTCCTCAGTACTCAAATCATCTAAAGATAATATTTTAAATTTTAATATACATGAAATTTTATTATGCTTTTCTATAAAATTCTTTATCTTAAATTTTCTATTTGATATATCTATTTCTACTTCACCTAATGACATTTTTTCTTCTATATTATTTTCAATAATTGAAAATAGTTCATCTACTATATCTCCACTTATTCTTAAAGTATTTACTCTTACCTCATTTTTTTTCTTAATTAAATTAATAATTTCTTTTATATCACATTTTCTAATTTCTCTATTTATATTTTTTTCATATAGTATATGTTTATTTATATATTTTTTTAATTTTACACTTACATCTATGATTTCAAATTTCTCTCTGTCAATTTTATCTATGAGTTCTTCATTCTTTGTTTCATTTTGTAGTTCTTCTATTTCTTGTATTGGTAAAGCAGTAGCAAGTTTTTCTAACTTTTTTCTAGTATATTTTAATCTTTTAAAAAATATTCGTATTTTAGTTATAAATTTCATACTTACCTCATTTTACTTTTGTATTTTAAACCTTATATATTTTAGATTTTAATTTAATAATTGTCAATTATATTTTTTTAACAAATTTTATAAAGTAATTTTAGTGTTTCTACAAATCACGCTTAATATCTACTTTTTTCTACATTTTTTAGTATTTATATAAAATAAAAATAGCGAGATTACTTTTTAATGTAACCTCGCTTTATATCTTATTCTTCAGTTTTTGCTTTTTTTTCTTCTGCTTGTTTTTCATTTTGAACTTTTTCAGCTTCAACTGCTTCTGCTACTACTTCTTCAGTAACTACTTCTTCAGCTGTAGCTTCACCTGGAACAACTTCCTCTTTAACAATAATTTCTTTATTTTCAATTCTTGCTCCAACTTTTTCTTTAGTTTTAGCAGCTTTACCTACTCTGTCTCTTAAATAATATAATTTAGCTCTTCTTGCTTTACCTACTCTAACTACTTCAACTTTTTCAATCATTGGTGAGTGAACTAAAAATGTTTTTTCAACACCAACACCATAAGAAATTCTTCTTACTGTAAATGTTGCATTTACTCCTCCACCTTGTTTTTTTATTATGATTCCTTCAAAAACTTGGATTCTTTCTTTATTTCCTTCTTTTATTCTAACATGAACTCTAACAGTATTACCTATTTTTAATTCTGGTATTTTATTTTTTAACTGCTCATGTTCAATAGATTTTAAAATATCCATTTAATTTTTCCTCCTTCTTTCAATATAATGGATTTCTTTTTAATCCTTTTTATTTCTTAACTCTTTCACATATTCTATTTCTTCATCAGTTAATTCGGCTTTTTCTAAAAGCTCAGGTCTTTTTATGTAAGTCGTTTTTATAGCCTCTTTTCTTCTCCATTTTTCTATATTTTCATGATGACCAGATTTTAATACTTCTGGAACTTGTATTCCTAAAAAGCTTTCTGGTCTTGTATATTGTGGGTATTCTAAAAGTCCTTTTGAAAAACTTTCTTCTGAAGTTGATTCAGCTGTTATTACTCCATCAATATATCTAGAAACACTATCTATTAATACCATTGCTGGTATTTCTCCTCCAGTTAATACATAATCTCCTATTGAGACTTCCTCATCTACAATTTTATCTATTACCCTTTGATCTATTCCTTCATAGTGTCCACAAAGTAGAATTAAATGTTCTTCTTTGGCTAATTCTTCAACCTTACTTTGACAAAGTTTATTTCCTTGTGGCGATAAATATATTACTTTAGACTTTTCTGATTTTACTGATTGATAAGCATCCCATACAACATCTGGTTTTATAAGCATTCCTGCTCCTCCTCCATAAATTGTATCATCAACTTTTTTATGCTTATCTTTAGAAAAATCTCTAATATTTATAAAATTAATTTCTAATAATTCTTTTTCTGTTGCTCTTCCTATAATGCTTTGCTTTATAGGCTCAAACATTTCAGGAAAAAGAGTTAATACATCAAATTTCATTTTTAAAGTCCTTTTATTAGATTTACTATTATTTTTCCAGATTCTAAATCAATCTTTTTAATAACTTCATCTATTCCAGGTAAAAGTTTTTGCTTTCCTAGCTCATCTTTTACTACATAAACATCATTACTTCCTGTTGAAAAAATATCATCTACTTTTCCTAGATACTCATTAGTTTCTGTATATACTTCAAGTCCAATTAAATCCGCTATATAATATACTCCTTCTGGAAGCTCTCCAAAAATTTCTCTATCTACAACGATATATGAATTTCTTAATTTTTCTGCTTCTTCAATAGTATCAATATTTTTGAATTTAATTATTACTTGACTTTTACTATAACCAACTTTTTCTATTTCAAATTCTGTTAAATTATTTTTTTGTTTTATAAAAACTTTTGGTATTCTTTCAAATTTAGTATTATCATCTGTAAAAGAATTAACTTTTACTTCTCCTTTTAAACCTTTAACATTTACTATTTGACCTAATTCTAAATATTTATTCATATTTAACACCTAATCAATAAATTCAACATTAACTTTTTTATGTTCTTTTACAGCTATTGCTTTTACTATTGATCTTATGGCTTTTGCCATTTTTCCTTGTTTTCCTATTACTTTGCCCATATCACTTTTTGCAACTTTCACTTCATAACAAATAGCCTTTGCTTCTGTTTTTTCTGTAATAGATACTTCATCTTTATTATCTACTAAGTTTTGAATTATAACTTCAAGTATATCTTTCATATTCGCACCTCTTTTTTGATATGATTATTTAGCTGCTTTTTCTATTAATGCTTTAACTGTATCTGTTGGTTTTGCACCATTTTTAATCCATTTTTCTACTTTTTCATTGTCTAATTCTATTGTAGCTGGATTTGTCATAGGATTATATGTTCCTATTTTTTCAACTATTTTTCCATCTCTTGGAGATCTTGAATCAGCAACTACTACATGATAGAATGGTGCTTTTTTCTTTCCAACTCTTTGTAATCTTATTTTTACCATTTAAAATTCACCCCCTGAATATCTTCCTTTAACTTTATAAAAACTTTATTTAATTTCTAATTCAACTTAAATAATATATATTTAGTTTTCTTAGAATTAAAAAAATTTAAAAACAATTTAATCTACTACTTATAATTTTAAATTTATTTTAAACTTTCATATTATAGCATTAAAACAAATAAAACTATTATAAATTCAAAATTATAAAATTTATATTTTCTTATTTAAAGTTTGAAAAATCTTTTAAATCATTCATATTCATACCTTTCATCATTTTTCGCATCATTCCTTTATTAGATGTCATTTCTTTCATCATTTTTTGTGTTAATTCAAAAGATTTCATAAACTTATTAATTTGTTCTACTGTAGTTCCACTACCTTTTGCAATTCTTAATCTTCTACTTCCATTTAAAAGTTTCGGATTTCTTCTTTCTTCCTTAGTCATAGAACATATTATTGCTTCTATTTTTACAAATTCTTTATCATCAACTTCTATGTCTTTAAATTTATTCATTCCTGGTAACATTTTTAGAATTGATGAAAAAGAACCCATTTTTTTCATCTGTCTTAATTGACTTAAATAATCTTCTAAGTCAAAACTTTGTTTTTTCAATTTTTTTTCTAATTTAGCAGCTTCCTCTAAATCTAAAGTTTCTTCTGCTTTTTCTATTATTGAAAGCACATCACCCATTCCTAAAATTCTTGATGCCATTCTCTCTGGATGAAATACTTCTATATCACTTAATTTTTCACCTGTTGCTGCGAATTTTATTGGTCTTCCTGTAATTTTCTTAACTGATAATGCAGCACCACCTCTTGTATCACCATCTAACTTTGTAAGTACTATTCCATCAATTCCAAGTTCTTTATTAAAAGTATCTGCAATATTAACTGCATCTTGACCTGTCATTGAGTCTACCACTAAAAGTATTTCATGTGGTTTTACACCTGATTTTAAATTTTTTAATTCTTGCATTAATTCTTCGTCTATTTGCAAACGACCTGCTGTATCTATTATTATTACATCATTTAATTTTGATATTGCAACAGACATAGCTTGTTTTGCAATTAGAACTACATCTTTTGTATTTTCATTTACATAGACTGGGATATCAAGTTGTTTTCCTACAACTTGTAATTGTTTTATTGCTGCTGGTCTATAAACATCGCAAGCAACAAGTAATGGTTTTTTACCTTGTTTTCTTATAATATTTGCAAGTTTTCCAGCTGTTGTTGTTTTACCTGAACCTTGAAGACCAACAAGCATTATTACAGTTGGCGGATTTGGAGTAAAATTAATTTTACTTTCTTCTCCTCCTAAAAGTGTAACTAATTCATCTTTTACTATTTTTATAACTTGTTGTCCTGGAGTAAGAGATTTTAAGACATCTTGCCCTAATGCTTTTTCTTCTATAACTTTTATAAAATCTTTAACTATTTTAAAATTGACATCAGCTTCAAGTAATGCAAGCTTTACTTCTCTTAAAACTTCTTTTAAATCATCTTCTGTTATTCTTGCTTTACCTTTTAATTTTCTAGTTATTTCTTGTAATCTTGATGATAATCCATCAAATGCCATTGTTTCCCCCAATCTAAGATTTTTAATCTTATATTAAACAATTTATTTTTTTTCTTACATCCTGAAGAACTTTTGCAACTTCTTTATCTGTTGAATTTTTTTCAATTTTGTTAAGCTCAGATAATATTTTTGCAACTTGCTCTTCTTGCATTATTGTCTTTTTCATAAAACCTAGCTTTTCTTCATATTCGAAAAGCTTATTTTCTCCTTTCTTTAGATTATCTCTAACAGCCTGTCTTGTTATTGATTGATTTTCTGCAATTTCTGATAAAGATAAATCATTATTATAGTAGTCATCTAAAAGTTCATTTTGTTTTTCTGTTAATAAATTTCCATATATATCTAATAACATGCTTATTTGAACGTTTTTCTCCATTTTGACTACTCCTTTATGTGTAATGCTAATATACTTTACACCTTTTTTATTCATTTGTCAATACTTTTGACCAAAAATATACAAATTAATATGCTAAATATTATCAATTTTTTAGTTTAATTTTTTTATTTTTGCAATTTATTTTTTATTTAATCTTTAGCACAGGTCTATATCTTCCTTCTTCACTATCTGAAGAATTTGTAGTTAATTCGTTTTCAGAAGTTATTAAATCATAAATTCCATATATGTTTCCTGTTGAAGAATATTTTCCATTTTCTATAAATCCATTTTCTAAAGGAGATCCTCCTGAATAATGAATTAAATCATTTGTTATTTGGACTTCCATAGCCTTTGAATATAATAAAATTGCATTTTTTTCACTTTCTGACATTAATTTAGAATATTTTCTTATATTTTCTGGTAATAAATTTACACAATTTCTTTCTGCTATTTTTTTCTTGGCTATAGTTAAAGTCTCTCCTGGTTTTATTATTAATTTAGTAGAATTTCCATCATTAACTTGAAATTTAGATAACCATATTCCTTTTACTCCTCCATCTTCTTCAAAAGCTTCTTGTGTTTTATATCCCCTTACAGATTTATTTCTCGTAGAATTTTGTGTTTCTCCTTGTACGAAATCTACAAAAACATTATCTTCTGTCTCTCTATAAACATATCTTGGAACCCAAACCCAATAATTTCCATCAGAAGTTTTTGCATTTGCCATTTTTAGAGTATCTTTTGCATAATTATACCAGTTGTGATCATTATTATTTTCAATCTCAATCTCTTCACCATTTTCATCCCAATAAATGCCCTTCATATCATCTAACAAAACTGGTGGATTGCATAAATTTACCTCTAAATCTATTTTGGAATATTCAATATGATTTGTATCTTCTACAATAAAAGAATATTCTCCTGATTTTTCCATAGTAAAATAAACTGCTTTTTCAGAAGATTCATAAATATAATTATTTAACATGCTACATTTATTTCTATTCTCATTTTCCTTATCTATATAATAAACTTCCAATATATCTGGAACATTTTCTATATTTTTTTCTTCTGAAAGATATATTTTTATCTTCTGGTTTAATCCATTATTTTCTAAGATTTCTAATTTAGGCAAAATCTCAGGATTATTTATTGGAGTTAATACTAATTTATTTCCTATTTTTGTATCATATTGTCTATAAATTAATTTGTTGCTATTAAATTTATCTTCAATTCCATCTTTTGATATTATATTACCTGTATAAAAATTTATTATTACATACTTATTAATATCATCTAATCCTAATTTACCTTGCAAACTTTGTGGATTAAAATAGCAATAGTTTGTAATGATTGAGTCTGTATCTTCCCAAGATTCTAAGTTACTTTTTCCCAGCTCATCTATTATATTATTAAATTCATTTATGTATATATTTGTACTCCCATTTGCATTATCAAATCCTAACTCTTGTAAATACAAATTAAAATTTCCTGCTTCATTAGAATCATATTCTTCCCAATTTATATATTCTTTTCTAATTAAATTAACCTTTTCTTGAATTAATTCCATTTCAGCAACAAATTTTTGCATATTGGAAAGTTTTTTTCCATCTATTAGAGCATAACTTATTAAAATAATAATTAAAAAAATAATTATTATAAATATACATAAATTACTTAAAGTCATTTTATTTTTCATCTATTCCACCTAATATTAAAATGAGGCAATTTTGAAGTAAACTTATTTAGTTTAACTCATTTCTAATCGCCTCATTTATATTCTTTTTATTCTTCTGAATTTGTATTATAGTATGAACTCATTAAATCATACATATATGCACTATAGTCAAACGCTTCTTCTGTGATAGGATCTCCATAATTAATTCCATGTGTATCAACTGTTGCTGATGTTATTTTTGGGTAAGTATTAAAACGGTCTATTGCGCTTTCTGTAGTTTCTACTCCTTCTTCATTTTCTACAGGTGCAATCTCTGCTTCATTATAAATTTTTTCTAGTATATCTAAACCTTCTGTAATTTTTCCAAAAGCTGCATATACACCATTTAAATTACTTGCTCCATCTCCCATCATAATTCCAATTTGAGCATTTCCTGAGTTATAGCTCTCTGTTGTTAATGTTGGAACATATTGTGTATAATCATTTCTAATTAAAGATACTACACCTTTTTCATGTATTAAGGTATTTTGTTTAAAACCATTTGCAACAAATTCTCCTGGTATTGTATATTCATAATCATCTTCAGAATCTGCTTCTATATTATCTGATATTAAACTTATCTGAGGATTGACAGCTTCTCCTTCTTGGTTTCTTCCAGCATATAAACAAACCTCATCTTTACCATAAATTACTTTGTCATTGTAATATCCTTTTTCCACTAATTTTATAAAATTAGCTACTGTATTTGGTGCATATTCTGGATATAATTCCATTTTTATACTTCCATAATTTTCTATTTCAAAAGTTACTTCTGGATGTGATATTGGTTCTGTTTTAGACATAACTATATTGTATACAGAAGTTCCTATTAATAATACTATGCCAATTATTATAATTAACCATAAAACAAATTTTAATTTTTTACCCATTTTTTATTTTTTTCCTCCTAATCTTATGTTCATCTTTATTTTAGTCCTAAATATTTCATAGCATCAATGATATTTTTCACACCTATTATATCTAATTTGAATTTTTCTTTCAATAGTTTTTTATTACTTTCTGGAATTATACAGGTTTTATATCCTAATTTTTCAGCTTCTTTTATACGCTTTTCAATCATATTGATATTTCTTACTTCTCCTGTTAATCCCACTTCTCCTATAACAACAACATCTTCTTTTATACTAATGTTTTTATAACTTGAAGCAGCAGCAAGTATTATTCCTAAATCTAAAGCTGGTTCATTAACTTTTATTCCTCCAACTAAATTAATATACACATCTTGTGATCCAAAATTCATACCACCTCTTTTTTCAAGTACAGCCATTAGTAAAGTTAATCTATTATAGTCAATCCCATTTGCATTTCTTCTAGGCATTCCAAATACTGTTGGAGTAGAAAGCGCTTGAAGTTCTAAAACTAAAGCTCTAGTTCCTTCTAAACTTACTACTATTACAGAACCTGCCGGATTTCCATCTCTTTCAGAAATTAATAATTCAGAAGGATTTTCAATTTCTACTAAACCTTTATCCTGCATTTCAAACATTCCAATTTCATTTGTTGAACCAAATCTATTTTTTACTCCACGCAAAATTCTATATGAAAAGTATCTTTCTCCTTCTAAGTATAATACAGTATCTACCATGTGCTCCAAAACTCTAGGTCCAGCTATATTTCCATCTTTGGTAACATGACCAATTATTATAGTTGTTATAGCTCTTTGTTTGCACATCTTCATTATTCTTGCAGTAATTTCTCTTACCTGGCTAACACTTCCTGCACTTGATGTAATTTCTTCTGAATACATTGTTTGTACAGAGTCTATTATAACAAATTTAGCTTCTGTTTTTTCTAATTCATTTTCTACATTGTCAATATCAGTTTCTGCTAAAAATAATATATTATCATTTTTTATTCCTAATCTATCTGCTCTTATTTTTATTTGTTCTGCAGATTCCTCTCCTGAAACATATAAAATTTTTCCATCAACTTTTACATTATTACAAATTTGTAGAATTAGAGTTGATTTACCTATTCCAGGTTCTCCACCAAGTAAAGTTAATGATCCTAAAACAAAACCTCCTCCTAATACTCTATCTAATTCTTCAACACCAGTTTTTATTCTATGAGTGGTTTTATGTTCAACTTCATTTAACTTTACAACTTCTGCTCTAGGTCTACTGTTATCTTTTAATACTCCTTTTGTATTTACAATAGCTTTTTCTTCAAAAAATGTATTCCATTCTCCACATGCTGGACATTTGCCAAGCCATTTTGTAGACTCATATCCACATGAATTACATACAAATACAGTTGCTGTTTTCTTTGCCATATACATCCTTTCTGTCTAAATTATAATTTTTTGTCCTAAAGAACTCCTTTTTCTATAAGTTTTTCTAATATTATTACAAACATTGCATGACTCCAAGTAAGTCCTATTACCCAACACGGCTTCATTGTCTCATTATCTATTTGTTCTCCCAAAAATCCATGTTCTGAAGCAGAATTTATAACAAAATTAAAACAATTCAAAGCTTCACTTATATTATTTACTTCTAAATAATACCACGCCATCCATAAAGTTGCAATAGGCCATGGATTATTTCCTCCTTTATATCCATCATTCTCATAACGCAAATATCCTCCTGTATAAGTTCTTATTGTTTCATTTATTCTTTCTGCAGTATTAGATATTCTTTCATCATTAATTGGTAATAATTTAAAAGGTACTGCTGTTCCAATAATACTTATATCAATTTTTTTATCTACCCAATTTCTTACAAAAGACTTTCTTTCTTCATTATAGAAATTGTTTAAACAATAAGCTTTTATATCTATTGCTAATTTTTTCAATTTTGCAATTTGTTCATCTATAAGCTCTATTTTAGAAACATTATCTGCATATTCTTCTTTTAAAACATTATATATTGATACCATTGATGAAAATGCAGCATAAATACTTGAAATAGAATATAAAGATACACCTTCAAACTCTTCCCACAAATCATAACTTTTTGCAAATTTGTTTTTTTCATTTAATAAATCATCTATATATCCTTCTAAAAATTCAATTCCGTCTTCTAACATTCTTAAATTTTCTTTCAAGAAATTTACACTTTTACATACTTTATAATGTGCATAACTACCAAATATAACACTTGCTGTTTCATCAATTTGATATCCCCAACACGGAGCAAGTCTACCATCTGTAAAAAATCTTTGCTCCCACATTCCATTTCTGCTTTGTGTCATCTTACAAAATTCTGAATAAAATTTTTCTGATATATCATTCATTCCAATAATATCTAATGCTTCTGTTATAAACACAGCATCTCTAGGCCAACAATAAGAATACCTACCACAAAATGTTTTAAATTCATCAACTTCTATTCCTGCAGAAATTCCTCCTGTTTGTTCATTAACAAGAAGTGGTAATAGTAAAATTGTTCTACTATAAATATTTTTAACTTCATTGCTATAATTTCCATTTAAAACATTTAATTTATCATGATCTTTTAAATATTTTATCCAATATTCTTTTGTATCTTCCTGTATTTTTTCTATATCAAATCTTTTTATTCTATCGATTTCACTATCTATATTACTTAAAATATTCATTTCCTTATTTTTATATATAGAAATAAATAATGTTAAAGTAGTTTCTTCACCAGGCTTTAATACTCCTAAATCATAACTAATTGCAGAATCTGGTGACATTCCAATATAATCTTTACCTTGAATTTTTCCAGTATAAAAATTATTTGAAACACCATTTATTTGACTACTTAATAATTTTTCTTTAGAAAAAGTACAAATAGAAAAATCATGATTATATTGTATTAAAGCATTTTCTTTAACATATCCACTAGTATCATTATTAATATCAGTAATTATTTTTGAATATGCTAAAAAATTAATATTTAAATCAATTTGATTATCATTTCTTATAACATATTTTCTTATTAAAACTCTTTCATTTATAGGAATAAAGTCTATTTGAGAAATATTAACCTTAAAGTAATTATTAAATATTTCTGTTTGAAGTATATTAGTATTTGGCAAATATTTCTGAGAATAAACATTATTAATATCATCATGTAAATAAATAATCTGAGAATCATTAACTTTTATTCCTGTATGAAAAAATTCTAAAAATTGCTTATAATCTGCTGCTCCATATAATAATCTTATCATTTCTCCTTTTTTAGTAAAACTTGCTTTGATTTTTTGATTTCCAACAACACTATCATTAAAATATTTGTTCATTTGTACATTTCTCTCCTATTTCATCAAACTTTGAATTTGTTTTTGTATATCTTTTACCCTTTCTTCTAAGTTTCTTAAATCATTATCATTTGTATCAAGGTATTGTTTCATAATAACATTTTCTATGTCTGCAATATTTTCTTTTAATGCTTCTATTCTGTCTAGTAAATCTACACGTCTGAATTCTTTTCTATATAACTCGATTTCTTTTGTTTCTTCTAATAATTGTGGTTCTTCTTCTAATTCAAAACTATCCCCAAAATTTGGTATTATTACTTTACATTCACTAGTCTGCTCTATTTTTTCTTTTAATTCCATTTGGCCTTCTGGCTCTCCGTGAACTAAAAATACATGTTTTGGAGGATTTGTAAATGAATATATAAAATTTAATAGCCAAGTTTGATCAGCATGTCCAGAATATCCTTCAATATATTCCACTCTTGCATTTACTGCAATTTCTTCGCCAAAGATTTTTACTTTTTTAGCCCCTTCTACAATACTTCTTCCTAAAGTTCCTGGTGCTTGGTAGCCTACAAATAAGATTGTACTATTTGGATTCCATAAATTATGTTTTAAATGATGTTTTATTCTTCCTACATCACACATTCCACTTGCAGAAAGTATTATTGCTGGTCTTGTATCCTGATTCAAAGCCTTTGATTCTTCTGCAGTTTGAGTAAATTGCAGACCATTAAATTCTAATGGGTTATCTCCTCTTTTTATTTTTTCTTGAATTTCATCTTCAAATAAATCTACATTTTTCTTAAATATTTCTGTTGCTGAAATTGCAAGAGGACTATCTACATAAACTGGAACTTTCATAAGTGTTTCATATTTTCTTGCAAACTCTTCATCTTGACCAAATTCTTCTTTTAATTTATCTATTTCATATAATATTTCTTGAGTTCTACCTACTGCAAAAGATGGAATTATTACTCTTCCCCCATTATCTAAAGTTTCAGAAACGATGTCTAAAAACATTTTAGCTTTATCATCATTTCTAATATGTAGTCTATTTCCATAAGTAGATTCCATTATAAGATAATCTGCATTACTAATCATAGTTGGAGAATCTAAAAGTGGTAAATCATTATTTCCTAAATCTCCTGTAAATACAATTTTTTTAGTTTTTCCTTCTTCTGTTATCCAAACCTCAATAATAGCAGAACCAAGCATGTGACCTGCATCATTAAAACGAACACTTATATTATCATCAATTTCTATAATATCATCATAATCTACTGGTTTAAATATTTCTAAACATTTGTAAGCATCTTCTGCTGTATATAATGGTGGTAAAGCCTCTTGTCCTTGTCTTATTCTTTTCTTATTTTTCCAAACAATTTCAACTTCTTGAATATGTCCACTATCAGGAAGCATTATTTCACATAAATCACAAGTTGCTTTAGTTGCATATATATTTCCTCTAAAACCATCATTATATAGTTTTGGTATTCTTCCTGAATGATCTATATGAGCATGTGTTAATAACATAAAATCT
>CABUJR010000001.1 GCA_902492015.1 uncultured Eubacteriales bacterium | reverse complement strand
TCGAACCTCCGACCATTTGATTAAGAGTCAACTGCTCTACCAACTGAGCTAATGGCGCATATTTTCACTTGCAAAATACATTATAAAACAAAGTAAGTATGTTTGTCAATAATCAAAAGCAAAAGATTGCAAGTAAAAATATAAATTCAAAGAAAAAATATAAGTTATATAAGTGAAAAAAATGAATAAAAAAGAAAAAAATGATAAATACTAAGAAAAAAGAAGAAAGGATGAGAAAATGAGTACATTAAATCAAGTAGAATTACAAAATTTACGTCATTTTATTGGCGCGCAAGAAAATTCTTATGCAAAATTAACACATTATGCTGATTCAGCAGTAGACCCACAAATTAAACAAATACTAAATAAAGCGGCACAAGATACATTAAATTCAAAACAAAAATTAATGTCTTTTTTAGGATAGGAGGGTAAAATGGAAGAAAAAGCAATTGTAAATGATGTGTTATCATCAACAAAGTCAAGCTTAAAAGATTTTGAAGGTGCAATATTAGAAACAGCTAATATGGAATTAAGACAAACCTTACAAAATTTAAGAAATTCATCTGAAAGTTTTCAATATGAACTTTTTAAATTAGCTGAATCAAAGGGTTATTATACACCTGCTCAAAATGCTACACAAGACGAGATTACAACAGTAAAAAATGAACTTACAAATTCATAAAATAAAAAATACTTTCTAAGTTTTTCTTAGAAAGTATTTTTTTTCTAATTTTTGGTATTGACATTATCTAGTAAATATTATAATCTAAATACAGATAGAACATTTTATTTCAAAATAAGAAAAATTAATATAAAAAGAGTAAAAAAGAGATTTTATGAAAAAACTGACCGATTGTTAGTTTTTTTTAAAGTTGCTTTTAACTTTTTAAAAATATAAAATGTTTTTGAAAATAATACAAAGGGGTGGTGACAATAACTAGTATTTTAAAAAATATTGTAATTTACCTTAGAGCATGGATAAAGTTTATTGTTATGTTTCTGATAGGTCTTGCAATTATAGGTGTTATAGTTTTTGTCGTATATAAACCAATGTATAGCGTATCCTTAAATGGTGAATTTATAGGTTATACAGAAGACAAGAGTAAATTACAAAAGAAGATTACAAATTACTTAGATAGTGGAGACAATAAAAATATTGCTTTTGTTGAAGTAGATGATTTACCAGAATATGATTTATGTTTATTACAAAAAGGATTAACAGCAAATGATGATGAAATTTTTGAAAAAGTAGTTAGTTCTGGTGTTCCTTATTATAAGTATTATGCAATACTAGATAGTGGAGAAGAAAAATATTATGTATCTACTTATGAAGAAGCTGATGCAATAGTAAATGAATTAAAAAATAAAAATAGTAAAAACCAAAATGAAATAACTTATGAACTAAAATATGAAACTGAGTTAAAGCAATTTACAGGACAAGATGCTGTAGTTACTGCTTTATATGTTGAAACTCCAGTATTTAAAGTACCTAATAAAATTGTTACTACCAAAAACATAGATACAAACAAAGGTCCTTTAGGAGTGGCTTTAATCGAACCGGTTAGAGGAATAATTAGTTCAAGATTTGGAAGCAGATCTAGAGGAACACATACAGGATTGGATATAGCTACTTCATCAGGAACTCCTATAAAAGCAGCTGCATCAGGAACAGTAATATATTCAGGATGGAAGGGTTCTTATGGAAATTTAGTAGTTGTACAGCATACAGATTCAGTTCAAACTTACTATGCTCACTGTAGTAAATTATATGTAAATGTTGGACAAAACGTATCACAAGGAGAAACAATTGCAGCAGTAGGTTCAACAGGAAATTCAACTGGACCACACTTACATTTAGAAATTAGAGTAAATGATGCAGTTAGAAATCCACAAAATTATCTTTATTAATAAAAATAAAAGAGTTTTGATTTTTCAAAACTCTTTTTTGTATGGTTAGGAGTTAAAATAAAAATTTAACTTTAAAATAAAGTATTAATTTTCTAATAATTGAATTGCATTGTCTTCTATAATTAAATCAGCACATTCTCTAAGTTTACAAATCGTGAGACGACTGAGTAGCAAAAAGTTTTTGTATTCAGATATTATAGAAGTAATTTTTTTTATGTCTTTAAGTTTTAAAGTATCAAAATTAATTTCTAAAAAGAATTTGTTATCATATTGATACAAAGAATTTTTAAAAATTTCTTGAGGAATTGAGTTCTTTAAATAATCGCAAAAAGAATATAGTTCTTGTATAGTATCAAATTCATAAAGTAAAATTTGTGTATCATTTTTTAGATTATATATAGGGCAGCTTAAATTATCAGTTTCTGTATGATCTTCTTTTTCAGAAATAAAGTGATTATCATTTTTAGTTGTATTACTAAGAGTATGGTTAGGCTTCTTTTTATTAGAAATTTCTAATAAATTATATGGCGATAAATTGTTAGATTCTAAAGAATTTGCTGATTTAGTAACTATTACTAAAAATTCTTTATTATCAAAAGATATGGTTTCATAAGAAATTTTGCAATTTTTTGTATTAAACCCAAATTCCTCATTTGCAATATCGAGTATTGCAAGAAAAAGTTTTTGAGTACTATAAGAGTTAGACAAGAACGAATGAACGGAAATATTGTTCTCTTCAAGTTCATTATAGTCAAAGCTTATCTTTATTTTATTATCGTTAACCTTTTCTATCTTCATTCTGACTACCTCCATATATAATTTGATTATACAACTTTAAAAATAAAAGTAAATGTTAAAAAATGTATATATTAGTTTCCTTTAATTATATGTAAAAAAATTTTATAAATGACTATTAATAAATTTTAAAAATATCATAAAAATTAATTATAAAAACTATATAAATGACTTGAAAATTTATGGGTATGCATATATAATATAGTGGTAAAAAATACAAATTTCCGTAAGAAAAATGGAGGTACAAATGGCAACAAAAGAAAAAAATTTTTGGATTCTAATGGTATTTTTATTATCAGGTTTAGTTTTAGGCCGGATTACTAGGGGAATTAGCTAAAAGTGTATCTTGGCTTTGGTGGTTAGGATATGGACAAGAGTTTGGGCTTTCAACTCCTTTAGTTTTAGATTTAAGTATGTTAAAAATATCATTTAGTTGTATGTTTAAAATAAATATAGCAAGTATTATTGGACTTGCTTTAGCAATATTTTTATATAGAAAAATATAGAGGCATAATACAGACAGAAAGGAAAGCATGGGAAATATAAAAGAAATTCCAGTTCGGAGAAAGACCTTATGAAAAAATGCTTGTGTATGGTGAAAAATCGCTTACAGATGCGGAACTTCTGTCTATAATAATAAAAACAGGAACTAAAAAGTGTTCAGCACTAGAAATTGCAAATAACATAATAAAAGAAAATATAGATGAATGTAATAATTTAAGATTTCTGCAGACTCTATCTATTCCAGAACTTATGAAAAATACTGGTATAGGAAAGGTAAAGGCAATACAATTAAAGGCAGTTGGAGAAATTGCTAAAAGAATTTCAAAACCTTTAATAAATAAAAAAATGAAAATAAAAAATAAAGAGGATGTAGCAAGACTATTTTTAGAAGAATTACAAAATGAGAGAAATGAAGTTTTAAAAGAAATTGTATTAAATAACAAAAATGAAATAAAAAAGATTTTAACTCTTGCTGTTGGAAATGAAGAAAATCTTATTATAAACATAAAATCAATACTTTCAGAGCCAATAAAACTTGGACTTTCAAAAATAATTTTAGTACATAACCATCCAGCTGGAAATCCAGTTCCAAGTAATACAGATATAGAATTTACAAAAAAGGTTTTGAATGCATCTAGATTTTTAGACATAAAATTATTAGATCATATCATTATAGGTGATGGCACTTTTGAAAGTGTATTTAGTACAGATTTTTATAATTAAAGCAGATAGAAAGGGAGATATAGATGAATAGAAACAAGCAAACAGAGATATTAGGAGGAATTCTTACAGTAATAATTTTAATACTTTTAATTTTTCTTTCCAATATTGAGCTTAATAAAGTTTCATATTTAGAAAATGTTGCAAGTTCTATAGTAAACCCAATACAAAGAATAATGATGGATATAAAAAATAAAATACAAGGAAATAGTGCTTATTTTTCTAACATGGATAGCATTATTGCAGAAAATGAAGAGCTAAAGAAAAGAAATAGTGAGCTTGAAACAGAATTAAGAGAACTTGAAATAATAAAAGCTGAAAATACTACTCTTCAAGGATATATGAATTTAACAGAAAAGTATTCTGAATATAACACAATTCCTGCTTATGTAATAAACAGAGATGTAAGTAATTTTAGTAGTACTTTAGTTTTAAATGTTGGATCTGAAGATGGAATAAAAGAAAAAATGACAGTAATAGCAGATAAAGGGTTAGTTGGACATGTAATATCAGTAGCAGACAAAACATGTAAAGTCCAAGTTATAATAGATTCAGCAAGTACAGTAAGTTGTACAATAAGTACAACAATGGAAAGTATTATTTGTAAAGGAACACTTGAAAATGAGCAAATATTAAGAGCTTCATATATTCCAACAGGAGCAGAACTTGTTCAAGGAGATAGTGTATATACATCTGGTGTTGGAGGAATATATCCAAAAGGAATAATAATAGGAACAATAAAAGAAATAATTACAACAAGTAATATAACAGACAGATATGCAATAGTAGAACCAGCAGTAGATTTTTCAAAAGTAGATACTGTACTTATAATAAATAATTAAGAGGAAGAGGTTTATAATTTTGAAAAAAATTGGTATAATAATTGGATTAATTTTAATTTTCTTTTTAATCTATTATTTACAAGTAAATATATTTAGTTCTTTCACAATAGCAGGAGTAAAACCTAATTTATTTATCATATATGTATTATTTATAGGACTTTATGCTAATCAAGTTTTAGGAATAACATTTGGTGTAATATTTGGCTTGTTACTTGACCTAATTTATGGAAGAACAATAGGGCTTACAGCAGTTATGTTATGCATAATAGGTTATTTAGGTTCTTATTTTGATAAGAACTTTTCAAAAGAAAATAAATTAACAATAATCTTTATGGTAGCAGGGGCTACACTTGTATATGAATTTGGTTCATATTTTATGAATTCAATAATAATAGATTTTGGAAGAGAATATTTATATTTCTTTAAAATAGTAGCAATAGAAATAATTTATAATATTTTATTATCAATTATTCTATATCCATTAATACAAAAATTTGGATATTCTATAGATAGAGTATTCAAGAAAAATAATATTTTAACAAGATATTTTTAATATAAAATGATGAAATGAGAATAAAGAAGGTGAGGTAACTGAGACAAAAAAGTGAGTTTGAAAACTCTAATTTTAGATATAATGTTCTAACAGCAATAGTATATCTATTTGGAATAATTATTTTAATACAACTTTTTAATCTACAAATTGTAAATGGCTCAGAATATAGAGAAGAATCAAATACAAAGTTAACTAGAGAAGCAACAATAGAAGCAGCCAGAGGAAGTATTTTAGATAGAAGTGGCAATGTTTTAGTAAGCACAGAAATGAAGTTCTCCCTTGAAATGTATAAATCTAAAACAGATGATGAACAACTTAATAACTCTATTTTATTAATGACTAACATTTTAGAAAACAATGGAAATGAGTATGTAGATACATTTCCAATAAGTATAGATCCTTTTGAATATAATTTTGAATCTGAAGAAGAGCTTGCAAAATGGAAAGATGAGTATGATATACCAGAGACAGCCTCTGCAGAAGAAGCATTTTATCTATTTAGAGATAAATATAATATAAATAGTGATGATGTAAAAGAAATAAGACAAATTTTAGCAATAAGATATGCTATAACAACAATTGGCTATTCAACAACAAGATCAATAGAAATATCTGAAGACATTTCTAGAGAAAGTGCTGTACAGCTTCAGGAAAATTCACAAGATTTAACAGGTGTAAACATTGTTGTTGAGCCAACAAGAGTATATCATCAAGGAAATTTAGCTTCACATATTTTAGGATATGTAAGTAGAATAAGTAAAACAAATCAAGAAGAATTTGCAGCAAATGGAGATACACATGAATATGAAGTTGATGATAAAGTAGGTCAAACTGGAATTGAAAAAACATTTGAAGAATACTTAAGAGGAGAAGATGGAATAAAGCAAATTGATATGTCTGTTGATGGAACAGTAACAGGAGAATATACTTCACAAGAAGCTATAGGAGGTGCTGATATAGTTCTTACAATCGATGCACATCTTCAACAAATTGCTGAAGATTCTCTTGAAAGAAATATTCTTAAAATAAGAGAAGGTGGAGATGAGGCAGAAGGTGGAGCAGTAGCTGTTATAAATGTAAAAACAGGCGAAGTTCTTGCAATGGCAAGTTATCCAGATTATGACCCAAGTGCATTTTATAATGGAATATCACAAGCACAATTAGATGAATATAATAATAATCCATATCATCCATTATATAGTAAAGCTTTCCAAAGTACTTATGCACCAGGTTCTACTTTTAAAATGGTAACAGCAATAGCTGCACTTGAAACAGGAAATACAACTTTAACAGAAAAAATAAATGATAATGGTCCTTATTACGGAATTACAGATTCAACTACAAAACCACCAGCTTGTTGGTACTATAATGATTATGGAGTAGGACATGGACCATTAAATGTTTCACAAGCAATTCAAAAATCTTGTAATATTTTCTTTTTCACAGTAAGTACAAGAATGGGAATAGATAATATGACAAGATATGCAAAGTATTTTGGATTTGGCTCAAAAACAGGAATAGAAATTGTAGGAGAAAGCAAAGGAACATTAGCTCAAAGAAGTGTTGCAGAAGAAAAAGGAGAAGTGTGGTCTGCTGCTCAAACAGCTTATGCTTCTATAGGCCAAGGTTATAATAGTTTTACACCATTACAAATGGCAAAATATACAGCAATGCTTGCAAATGGTGGAAATAAAATAGATACAACTATTATTAAAAGCATAAATAAATCAAATGGAACACAGGTGTCTAGGGATGAAATTAACGAATTTGTAAATAAAAAGTTAGGATTAGAAACAGAAGAGGAAGAGGATATACAAATAAGTGAAAGTACAATGAATGCCGTACTAGAAGGTATGAGATCTGTTACAGAAGGTGAAGGAGGAACAGCACATTCAACATTTAGAGATTTCCCAATATCTGTTGGAGGAAAAACTGGTTCTGCCCAAGCTGGAAGAAGAACAGATGGATGGTTTGTAGGTTTTGCACCATTTGATGATCCTGAAATAGCAGTTGCTGTAACTATAGAAAACGGTAAACATGGTTATTCAACAGCAGAAGTAGTAAAAGATATTGTTCTTGAATATTTCGGTATGAATATTCCAACAGTACAGGAAAACATGTCAGCTACAGCAGAAGTAGAAGCATTTAGATAGAAAGAAGGAGTAGATATGCTAAACAATATTAAAATTAGTCAAACTACAAATGAAATAATATTAAATGTTAATGTAATAGCAGAAATTCACGAAATTTTAGAAGAACTAGAAATAAAACTTCCAAAATTAAGAGATTTCTATCAGTCTTCAACAATACCAATAAGAATTACAGGAAGATTATTTACTGATTCAGAAATAGAAAAAGTAAAAAAATTAATAAACACTTCAATTAATGTAGAAGTAAAATTTGATGATGTTTCAGACTTATTAGGGTTACATGCAATTAAAAAAACTTTTGAAGAAAAGATTGATATTTCTGAAACTAAATTTGTACAAAATTCTCTAAGGTCTGGACAAAAAGAAGAATATCCAGGAAGTATAGTAATTTGTGGAGATGTAAATTCTGGAGCAGAAATTATTGCAGGTGGAAATATTATGGTATTAGGTGCTTTAAGAGGTGTTGCACATGCTGGAGCAAATGGCAATACAATGGCAATAATATCAGCAAACAGTATAGATATTACTCAAATTAGAATAGCCAATTTAGTTAGAGAAGTTGGCGAAAAAATTGATAGATGTCCTATATGTAAAATAGAAAAAAATGAAATTATAATAGTTTAAAAAATGAGTAAGAATAAGGTTATGATTAATATAAAATCATAGCCTTCTTTATTTTTCTTTAAAAAGTCTATTCCAATATCTAATTCTTCCATAACACTTAGTAAATTAGCAATTTGCATGTATTTTTCTAACTTTTCCTTTTTTGTATCCTCAAGATAAGGTTTAAGAGAACCTAGAACTTTATTTCTAGGACAATCTTTAGTTTTGTTTAGTTTACCCAAGATATCTTTAATTTTTAATATTGTTTCAATATCTAAAGAAAAGTCTGAATTATTATCAGCAGGTGGATTTTGACCACCTGCTAAATTGTTTAAATCAATATTTTTGTCTTTTAAAATTTCTGAAAATTTGTTAAAAACTTCTGAAAAATCTTCATTCATATTATTTATCGTCCTTATTCATCTCTTTTTGTATATTAGAATTTTCTAATATTTGTTTAGCTTTATAAATATTTTTTTCAAGTTCTTCTTTATCCATTTTTGAAATGGCAGAAAGAAGTTTATTAATATCCATGTTATTCAAAGTAATTCCCCCTTATACAATATTAATATATGATATGCGTTTAAAATGAAAAGTTGATAAAAACCTAGGGATTTCCACAGAAAGATGAAAAAATGTGGAAAACCAGGTAAAAAAACCAAAAATGTAATTAAAACTTAATATTAGAAGGCAAAATCTCAAAGTTAGATATTCCGTAAAAGCAAAAACAAAGCTTCTAAAATATTGGAAAATACTGGAGTTTACAAAGTTTTATAAAAAGAGTAATATATTTTATATAAATAAAAAAGTAGACGTATTGCGTCCAGATTCTAAAGAAAAGGAGTTTTGTATGGAAACAGTAAGAACTAAAAAAAGCAAATTTCTAGTAATTCTAATTGTTTTTATGATATTGTTTTCAAACTGTGGATACACTATTGCAGCTATTGCAACAAGTGATGAATTCCAGGTTATAAACAATGGGTTCTTCAGGAAAGATGAAATAAAGTTCAATGCTTATTTTGAAGATGAAAACGGTAACAAGATGGATGAATTTACTGGAAATGTAAATCAAAAGGTGAAATTAGTTTTAGAAGTGTTGCCACAGGTTGAAGGATATTTGAAAAGTGCTACAATCAAGGCAGTAAGTGCTGATGATGATAACATTAACTTCAGAATATCTAGTGTTAGCCAAAATGTTATAAATGGTTTAGAAGCAAGTTCTAATTCTAATTTAGAAGATGTAGGAAGTAAAATTGAAGAAGAAATTGTACAAGAAGTGCAAGAGCCTGCAGTAGAAGACAATCAAGAAGAGACAAATACTGTAGTAACTGAAGAGACAAATGCTAGCGAGAATGTAGTACAAAATGCAGAGTTAGAAGAAACACAAAATGAAGTAGTAAACGAAGTTACAAATGAAATTGCAAATGAAACAGTAACTGAACCTAGCGATGCAAGTAATGAAGTAGCTAATACAGCAACAAATGAAGTTACAAATTCTTCAAATACTATAGCAAATGATGTAGTAAATAATAATGTAGTAAATGAAACAGAAGTACCAGAAGTAACTAATGAAACAGTTGCAAATGAAACTACAACAGAAGAAAATAATACAGCAAACCAAGAAGCTAATACAGTAGCTTCTGATTCAGCTGCGCCAGAAGAAGAACTTGTAAATGAAGAAGAAATAATTATAGAAAAAACAGAAGCAGCAGATAGATTGCAAGAGGAAATTGCAAATGCGGCTTTAGATATAAGTTTAATTGCAGATGATGAAATAAAACTTACAAATATAATAGAAGATACAAAAATCATTGCAGATTTAGAATATGTTCAAGGAGAAACTTTAAAAGTTTCTGACTTATATAAAAACATAAAACTACAAATAAGTGGAACATATATAAATAGTGACTTAGAAGAAGTACAAATCGGAAAAGAAGAAGAAGTAACTTTAGGATGGGAATATTCTAAAGATATAGAATTACAAAGTGAGTATACAAAATTCTCTCCTTTTGAAATTGGGGATATAAAAGGAACTATTGTTGAAAATAAAATCACTGTTAAAAGAGAAGTAACAGATGAAAAATACTTACCAATAAAATCAACAAAACTAGAAATAACAGTTCCAAAAGTAAATGGAAAATCTCCTATTGAAGTAGATGTTGTTGCTAATAAATTAATGGCAACAAGAGGAGAAGACACAGGATATACAAATTTCACACAAGCAAATTGGAATTATGATAAAGAATCAAGAAAAATAGTTACAGTAGTAGAAAATACTGAAGCTTTAAATACAAATGGAATAGACGAATACGTTGTTATATATAGATATGAAGATTATATAAGTGAAGAAAATTCAAACTTAGATAAAGTAGTAAAAGCAAGTGTTGAAGAATATAGTTCAAATGAAAACAATATTCTTACAAAAGAAATAAATGATAGACAAAGTATAAAAATAGATGTTGGAGAATTAATTACATATAATATTAGCTCAACAGAAGATAGAATTAATAAAGCAAAAATATATGCAAATTATAATTCAGAAGAACCTGTATATGAAACAGAATATACAACACAAGTAAATGTTAATATTCTAACAAGTGATATTTTAGAAGAATTAAAAATAGACAGCACAAAAGAATTTTATATAACTTCAAATAATCTTGAATTAGAAGCACAAGGGATTGAATATAAACAAATAAAATTCAATTATGCTGAAATTTCATCTATCTTATCAGAAGGTGGAGAAATAGTAATAACAAATGCAAATGGAGAACTTTTATATACATTAAATTCTGCATTAGTTACAAAAGAAGAGGATTGCACAATTAATTTAAATGGAGCAAATGGAATTTATGTTTATGCAAGAAACATTGCAAAAAATGGAAATATAAATTTTGAATTAACAAAAGTAATTAAAAATTGTAATTATGAAAAATCAACATTTAAAGATATAACACAAATTGAAAGTAGAATAACAGCAGAAGTTAAATACCAAGCAATAGAAGATACTCTAGCACTTGGAGCAATAGGAACAAGAAAAGAATTTGAAGAAAGTTCAACATCAGCTACATTATCAATAAACAAAGAAACATTAACAACAATACAAGATAACAATAATGTAGAACTAAAAATAGAATTAAATAATGATAAGGAAAATAGTGATTTATATGTAAATCCTACATTTGAATTAGTATTTCCTAAATACGTAAAAGCAGTATCAGTACAAAGTATAAACTTATTATATGAAAATGGATTACAAGTAAGTGATTTTAATACTTATACTGAAAGTGATATTGTAAAAATGAGAATTGAACTTGTGGGAACACAAAAAACATTTAGTGAAAGTTCAATTACAAATGGAACAAATATAGTTGTAAATGTGAATATAGAAGTAGATGATTATACTCCATCAAAAGAAGACCAAATCAAATTATATTATTACAATGAAGGTGTATCAAATTATCAATCACAAACAAAATGGACAATAAATAAACAAATACCAAATGGAATATTAAAAACAACAAATGGTTTTGATGTTGCATTAATTAAATACCAAGCACCAAAAGGATTAATTGCAATAAATGGTATTGTAAATTATGATGGAAATTTAAGTGAAATAAGATCAGTAAAACAAGGAAAAGTAACAAAACAAATTGCAATAAATGGTCCAGCAAGAGTTGCTACAATGGAATTATTAGCATTAAACAATACAGAAAATGAATGTTCAGATTTAGTGTTAATAGGAAGAGTGCCTTTTAAAGGAAATAAAGATGTAATATCAAATCAAGATTTAGGAACAACAACAGATACAGTAGTTAGAGATTTAATAAAAGAAGATATACAAAACTCAAATATGTCAACAATTTATTATTCTACAAACCCAGATGCAACTAAAGATTTAAACAATGAAGCAAATGGTTGGACAACAGAAGTTACAGACCCTTCAACAATTAAATCTTACTTAATAGTTGTAAATGGAAAACTAAAAGCGGGGGAAGTTTTAAGATATACTTATGATTTTGAAATTCCAGCAAATTTACCTTATGAAACAAGTATAGCAGGAAGCTTTGGAGCTTACTATAACAACAACACAGATGTTGCAGTTGTTTATGAAAGTTCAAGTGCAGATATTGTTGGTTTAACAACAGAAGCTGGACCAAAGATGGAAGCTAAACTAAGTGTAGATGTTGGAGATGGAACAGAAGTATTATCATTTAAGAGATTAAAATATACAGTTTCTGTTACAAATAGTGGTAGTGTTGCAACAAATGATGTAATAGCAAATTGTATTGTACCACAATATACTAATTATTTAACTAAAGATCCAAGATCTGCAGTAGGTGATTATGGATATATGGTAGCTTCAGGAGATTATAGTGATGGTATAAAGTTTAATCTAGGTACAATTAATCCTGGAGAAACTAAAGAAGCTACATATTATGTTAGAACATATAATAAGCCAACATTAGAAGAATATGCTTATAAAGATGATAATGGATATTATATTATAACAGGATATGAAGACAAAGAAGTTCAAAAGGAACAAATTATTGAAAATCCAATTTATGATGAAAATGGTGAATTAATTGGTAATGAAAATACAACAGAAACCATTACTGTTATAGAAAGTGTACCAATCAAGGAATATATCACAGAAATACCAGATATTTATATTACTAATAAAGCTACTATAACAAGTGCTTTAATGGCTAATCCAATTGAAACAAATGAAGTAAAAAATAAGTTAAATCAAGCAAATTTTGCTTCTGAAATTAGATTAGATTATGATAGAGAAATACAAGCAGGAGTTGCAACAAATTTTACATTATTATTAACCAACACATCAAGAAAAGATATGAAAAATGTTGTGGCAACTTTAAATGTTGGTGATATATATGAATATGTAAGTGGAACAATAGACGAAAAAAGTGAAAATATAGAATACATAGAAGAGGAAGGAAAAATATATTACTATATAGGAGATATGGCAGCAAATCAAGTTGTTACATTAACTACTTGTGTAATGTCAAAACAAATAGATAGTGCTTCTAAAACAGTAGATTGTTATTTTGAATTTTATGCTGATGAAGTTGCAAAAGAAATAAGTACAGTTGTTCCTCAAACTGTTTCTAAAGCAGTACTAGAGGCTACAGATATGACAATAAATTTGCCTGAAAGCATTAATGAAAATGAAACAGCTACAATTTCTACATTAATAACAAACATATCAACAGTAGAATGTTCTGAAGGTATATTAGAATTTGAAATACCAGAGAGTGTTATAGTTTCAAGTGTTAGAGTTTCAAATGGTGAATTATTAGCAAATGCTAGTGAAGGAAATATTTATAGTGCAACATTACCTTTAATACATGCAAAAGAAAGTATAACGATAGATATTACTTTAAAAGCAAAGAATTTATCTGGAACAGATTCTTCAGAAGCAACAATAATAAGAAAAATTAAAAATACAGATCAGGAGGATGTTGTTTTAGAACCAGTAGAATTTACCATAAATAATAATTTAAAAACTGATGAAGAAATAGAAGAAGATAGAGTTAATGATTTAATTGAACAAGACCAAAATAATCAAGCAAATCAAGAAAATAATTCAAATAATAATTCTAATAATTCTTCTAATGATAATACAAATAATGATTCAAATGGAAATTCACAAGATAGCATTCCAGGAAGTAATCAAGATATAGTAACACCAGGAGATAATAATTCTAATAACACAAATAATACAAATAATAATAGTAATACTACAGATAATTTACAAAATACTCCAAATGCTATAACTCCAAAATATTCAATTAGTGGTGTTTCTTGGTTGGATACAAATAAAGATGGTATAAAAACTGATGATGAAACAAAAATGGCTGGTGTAAAAGTTTACTTATTGAATACAAATGGAACAATGATTAAGTCGACAATTACAGCGGTTGATGGAACATATCAATTTAATGAAGTAGAAAATGGAAATTATGTAATAGCAGTTTCTTATGACGAAACAAAATATAAAGCAACAATTTATAAAAAAGATAATTCATCAGCAGAAAATAATTCATATATTATGGAAAATGATTCAGAAGATATTTCTGCTGTAACAAATGAAATAAATGTTGCAAATCAAAATGTTGGAAATATTAATATAGGACTTCAAAATAGAGAAATATTTGATTTAGTTGTAAATAAATATATTTCAAAAGTTAAGGTAGAAAATGGAAAATATTCTGAAGAATATAATTTCGATAATTTAGAGTTAGCAAAAGTAGAAATACCATCTAGAAGAATAAATGGTGCAAAAGTTACTTTAGAATATACAGTTTCTATTGAAAATATAGGAGATTTAGAAGGATATGCTGAAAATGTAATAGATTATCTAAATAGTGACTTACAATTTGATGAAAGTCAAAATTCAGAATGGTTTAAAGGAACAGATGGATATATTTATGTTAAAAATATAAATCAAACTTTATTAAAACCAGGAGATAAAAAAGAAATTAAACTTGTTTTAACCAAAACAATGGATGGAAATAATACTGGTACACATTCTAATAAAGTCGCAATATTGGAAGCATATAGTTCTGATAATGTTTCAGAAAATGCCGAAAATAATAATAGTGTTCAGAATACATTAATATTAGTTTCAACAGGTGGAGCAACAACAATTATTATATTTATAATAGCTATTATATTAATAATTTTAATTATGTTTAAAACTAATATTATAAATAAAGATACGTTTAAAGGCAAATATAAAGAAAAAATTAAGAAAAAAATTAATGTTAAGAAAGTTTATAAGTAAGGAGGTGATATTATGAGAGAAAAAATAAAATATGTATTAACAATGTTAATAATTGGGTTAGTATTATTAGGACTTGGATATTTATTTATACCTACAACAATAGGTGCTAATGTTGATTCATTACAAACAGAATTTGGAAGTACTATTAGTGGAAGTCCTGTTGGCTTAGGAATTGTAAATAAAAAAATTACAAAAGCATATTCGTATAAAGCACCAGGATATAAAAGAATAGAAACTTTTCCTGTAAATGGAGCTGTATTTAATAGTTCTGCAGACTATTTCTGTGCTCAGCATGGAACGGCGTATGGAGCTAAAAGAAATACTATACTAGGAAGTGCTTATCATAAAACACATACAATAACAAAACATAAAGTAGATAGTGCTTCAACAAAAAATGAAGCAGAAATTCCATATTTAGACATTGATACAAGTGCAGCAATATATCTTGATGAAAATGGTGTAATACAAAAAAATTTAAGTGTTTATGATGGATATAGAGAATCTACAGAAACTCCTGCAGATACTGTATATACAAACTGGGTATATATTCCTCATAATGTTGCCTTTGATTGTGAAACTAGAAAAGCTAATATTGGTGTAAGACAAGGAAATGGAGATTTTTCAGATGGAGCTATGGCTTTCTTACTTGCAAGGTATAAACAATCCGATGGAGAAAGAGCAAGTACAGGATATACATCAGATCCATTACAACACGCAGTATGGTCTTGGCTTGGACAATTAAAACCAGGAGAGACGAATCCATTATTAGGTGCAGCCCAAATATTTGATAAATATCATGAGGATTCAAAAAACCCTAATGTAGATGTTAAACCAGAAGATAATGTTGGAGCAACAGTTTCAAATAATACATATAAAGTTGGTCCATTTAAAATGAGTAATTATGTTAGAGCTGAAAATTATTCATTTAGTTTAGACTCTTATACAGTAACAAGTATAACTAAAGCTGAATATGAAGCTTTAAGCGATAGTGAAAAAGCACATTATGTATTAGTAGATGATGATCGTTATGAAAAATATACTCCAAGTAATTCTGCTAATGCAAAAAATCTTCAAACAGAATTTACAAATACTCAAGGAAAAAATGGTTCAGATTCTGATTTACGAGGAACAATTATTAAAGCTGAAGCTATATTAACAAATGAAAGTGGACAAACTAAAACAATAGAATTTCCTGTTCCAGAACCGGGTTCAGAATTTTATATTGATTTTAGTTCAGCAGCAATTAATGGATATGATGAATTATTAGATATTAGATTTACATATCAAAAAATACATGCATCTGGTGCAGGAACATGGTATGAAGGTTTACAAGAAGCAATAAACTTTAATGGATACTCTTCTACAAATCAATCTAGTTGTAGTTATTCTTGTAAAGGTGGACCTTCAGGTCCATACCATAATTCAAAATCACCGGGAACTACTTCTACACCATACACTGGAACATGTACACATAGATGGTGTACTAGTTGTAGAAAATGGACTACAACATATACAAAAGCTGATGGTACAACAGGAACAAGACATCATCATGTTGACTCAGGATGGACAAGTCAAAGTCATTATACTACATATTTATGTGGTCATAGTCATAAAGATTGTTGGTACTTCCAATGGAATGAACCAACTAATGGAGGAGACTACGCACAAGACGCATTTTCAGGAGCAGGTTTGCTTTCAGCAGAACAAATGGAATATACAATTCGTGTTGCAGTTCCATTAAAAACACAAATGACAATATATAAATATATTACAAGTGTTGATCATGTTGGAGAAATAGGAAATATTTTTTCAGGAAACCAAAGAAGAGATTGGACAATGGATCAAAAACGTAATGATCCAGTAAAAGTAGAAAGAGGAGATTTAGTTACTTATACTATAGAAATTATAAATGATTCAAGATTCCCAACTAGAGTAAAAGTAAAGGATGTTTTACCAGAAGGTTGTGAGCCAGTTTATGCTAATTTGGTAGATTGTTCTCTGGAAGAAATGCCAGATAGTATAAAATATAGTCAATGGATAGAAGTAGCACCTCATAATAAAAATGTTTATGAAATTAAAGTTAGACCAACTCAAGCAGAGGGAGTTTATACAAATACAATAGAATTTATTACAACCAATACATCAAGTGAACACATGCAGTATGTTATATGGGGAGAAAATTCTACTCATGGTGCACACCGATATGGTAGTATGGTAAATACAGACGCTAATGATAACACAACTAATTTGAAAGAAAAAGATTCAGATACTTATGAGATTAAAGAATACAATGTAAATATTGAAAAATATATTTATGATGTAGAACATAATCAAGACAATATTGGAATTAGCAGTATAGATACAACCTTAAAAGCAACAGATCAAAGATCTATAACAAAAGGTGTAACAGAAGATGCTAAAAAAGCTAATCCAGTATACGCAGAATATGGAGATACTATTACATATAAGATAATAGTTTATAATACAACAAATAAATATGACTCTAAGATAAATTATAGTGGTGCACCATATTGGGAACCAGATAAAGTTTATGTAGATATTGAAGATACATTACCTGAAAAATATTCTAACTTAAAGGTTACTGTAAGTGGGTCGGGAGTTCCAGGAAACAATTCTGAGACACTATCTAAGTTAGATACAAGTAGTACAAATGGTGGAAAATTCACAATTAAAAACTTAATGGTTCCTGCAAATGGTACTAGAACAGTAACAGTTACTTTAACAGTAGATGAATATACAAAAGGAACGGTTGAAACAAATAGTGTTAAATTTATTGGACAAATGAGGAACATCAACAGAGGAACAGCACAAACTTCAACAGTTAACGATAAATATGATGTTATCAAAAATAATCCAATAAGAACAGAAACAAAAGATTACTACAAAATAAATAACTATAACACATTTATTGATAAATATGTTTATACTTATGATGAAAAAATACAAAAAGAAAATAATAACAATACATTTACAAACAATGGATTAATTACAAATAATGATGGTACTTTAAAAACTTCAAGAATGAATGACAATAAACAATATAGTACATTATCTGATGGAAATGTAAATGATAAAGTTAGAGAACCAAATAATAAAGACACTTATAAGCAACAGCATCCAGTATCAGTAGAAAAATACGAAACTTTAGTATATGCTATTAAAATTACAAATGAAGCAACAACAGTAAATAAATCATTAAGTTCTGGTACAAAACCAGCAACTCAAGTTAGAACAAGTAAAGTAACAGATAAGATGGAAGTTGGTTTAACTCAAAAATCTGTTAAAGCTGTAATGTATAATAGTGATGGTAGTGTTTGTACAAGATATAATGGTGATGGAAAAGTAAATGTTAATGTTTCAGCTCCATCAGCAATTAGTGAAAACGGAAGAAATTACAACAAATATGAATACACTATTGGAAATGAAACAATCTTAAATCCAGGTGAATACATTATTTACTATGTAACTGTAGAAGTTACAGAAAGCAATATGTATTTATACGATTTAGAGAACAGAGCTGATTTAACAATATTAACTAACATCAACAACACAAATAATAACAACAGAGAAGTTAGAAATCCAAAACATGATGAGAACATATCTAAACAAGAAGAAACAAAAGAATATGTAAGAATGAAAGACTTAGTAATTGCAGGTAATGTTTGGGTAGACTTTGATAGAGATGGATTTATGACAGATAAAAATGTTGATGCTACAAAACAAGCATATTATAATGTTAACCAAGATGCTAGAAAGAAAGACGTTGTTGTTCATCTTTATAGAGCAGATGGTACATTATTAAGAACAACAAAAACAGACCAAAATGGTTTATATACATTTGGTAGAGATGAGAACTTAAACTGGTATGGTACATATAATCATGATACAGGATTCTCATTAAATACAACATATCAACGTGTTGACAAAGCTGACAATAAAGATGCAAACGGAAATTATACAGCAAATAGTAAGTATGTAAGTTATTATATAGAATACGAATATGATGGTGTTATATATAAGAGTACAGAATTCTATGCTGGAACAGATGGCAAGAAACATCTAAAAGACGATGGAAGCTTTGAACAAGAATACTTAATTGATTCTAATGCAGCTGAATTTACAGATGTAAGAGAACAATTTAATACAAAATATGAATATATTTCATATAATGTAGCTTATGATTTAGGATTTAATAAAACTAATGAATTAGTCTTTGATAAGACTGAACATACTTCACAATTAATGGAAGATAACTCAAGATTAATGACAGCAAGAAGCTTTATAAATGTTCCTTCAAATAAAAATGATGCAAATTCAACTAACTACTTATGGTTATATGCATTTGGTGGAGCACAAAATAATGAAAAACCAGAAACAGAATACTTAAAACATATTAATTTAGGATTAGAGCTAAGAGAAGATGTTGATATTGCATTAACAAAAGATGTTTATAAAGTAAAAACAACTATTGATGGTGAAGAAATGGAATACAATTATAACCAAAATAATGGTTTAAATGGAGACATGGAAGCTACAGATCAAAATCCATATTTACAAAATTATATAATTTCAAAACCTTATGGTTTAGAGTTATATGAATCAGATTACAAATACAGATTTGAACAATATAAAGCTCAAGCTGTTAGAGAATATAAAGGTATCCATGGTGAGAGTGAATTAAATGTTGAAGTAACATATAGAATAACAATTGACAACAAGGCAGTTACTGATGATGATACCGTAAATTATGAAGGTAAAAATCCTCCTGTAACTGATACTAAACTAGATGTTAAGATACATGAAGTCTTAGATTTATATGATAAGAACTTTGTTCAAATACAATTTGATAATAAAGGAAATATGGTAGCTGATGCAAATCCAACAGTAGGTTCTCCAAATACAGTAGTTGTAAAGAATAAAGATGATAAAGGATTCCTAGTTGATAAGCCAATTAAGATAGCAGAAGCTTGGTACTTTAAAGAAGCAAGCGAAGCTGGAGCATCAGCTAGTGGAACAAAATATAGTATTGAAAATCCTACAGAAGTAGCAGCAGGAGCAAAACCAATTTACAAAGAAGATCCTGCAGGAAACTATGTTAAAATTGATTTAACATTATCAAGTATTTCTTCTAGAGGTGCTTTAGGTACATATTCTGAAAAGAAAAACAACTTTGAAGCTGATGGATATAACACAGTATATATTAGAGGTATGGAAAATGAGATAATCCATGAGGGAGAAGACTTAGATATTTATGTTAAATATGTACTTGATAAAGACGCTTTAAAGGTAGGCATTACAAATGAAAATTATGAAGAAACAAAATCTTCAACTTCAAGTGCAACAACTAATACTGAAGAAAAAGAAAACGGATCAACAACAACAGGAGAAGAAAGTGGTTCAACAACTACTACAAAGACAACAACTTTAGAGAGATCTTTAAAAATAGCTGAAACAGTACTTCAAGATATGACATTTAAAGATAAATTCGGTAGAGGTACAGAAAATATTGCACAAGTTAATGCTTACTCAGTTTGGTACACAGATGGAAAACCAGCTTCACTTGTAGATATGGACTCAAATGCTGGTAACATTGGTATTAAAAATGATAGTACAGGAGTAATTCCTGGTAGTGCAGGATATGCTGAAAGCGAAACATCTGCAGACAATATAGACTACTATGAGGATATGACATATAAAACAGGTATTGAACTTGTTGCAGATGCAACAGTAAATACAAAAGAAATAATAACAGAAAAATATAATAAAAATAATATTATTGTAGAAGTTCAAAACACACCAGATATTAGAAGAAGTATTTCTGGTATGGTTTGGGACGATTCTAGAACAGATGCATTAGGAGAAGGTGGAGAAACACAATATATTGGTGATGGTAACTATGATCCTAATGAGAAGAAAAACAATGATGGTAAAATGAATCAAAACGTAGAGATTAACTACAAAGATGGTTCAGAAACAGAAGAAAAAGATATTAAAGTTAGAAGTGCAAGAGCAGAATTTGTTGAAATTGTTGACATACCAGTACTTGACGAAAGTGGTAACTATGTAAAAGATGAAAATAATAATAATCAAATCCATTATTATGAGGAAATCTTAAGTGATGTTACATGGAAACAAGTTCAACATACAAGAACAGATACAGATGGTAATTATGAACTTGAAGGATTTGTTCCAGGTAGATATGTTGTAAGATTTACTTATGGTGATACAGTAGAAGAAAACAAAAACTCTACAACATATAATCCAGATAGCGAAGCTCAAAAAGATATGTTAATCTTTAATGGTCAAGATTATAAATCAACAAAATATACAACAGATTTAAGTGATACAGAAACAGATGTTGATGAAATCATTAAACAATTAGAGGTAGCAGATAAATCAGATGCTAGAGATGATGAAATTAGAAGACTAGAAGTTAATAGATTCTCAGAAGTTATGACAAACGAACTTGCAGAAATTCTAAAAGGTGTAGCAAATGGAAATGAAGAAATGACACCATTATCTAGAGCAAATGATGTAGATCAATTAAAAGCACTAACAGAAAATACTTATATGAATGCTGAAACTGTTGAATTCTTAGTAAAAACTGAGAAATTAACACAAGAGCAAACTTCAAAATATATTGTAAGAACAAATGTTGATTTAGGAAATGGAAATCTTCAAGATATAGCTGATGAAATTTATTATAAAGAACTAGAAGCTATGCAATATGCAGATAACAACGCTAGGGACTTCAAGATTGAAAATGTAGACTTTGGTGTTGAGTATAGACCTGAATCACAAATAAGCTTATTAAAAGAAATTGATGAAATGAAAATATCAACAGAAGATGGAGAAGTGTTAGCAGATTTATTCTTCTATACAGAAGGTGAAGGAGAAAAAGCTACTCACCATTTAGATATGGAAAAATCAATAGGACTTGACTTAGTACAGTTCATTTCAAATGATTATACAGCTTTACTTTCAGGACTTGCAACAGAAGAACTTCAAGGATTTGTTTACTTACAAATAGATAATGATATATTACAAGGTTCTAAGATTGAAATTAGCTATAAATTTAAAGCACAAAATAATAGTGAGGTAGATAGAATCACTGAAAATCTTGATGATATCAGATACAAAGAAAATGATGCAACAATTAATTTAATCAATTCATATAATGGTAAAGGTGTAAATATTATAGATAAGGATTACACAGCTTCAGGAACAGCAAGAAATATTATTTATGCAGATACCTATGCATTAGATAAGAATAATGATCTATACAGAAATATGAAGAAAACAATTACAAATGAGAGTGATGCAGACAATAAAGCAGCAGGAGATGGAGGATACTTTGGTAGATATGTAGGATATGCATATTATACAGGTAAAGATACTGATTTAGACACAATTTCAAGTTTGAAATTTGATAAGATATTAGACTATGTTGATACAGATTTAGAATTTGAACAAGAAACAAGTGATGATAAATTACTAAATAAATATTGGAGAAGAACTACAACATCAGAACTAGTAAGTCATGTATTAGCAGTAAGAGATATTGTTGAAGGAAGAACAGAAAATCCAGGAAGTCAATCAGATGAATCAGCTTCAAGAAATGAAACAAAAGAAAATTACGCAGTAGGAGAAGAAGTTGTAACTAATGCAGTACTTACAAATACTAAAGGTATGGAATATAAGAACTTAGTTGTATCAGTTGATGATAGAATCAAAGATGATGAATATTCAAGAAATGTTCAAACAAGTGTTGAAGAAGCACAAACTAAAAATAACGTTAATAATGTTGACTTAGCAAGATTCTTATTACCAAAAGTAACAGATCCAGATACTGAAAATTATCGTTATTCTATGGGTATAGTATACTTACCAGTATCTAAAGTAGTATCAGCAGAAGCAGATACAGAAGATATGAGCTATGAAAATATGGCAGAGATTATACAATTTACAACATTAACAGGTAGAAGAACAAACTTTGCTACAACAATAGGTAATGCTAATGTTAATACAACTGAACCAGATCCTGGAATAGGTAGTGAAGAATTTATAACAGCATCTTTTGAATCAGATACTGCAGCAACAGAAACAATCACATTAACACCTCCAACAGGTTTAATGAGAAATAGAAGAATGATTGTTAACACAGTTGAAACAGCAAGAACAAGTATCATAGTGATAGTAATTGTAGTGGCCGTAGTAGCTTTAGTAGTAATTGTAACAAAAGTAACAATTACAAAAATCAAAAAGAGACGTTATAAATAAAACATAAATTAAGAAGAGAGTTTAGACTCTCTTCTTTTTATATGATAAGAAGTTTATTAAAATTCAAAGATTTAGTTAATAACTTTAAATGGAGCTATTTTTTACTACGCAAATATAAGTTTTGGCATATTTATTTGACTTGTAAATAAAATTGTAATATTCAAAAAGTAAAAAATATAAAACTAAAATATACTATTCGACAAAAAAAGACAGAAAAGCATTAAAAATAGGGAATAATAAATTAAATTTTTTTTGAAAAAAAGTCAAAAAATAGTGTAAAAAACCTTGAAAAAGTTTACATAATGGTATATAATAGATAACGTATAGTTTCTGGTGGAAAAGGCTTATATAAAAGGATTTATGTAACGAAAATTTTATATTTCGTTGAGTGATTTTACTAAAATAGTTAATCCGTAAATAATAATGGTAGTAAAAACATGAAATCCTTGTGTTACATAGGTTTTTTCTATTGACTACTTATAAAAAAAGAGTAGAATATACTTATATAATTATAGTAAAGTTGATACTATGCCAAATTGTTGTTGTAGGAGGAATTAAGATTATGCTAAAAAACAAAATTCTAAAAAAATTGTTGGCAATAATCCTAATATTTACACTAACTTTTGCAAATTTTGCATTTGTAACTAAGAGTTATGCAGCAAGCTTTGCAGAAAACTTTTTTGCATCAAGTTCAGATACTGGGCATGAAAATGTCGAATTTGAAGCATATTTTGGAACCGAAGAAAATAAAACAGATTCGGTTATTAGTGATGTAAATAACGAGGAATTATCTATTGGCATGAAATTAGATGTTAAAGAGAGTGGATATCTAAAAGATGCTAAAATAGAAATTGCAGAAACTGAGGAAGGAAATGGTTTAAACTTTGAAGTTGGAACTTTTGAAGAAGTACAAGCAGAAGTTACAGATCAAACTTCTGGAGAAGCAGAAGGTTCAGAAGTAGAAGAACAACCACAAGAAGTTTTAGAACAAACTGAAGAAAATATAGATGATGAAGTATTACCAGAATATGTTCAAAGCTTAGAAGATAATGTTATTTCTTTAAAACAAGTTAATAACTCTTCAGAAGTTAAACTTTCATTACCGATAAAATACAAAAATGAATTGTATGTAAATGAAAATAAACTATCAAAAGATTGTGCAGTAATTTTTTCAGGTATATATGTTGATGATGATGGTGATGAAATAGAAGTATCAAAAAGAATTAACTTAAATGTTTCTTGGAAAGATCAAAGAGAAGTAAAATTATCTAGTGAAGCTACAAAATATATAGATTTTGGTAGAGGAGTTATTTTACAAACTTTAGTAAAAGTTGATACAAGTACAGATAAAAACACTTTACCAATAAAAGAGTCAGAAGTTGTAATTGATGTACCAAATTTTGATGGAGTAAAACCATCAAATGTTACAGTAGTTGCAAATTCTACTTCAGGAACTAATGGAGAAACAGTTGGAAATTTAAGTTTTAATGAAAATAACTGGACTTATAATCCAGATGAAAATAAAGTAATATTAAAAGTTACTAATGAAAAGAAAAATGTTGAAGTAAATGAATTCGAAGATGAATACTTAAAAGATGCAAATAAAGAAATTGTTAAAGAAGATAGATACTTTAGTGGTTCAGGTATTGATGAATATTTAATTACTTATACTTTTGAAGGTGCAAAAGCAGTAGATGAAATTACTATCAATTCTAATATAGAAGCTAAAGTAACAATGTTTAGCGGTGTAGTTGAAGAAGAAAATTCTAATTTAATAACAAATAGCAACAATTTTGAATATGTCCTTCAAGGACAAACAGGTAATATAGTATCTTTAAATATAGAAAATGAAACACCAGATGTTTCAAAAGCTTATACATATTCAAACTATAATAATAGTGGAAAATATGAAATTGAATTAATTTCTAAAACTGTAGCAAATATTTCTTATAAAGATATTATTAGAAATATAAGAATTGAAGATAAAGAAAATCTTTATGTAGATAAAAATGGAAACACTTTAGAAAATAATGATTTATATTATAAACAAATTTTAATTAATAAAGAAGAATTTACAAAAGTTTTAGGTGATGCTGGTGAAATTAAAATTTTAGATGTTTCTGGAAACTTAATTTCTACAATTAATAATGAAACAGAAGTAAATGAAGAAGGAAACATAGTAGTAAGTTTTGAAAACAAACCTTCAAAATTGGTTTTTGAATTTACAAAACCAGTAGGTGAAGGAAACTTAGTAATTAATAATGTAAAAGCTTATACAAACACATCTATTGATAAAGCAAGTTTTGCTAATTTATCATCAATTAAGACAACTTCAGCAATGTCAGCAGAATATGAATATGTTGAAACAAGAGTTGATGTAGGAACAGTAGAAGTTACAACAAATTTATTAGATACAACAACAAAAGCAAGTTTAGTTATAGATAAATCAAATATTTCAACACTTGCAAATAACGATGTTGAATTAAGAATTGAATTAAACAATGCTACTGATGTATCAGATATTTATGGAAATTCAGTTTTTGAAATAGAATTACCAGAATATGTTCAAAACTTAGTAGTAACAAATGCAAGTGTACTTTATGGTGAAGGATTAGATATCATAAATACAGAAGTTGATGGAAGAATAATAAGAGTTACAGTTGATGGTAAACAAGAAGGAATAAATTCTGGTGTACTTACAAATGGTACAAATATAGTAATTAATGCAGATGTAAAAGTAGATTTATATACACCAGCAAAATCAGATATTATAAAATTAAGATATACAAATAGTGAAGCTACAAATTATGATAATAATGGATATACTGAATTACCAATTAATTATTCAGCTCCAACAGGACTTGTAGCAGTAAACAGTACTTCAAATTATAATTCTGTAGGAACAATTACTACATCAGTAAGACAAGGTATAAAAGAAGATTTAATAGATATTTATTCTGAAGCAAAAGCTGCAACAATGGAAATTGTTGTTATGAATAATAATGAAAATACTGTTTCAAATATTTCTATATTAGGTAGAATTCCTTTTAAAGGAGTAAAAGATATAGAAACAGGAGAAGATTTAGGTACAACTTTAGATACAAAATTAATTGGTCCGATAGTTTCAGATGAAAGAAATGGAGCAGCATTTAATATTTACTATTCTGAAAATGGTGAAGCAAATAATGATTTAAATAATTCAGAAAATGGCTGGACAATGAACCCAGAAAATTTTGAAAATATAAAATCATACTTAATAGTACCTCAAGATGAAAATTATGAAATGCAAGAAACACAAATATTGAGATTTACATATCAATATGAAATTCCTGAAAACTTAACTCATAATGAAAACATATATGGAACATTCTTAGCTTATTATACAAACAATTCAGATATAGCAAAAACAGATGAAAAAGCTACTCCAGATAAGATTGGTTTAACAACTGGAGAAGGACCTGAATTAAACTTAGAAGTTTCTTTAGATAAAGAAAATGTAACAGAATATGAAGAAGTAAAAGCAAAAATAATAGCTACAAATGCAGGTGAAAATAAAGCAGAAAATATAAATATTGAATTTGAAATTCCTAAATATGCTGAATATGTATCAGCTGAAAGCGATAATGAAAACTTAAATATAACATCAGAAAATGGAATTGTAAAAGCTAATATAAATGAACTAGAAAAAGAAGAAAAAGTAGAATTTACAGTAACTTTAAAAGCAGGAAAACTTCCATCATTAGAAGATTATTATAGAGGAACAGAAGGTTTTGGAGTATATGATGGAAAATATATGATAAAACTTCAAGATGAAGAAGGAAACATTATTAAAGAAGAGGAAATAACAAAAGTTCCAGATATTTATTTAGAATCTAAAGCTAGTATTTCAGCTAAAGATTTAGGAGCAACTTTAACTGCTGAAGGAAATAAAGCAAAAATAACTAAATCAGATTTTAGTATTTCTATTGAGAATAAATCTGAAATAGATGAAGAATTAGAAACACAAAAAGCTGGAGATGAAGTAAATTTCAGCATTCAAGTTGAAAACTTAACCTCAGAAGTTAAAAAGAATGTAGTAGTAACACAAGTATTACCAAAAGAATTTTCTTATGTTAAATCTGCAATAATCGGATATGCAGAAGATGGAGTAACTTCTATTGATGTAGCAGAAGGAAAATATGATGAAACAACAAGAACAATTACTTGGAACATATCTGAAATGGCAGAAGACGGTTTAGTACAATTAAGATTTACAGCAAGAGTTAACGAACTAGAAGAAAATCTTACTAAATTAGGTGTAGAAACAATAGCTAAAGTTAGTGCAAATGGAACAGATACTTATGAATCAAACTCTTTAGTAACACAAATAGGTAGACCTGTTTTAGTTGTAAATCAAATAACAGAAAATACGGATACATATATTAAAGAAGGAGATACTGTTAAATATGTATTTACAGTTAAAAACGAAGGTGGAGCAGTAGCTGAAAATGTTAAATTAACAGATGTTATTCCAGATGGAATTGCAGTTAGAAAAGTATCATATATTACAGATGGTATAGTAGGAAATAAAAAAGTATCTTCAAGTAGAGAAGTTACAGTAATGGCAAATGTTCAACCAAATGAAGAATTAGTTGTAAATGTTGAAGCAGTGGCAGCTAATTTAGGTGGTGTTCAAGAAAAAACTGTTACAAACTTTGCTACAGTTGCTTCATCAGAAGTTGAAGAACAAACAACAAATTCAATTACACATATAGTAGAAGCTTCTGAAAAATCTATAGCAGCAAGCCAATTACAATCATCTTCAAGTTCAGCTTCTCAAGGAAATGGAAATATAGAAAAAACATATAAATTAACAGGTACAGCATGGCTTGATAGTAATAAAGATGGTATGAGAACAACAGATGAACAATTATTATCAGGAATAATTGTTAGATTAGTAGATAGTCAAACTGGTGCTATCCAAACATCAGTAACAACAGATGTTAATGGTACTTATACATTTTCAGGAGTAACAAACGGAGATTATTTAGTAATTTTCGATTATGATACAGTAAAATATACAGTAACAGCTTATAAAAAAGACGGAGTAGATATAAATGTTAACTCTGATGCTGTAACAACTAAATTAGAACAAGATGGAAAAACAAGAAATGGTGCTATTACAGAAGTTATAACAATATCAAATGGTAGCGTTGCTGGAATAGATATAGGTTTAGTTTTAGCAGATAAGTTTGATTTAAAACTAGATAAAACTATAACTAAAGTAACAACACAATCTGCAACAGGAACAAAAAATGATGAATATGATAATGTTACTTTAGCTAAAACAGAAATTGCAGCAAAACATCTTTATGGTTCTGTTGTATATGTAGAATATGCAATTACAGTATCAAATGTTGGTGATGTTGCAGGATATGCAAAACAAATTATAGATTATATGCCAGAGGGAATGACATTTAACTCTGGACTAGAAGCAAATTCTGGATGGTATACAGGTTCAGATGGAAACTTATATTCAACAGAACTTGCAGATAGAGAGCTTAAAGCTGGAGAATCAGCAACTATCAAATTAGTATTAACAAAACAAGTAACAGGTGAAAATATAGGACTTACAAATAACTTAGCAGAGATTTATGAAGATTATAATATATATGGTATTTCAGATATTAATTCAACACCAGCAAACAAAGCACAAGGAGAAAACGATATCGGTTCTGCAGACGTAATTATTTCTGCAAAAACTGGTGAAACATTCATATATATTTCAGTAATCATAACAACGATATTATTAGGAAGTATAGTAATATTTATAGCATATAATAAAATTGTATTAGCAAAGAGAAAAGGGGGTGTTTAATATGAATAAATTTAAAAATAGAATTTCTATAACATTTATTGCGATATTAATCATATTAAGCACCATAGGAGCTTGTTATGCAGTTGCAGAAAGATTAGGAGAAATGATTATTGAATCAACACATATTCATTCTTATCCTAATGGAAGTTATATACCATATAGTCATTTAAATGACTATTATGATGTGTTCTGTTGCCAGAAAGGTACTTCATTACCAAGTCATAGTCAAACAGAACTTGTTGGAACAAATGGAGATAATTTAGGAGTATCATATCCTTATTTAACAAATAATGATTTAGGAATGGAGATTTTACGTCAAAGTTCAACTTCAGGATCACCTTTTGGATCTTCTAGATATACAAATAGAACATTTGGTAGATATAAAATAGAAAGTACAGCTATAGCAACTCCAAAAGAAGCTTATATCTTATCAGAAATGATAAAAGTAGATGGAATGGGTGAATATAACTATGCTCAATTAGCTTGGTGGACAACAGAGGCTGGTAGTTTAGGAAATACTGTTGCAGAAAATGCTTTTGCTAAAGAAGCAGATGCATTTGAAGCATATATATTAGAAGCTGCTGGAGTAAGTAGTACAGATCAGTTAAAATATAAAACAGCAGAGTTTACAACTCCAAGTGGAGAGCAAAAGAAAATAGAAAATGCTTTTGATTTTGATTATGAACCAGAATGGGTTACAGAAGGAGAATACGAAACTCCAACAGTTATGTGGGACAAAGATTTACAACAATATATAATAGGACCTTTTGCTATCGATTATGTTGGTTCAACAGAGCAATTTGGAGATAGAGATGAAGTTCAATTTGCTGGAATTACAGATATGGAAATTTATACAGATGATTCTGAGGAAGCATTAGTATTAGGAAAAGACTGGGAATTTGTTTGGACAGATGGTGAAAGAACAGAAGATACAGATTCAGAATTTCCACTAGCAAATGAAAGATTCTTTATAAAATTAAATTATAGGGAAAATGCAACAAAAATAACTAATATTAAAACTAAATTTAGATATATGAATGCAGCAGGTGTATATCAAAAATTAAGAGGAACATACTTTGAAGCTATTTGGAATCAAAAATCAAAAGATTATTATAATACTTGGACAGATGATGAAGGACATTCTCATAGCGAATATGATCACACAGATTATTGGTTAAAATTAACAGGATTAAAAGAACATACATCACAAGCTTTAGCTTTAGGTATAAATGCTTGTAGATGGTACGAATATGTAGAAATTGATAGAAGATTAGACATTAGAAGTGGAAAAATAAGAATAGAAAAAGAAGTAGTTGATGAAGATGGAGAAGAAGTAGAAGATGTAAATAAATTCTTCTATTTCAGAGTTAATGTAGATGGCGCAATAAACGGAGATTCAGAAATAATAAAGGTTAAAGCTGGACGTTCAGCAACTACTAAAACATATTATTGGAATGCTGAAGATGGAAATCCAACTTATACTGTAGAAGAAATTGATAAAGATGGATTTAAGCAATTAGAGCTTGAAAATGATTCAGGAGAACTAAGAGATGGAAGAACAGTCAAGGTAAAAGCTACTAATATTGGAGAACATAATGGTGATTTAAAAATTGTAAAGAAAATAGACAAAGAAATTTTAAATGGAAAAGAAAGCAATTTAGAAGGTAAAACTTTTAACTTTAAAGTAACTTTAAGTGGAACATTTAAATATAATGGACAAAAATATGATGACACTTCAGCTACAATAGATGCTTCTATTACAATTCATAATGGAAGAGGAGAATGGAATTCAGGAAATATTAAATGGTATGGAGAAACAGCTCCTAAATATAAAGTTGAAGAGTTAGCTTCAGAATTTGCTGAGTTAATTTCTATAACACCAAGTTCAGGTAGATTATCTGACGATGAAACAGTAACAGTAACAGCTAAAAATGAACAGAAAATAGAAAAAGCAAAAATTCATATTATAAAAACACTAGAAAATGCAGAATTGTACTCTGAAGAAGAAATAATGAAATTAAAATTCAACTTCGAGATTTCTGTAGATGGATATGATAAACAAAGAATTGAGATTTCTCCAATAAGAAAAGATAATTCTTATGTTTGGGAATATACATCTGGATATTATGAATGGTTTGCTGGAAATAATCCAAATTATACAATAACAGAGGTTGATAATCCAGAAGGAACAAGCTTTGTTACAGCAACAAGTGATGATGTACAAATATCTGTAAATGGACAAACAATTTCAGGAACTTTAGTTAGTGATGAAAGCAAAGATTTTGAAGTTACAAATAAAATTGTAAACAGAATAGAAAGACCTCGTTCAGGAAGAATCGAAATAACAAAACATATAGATTCAGAAATATTAGTTGATAAAGAATTTAAGTTTGTAGTAACAGTAACATCTAAAGGAAGTTTCACATATAAAGGTCAAACTTATGGACCTGGAACAAAAATTCAATTAACAAACGATTCAGCTGTAGAAATAACAAATGATATATATGATGAAAATAGTTTTGTTGTAATAAAAGTAAGTAGTGTAGAAACACCTACTGTATGGACTTCAGATGAATTTACATGGAACGGAGAATATGCTCCAGAATATACAGTAGAAGAAAATTTACTTGCAGAAGATATTGCTTCATCAGTTGAACCTTCAAAAGGAACTTTAGCTGATGTATCAGAAGGTACAAACACAGTAAAAGTAACAGCTTGGAACAGAGATATGACTCCAAAAGCAGGATATCTTCATATTATAAAAACATTAGAAAATGCAGAAGGAATATCTGTTGATTATATTAATTCTCTAGTATTCAAATTTGAAATTGCAGTAGATGGATATGAGCCTTATGTAGTTTCATTAAACCCAGAGAAAAAAGGTAATTCTTATGTTTGGGAATACACATCAAATGCCTTTACTTGGGCAGCCGATGCAGAAGCTCCAAACTATACAATAAAAGAAATTGACCTTCCAGAAGGAACAGAATTTGTATCAGCAACTTCAGATAGTGGAACACAAATAGAAAATGGTATACAAGGAAAATTAAAAGAAAGTCAAACTGGAGAAGTATTAATTACAACAGATAATGAATTTGTAAATAGAGCGAATGAAAATTCTGGAAACTTGATTGTAAAAAAACAAGTAACTCATGAAAGCTTAAATGGTAAAGAATTTAAGTTCAAAGTAACTATAAGAGGTGCTTTTGAATATAATGGTACAAAATATGGACCAGGAGAAGCTGCTGGAGAAGAATTTTCTCAAGAGATAACAGTTTCTGGTGGTAGTCAGTGGAATTCAGGAACAATTAAATGGTATGGAAACTCAGCTCCAACTTATACAGTAGAAGAGCTAGAATCAGAAATTGCAAATAATATATCAGTTTTAAATGCTAGTGGAACTATAAAACCAGGAGCAGAAGCAACAATATCAACATTTATAAATGAACCTAAATTAACAGGTGGCTATTTAGAAATAACTAAATTAGTTGAAAATGGTGTTATTGGTGATGAAGAATTTACATTTAGAGTTACAGTAGATGGATATGAGCCATTTATAGTAACAATAAAAGCAAATCAAACATATAGATCAGATATGTTTAAATGGTATGTAACAGAAGAAGCTCCTTCATATAAAGTTGAAGAAATTAATCTTCCAGAAGGAACAGAAGTTGTTAGAATAGATAATGCAGAAGGAAAATTAGCTCCAGGAGGTCAATCTGTATCAGTTGTAGCAACAAACAGATATGATGAACATGAAGGAACATTTAAAGTTAGAAAAGAAATAATAGCTGATGAAAAATTATTAGATGGATTAGATCTTCCAAGTTTTGATATGACAGTTACAATTTCAGGTACTTTCGAAATGGATGGACAAAGTGTTGTAGATTCAACAAGAGTAATTAATATAAGCTTGAAAGGTGGAGAGACATATACATCACCAACAATTAAATGGTGGGGAGATAATGTTCCAACAGTTACTGTAACTGAAAATAATATTCCAACAGGCTGGAAAAATGTTAGTATATCTAATAATGGGGCAGAGATTTCTGATAACTTAGAAATAGTTGTTTCAAACAGATTAGAAACTCTAACAGTTATAGACTTAACAATTAAACTTGCAGGTGATGTATGGGAAGATACACCACTTGATGAAAATGATAAAAATACAGAAAATTCTGTTGAAAATGGTATAATGGATGATAATGAGAGAAGATTAGGCGGAATTGAAGTATATATTTATGATAATAATGGAAATTTAGCAACAATTTATGATGATGGAGAAGAAATTAGTCAACCAATAATCACAACAGACAGTGGACATTGGGAAGCTCCAAGTGTAAAAATATTAAGATCAGGAACTTATGATATTGAATTCGTATATGATGGTCAAACTTATGAACCAACAACATTTTTAGCAACTTCAAATGGAGATGCAAATGCTTATAGAAGTGCTTCAACTTCAGGAAGAGATGCTTGGGCAAAAGACTCTATGGCATTAGACTATAACAGAGAAGAAGTTGATAATAGAATCCAAGAAGTAAAAGGAAAAACAGAAATAAATGGTGAAGGTGAAACAATAGGTACTGCTGTAGGAAGTGAAGGAGAAAAAGACATTTTATACGAAGGTGCAAAATCTGCAGTAGCAAATGGAACTTCAAGAATATCTTCAAAAGTACAAACTCTAAATGCTGATGGAACTGCAAAAGACTTATTTAAGGCTAAAGCAAGAACATCAGTTGGAGGATTAACCTATCCATTTGATAATAGAATTCATTTAGAAAGTTATGATACTTATATAAATGAACTTGGATTAGTTCAATATTATATGTATTCTGCAACTTATAATTATACATTACACATTAACTTAGGTTTAAAGAGAAGACCAGAAGTTGATTTAGGAACAACTAAAGATTTAGTTTCAGCTAAAGTAGTTGTTAATGATAAATTGTTAAATTACAAGTTTAATAAATTAGCAGATATTGGTTCAGATTGTTATAGTAGACAATTATATGCAGATTCAACTCAAATTGAATATGAATTAGGTTTATACAGTACAGAGTATTATTATAGAGCAGAAATGTATCAAGCAAATTCTAATATAACAGGATATGATGCAATAGAAAAATTCTATAAGGATTTAGGAACAAGCATTGATGCAACAGAATTAGATGTTTACTTAACATATAAAATAAGTCTATATAATGAAGGACCAGATTATATTACTAAGATAAATTCAGTTGATGATTACTTTGATAGTTCATTTGGTGACCCAATTTCTACAAAAGTAGATAAATATGTTAAAACAATAGATGGAGTAGAACAAAATGGATTAACAGAAGTAGCAAATGCTTCTTATGTAGAATCACCATCTGGAAATAAAAATGTTACATGGAATGTTATAGAAAGAGGAATCAAGGGTTCTGATGGAATAACATATAATAAAATGACAGCTCAAAACTTAGACATAAGCCTAAGAAGTGGAGAAAAAGCTGATATTTATGTAACATTTGCATTGGCTAAAGAAAATATAAATGGAGTTGAAGATACAATTAGACTTGGTGATAAGTCAAATGTAGCTGAGATTTCAAGTTATTCAACAAGTTATACTGATGGTAGAAATGCAGGTAAAATCGATAGAGATTCAGCACCAGCAAATGTAAACATCAGAAATTACAATGAAAAATCATGGTATGAAGATGATACAGATTCAGCACCAGTATTAGAATTAAAAATAACATCAGATAATAGAGAAATAAATGGTTTAGCATGGGAAGATAAACCAGAAGAAAATGCAGCAGTAGGAAACGGTGTATATGATGATGGTGAAGCTTTAATTGGTGGACTAACTACTGAACTTGTTGAAAAAATAAAAGTTGGAGATACAGAATATGATTTCTTATGGCCAACAAGTAGACAATTAGATGTTTTAGGTGGAAAAACTTTAGAATATTTAACTGGATTTGATAGCACAGTAGAAACTTTAAGAGATAATATAGAAAATGAAAATGGAGATATTGAAGAATCTGTTGGAGCTTATAAATTTACATCAGTTCCAGTTGGAGATTATGTTGTAAGATTCTTATATGGAAATAATAAATTAGATTTAGAGGATACTTTTGAAATTTCTGGAGATCCTGTAGCATTAAATTCAGATGGAACAAAATATTATAGTGATGAAAATATATTAACAGCAAATTATGATAAAGATCTTGAAGGAAAAACACCAGCAGTTTATAATGGTCAAGATTACAAATCTACAATTTATCAAGCTGGATTTACAAGTGTAGACGAAAATGGTTATGTAAATAACGAGTGGCATGATTTAGATAATATTGATTTAGCTAAAGCAAGAGTTTCAGATGCAAAAGATAGTGAAGCTAGAAGATTAGAAATTACAGCAAATTCAGAAACTATAACAAATGTAAATGGAACGCTACTTGCAAGTGCAAACAGCTTAGATGAAAAACATACAGATTTATATAATGATTATTCAATGTTTGCAGATACAGCAAAAATAAGTTTATATATAGAAAACTTTGGTGAAGGTGTAGAAGAAAAATCTGAAATTCAAGGAACAATTTGGGAATCTGGAAGTGTTAGAGTACAAAAAGAAGGAACAAATTATTTAATTAATAGTATAGATTTCGGACTAATTGAAAGACCTGAAACAGCAGTAGTTCTTGATAAACAAATAAGTTCAATCAAATTAACTACAAATGATGGAAACGTAATATTTGATGCAATCTATGATATTAACTATATAGAGGTAGAGACAAACTCACCAGAAAAAGATTTGGTTAATAAAACAGTAATATCTAATTTAGGAGATAAAAAATATTTAATTGCAGATGTTTCATTATCTAATGCTTCAGTTGGAACAGATGTAATGCAAGCAATAAATAAATCTGAAGAAAAATTAACAGTAGATGGAATGGAAAGCATGCAAAACTTTAGATATATAAACATAGATGATACAATATTACAAGGTACAACAATAGAAATTAACTATCAAGTAACTGCACTAAATGTTGGTGAAGTTGATAGAACAAGTGAAATATTAGAAAACATTTCTGAACAAAACTTTACAAAAGTAGAGGAAATTACAGGAATTAAACCTAGAACAGAAAAAGAAGCTCTTAAACTTCTTGCAAATAAAGCTTATGAAGATATAGCAAAAGGAGTTTCAAAAACTGGTGAGTATTTAGGAACAACTTACTATACAAATGACGTAAGAGCTGATAAAGTTGTTACAACAAGAGTTCGTCAAATTATAGATTATGTTGATAATGATGGTATATTCTCAGCAGAATTTAATAATGAAAAAGATCATAGCTGGAAAAATACAAATGTTACAGAATTAACAGGTAGTGGTTATGAAGCAGATAAATTGTTATCAGATTTAATAACAACAGAATATGAACTAATTGATAAAAAGGGTATAGCATATATCACAGACCAAAGAAATAATGTAATATTAAGTATTGATACACAAGAAAACACAGAACAAATGAATAATTCAGGATTTGAAGCAAAACTAGTACCTTATAAAGAAAATGCTGATGCTTATAAATCTCAAATAGCTTTAACAATAACAAAAACAGTTTCTGCTGAAGATGATGCAAATAACTTAAACTATGATAACATAGCAGAAATTGTTAAAATAGAAAACTCAGTTGGTAGAAGAGATATTGTTGCAATTCCAGGTAATGCAAATCCAAAACTTGGAGAATTTGATGTAGCTCTTAAAGAAAGAGACTCTAGTGCAACAGAACTTGTAACATTTACTCCTCCAACAGGTATCAATTCAGGAACAGTTATGACAATTCAAATACTTGCTGTTATAGTTGTTGCACTTACAGTAGTTGCAATAGGAATAGTAGTAATTAAGAAAAAAGTTCTTAAATAAAAATTTATATAAAAACAAAAATAAAATGTATAGAAATTAAAATTTAAAGAACTTAAAAAATAAAAAGATGAAGCTTTAGGCTTCATCTTTTTTTGTCAATTTTGCCATTAATACTTGTCTTTTTAGACTAAATGTAATAAAATAAGTACAAATTATCACAAATTGTAAATAACTTTTTTTATGTATAGATTTAATCTCGACAAAATCTTTTTTTTAGTTATGATTAAATTAATGCATATTAAAAGTGAGAGGTGGTTAAGGATGTTTCAAAATATTGCAGATATGGGGTCAGAACAAGAAAGTATTAATAATAAAACAAGTAATATTAAATATAGATTAAAAGAAATTTTTAAATATCAAAATGTAATTATATATATTTTAACTTTATTGTTATCTACATTAACAATAAAAAATCAAATTATGCCTTTTGGCTTAGCAATGGTTGCAGCATGTGTGGGTGAAACAGTACCAATTATTGGTGTTTTCATTATGGCACTTATAGGTACAGCAATTAGTATGGAAAAATCTGCTGTAAGTAATTTCATTGTGACTTCTATTATATATTTCATTTTAGTATTATTTTTTAAAACTAAAGTAGCTGTTGAAGAAAGAAACGAAGTGGTAAAAACAGGAGGTAAATTATTTGCTGCATGTATGATTGTTTCGATTATCAAATGTTTTACTGGAATATTTTTACTTTATGATGTATTTATGGGAATAATTTCTTCTTCAATAGTATATGTTTTTTATAAATTATTTGTAAATGGACTAGCATTTATTAAAGATTTTAATGTAAAAAAAGCATTTACAATGGAAGAATTAATTGCAGGAGTATTAATAATTTCTCTTGCGAGTATGTCATTAAAAAGCATTAATATATTCTCTTTAAATTTAAGTAATATAATTATAATATTTATGATAATGGTTCTTGGCTGGAAAAATGGAATGATTACAGGGGCTGTTTCAGGAATTTCAATAGGACTTGCTATTAGTTTTGTTGACGGGACAAGTTTAGTTCAAATTTCTATGTTTGCTATATCAGGAATTTTATCAGGATTATTAAATAGATTTGGAAAAATAGGAGTTATTTTAGGATTTATATTAGGGAATGCTATACTTACATATTTTGTAAGAGGTGCTTCAACAATGATAATCTATTTTAGAGAAATATTTATTGCTTCAATAGGACTTTTATTAGTTCCAAATAAAATAAAACTTGAAATTGAAGATTTAATTGGAAAAAATAAGTTAATTTCAAACACAGGTGATAATAGATTAGAAGAGAGTAATGACGAAGTTTCAGAAAAATTAAAAACAATTTCAGATATGTTTAATGAACTTTTTTCTGATGTAGATAAAGAAAATACAGCTGAACAAGAAAATTTTGTTCAAGATTTTTTAGACAATCTAGAAGAAGTAAAAAATAATATTTTTTATGATGAAATTTCTAATGAGGAAAATGGAATTGCAAGAGATATTTGTAACATTTTAAAAGAAAAAGATATTTTATTAGATAATGATTTAATTAATATATTAAAAGAACATAATAATTATGTGATTATGAGAGACGAGAATATTAAAAATGATTTGCAAGAGATAGTAAAAATTGCAAATAGAACTTTGAAAATATTTGAAATCAACAAAGCTAAAAAACAAGAGAGAAAAACTAATATGGAGACAATTAGCCAAAACTTAAAGAATGTTACTAAAGTTATAGACAAATGTGCAGAAGAAATTAAAGTAAAAAAAGAAAATATATACGAAAACAAAGAAAAAGAACTTGAGCTTTTATTAAAAAGTAAAAAAGTAAAAATTGATAATGTAAGAATTAAAAAATTGAGAAATGAAAAATTTATAGTTGAACTGAAATTAGACTATGCAGATGAAAGGCTTAAAGAAAAAGAAGTCATAGTAAATATGGCAGATGTAATTTCTAAAAGTTTAGGAACAAAAATTGTTTTTCAAAGAGAAAGAAAAAATGATGAGAAAAAAGAATATTATCAAACATATTCTAGTGAAGATAAATTTGTACTTCAAGTTGGAAGTGCAAAAATTACAAAAGATGGAAGCGAAGTCTCTGGAGATTGTAGTTTACAAATTAAACTTGCAGATGGAAAATATTTACTTGCAATAGCAGATGGAATGGGTAGTGGAGAAAAGGCAAGAGAATGTAGTAAAATAGCTTTAAGACTCGTAAAACAAATGTTGTCAGCAGGATTTAATAAAGATGAATCAATAAAAATGATTAATTCACGATTGAATTTAGCAGGAAATTCAGAAATATATTCAAGTTTAGATATATCAATTCTAGATTTGTATGTAGGAAAAGTGGAAATGTTAAAAAATGGTGCTTGTAATACTTACATAAAAAATAAAAAAAGCATAAGAAAAATTGAGTCAACAAGTATGCCTGTTGGAATAGTAAATAATGTTGAGCTTAAATCAAATACAGTTGATATTATAGATGGAGATATAATAGTCATGTGCAGTGATGGAGTTTTAGAAGCAAAAGATGATACAAAAAGAGAATGGATAGAAGATTTCTTAAAAAATGTTTCTACAAATAATGTTCAAAAATTAGCTGATTTAATATTAGCAGAAGCTGTTGATAATAGCTTTGGAATTGCACAAGATGATATGACAGTTATTGTTAGTAAAATAGTAAAGAAAAAATAGAAGAGAAATATTTTGAAGTGTTGTTAAAACAAAAGGCAGAGTATAAGTGAAATAAATCTATTTAGATATCCAAATATAAATTTGTATATTCTAAATGAAAATGTATTTCAAGTACTCTGCTTTCTTTTATATAATAAAATATGAATATTTGTATAAAATTTTTATTTTGCAATTTTTTGTTCTAAAATAAATTCAATTTTCTTAAAAATCTAATTGAAGGATTATTATGTTTATAATTTTTGATTTCATCTTTAGAAAGCCAAAGAATTTCTTTTGCGTCAGAAGTAGGTGTAGCATCAAAAGAATCTACTTCTGCTGTATATCTTAAAAATATTAGTTGAGTAAGTCTTCCATGATACATTGTAATATCACTATCAAAATCGAAAGGTGTAACAGTTTTTAAATTAATTTGTGTTTCTTCAAAAGTTTCTCTTTTTATAGCTTGTTCTAAAGTTTCATCGTTTTCAAGTTTTCCACCAGGAAAATGAAGTGTACCAACATAAGCTCCATCTATTTTATTTTGTTTAATAAATAGATATTTATCTTTACATTTTATTAAAACACTTACAATAATTTTGTTAGGTATTTTTGTTACATCTTCAAATTCATTTACCAAAATTTCACAGATGCTTGCTGTTGCATTTGGTTTTGCAAGTTTGATTGCATTTTCTTTCATAAGATTTAGTTTTTGAGTGTTTCTTGAAAGATTTTTCAAGGTTCTTGCTATGCTATCACCTTTTTTTATCCAAATTGCAACATTATTATTAACTAGAAATTCTGCATTTTCTTCTTCTTGACCGAGGTATTGGATTTATAATAACAATTGGAAGATGAGATACTAAACATTCTGTAACAGTAAGACCTCCTGGTTTAGTTATAACTCCAATAGAAATATTCATAAGTTCTGGAACTTTATTTGTAAATTCTAAAATTTTAACTCTATCTTGAGAGTTTGTGAATTCTACTAAATCAGTAAACTTTTTATTCATTTTCTTGTTTTTTCCTGAAATAGCAACAATTTGTAATTGTTTAAACATTCTGATTAAAGCTTTTAAAACCATATAAGTTGTATCTCTTCCAAGTCCAAATTCTCCACCAGCAAAAAATAGAACAGTAGGTTTTTCAGGATTTAAGCCAAATTCCTTATGAATTTCTTTTTTGTCAAAAGAATTCAAAAATCTTTCTGAAACAGGAATACCAGTTACAAATATTTTTTCATCATGAACACCTTCAGCTATCATATCTGATTTCATTTGCTCATTAGAAACAAAGAAATAATCAACATATTTGTATAATACAAGCCATTGAGCATGAATATGATAATCTGTTAATACAGTAGCAAGTTTACAATCAATTTTGTTTCGTTTTTTTAGTATTGCACACATTTGAGTTGAAAAAGGATGTGTTGAAACAATTAAATCTGGCTTAAATTCCTGTAATAATAAGTTTAATTTATATGACATTAATCTATTTGTTGTGTTACTGATATGGGAAAGTGGACCATTTTGTGAGTTTTTATAAACATGTTTCCAAGCCCAAGGAGCTTTTTTGGCAAGTTCCTTATAGGCTTCTGTTGAAACTTTATTAATGTATTTGTTTATATATTCTATACAATCAACTAGTTTTACTTCAACATCATTTTTATAGTTATCAGTTAAGTAAGAACTAATTGATTTAGCAGCAGATAAATGTCCACCACCATAAGAACCATAAAATATAAGTATTTTTTTCATATTTTTATTCCTTTCAAATTTCGATTAAGATTATACCATTTTTCAAAGTAAAATACAATCTGAAAAATTAGTATTAATATAAAATTAATATTTATAAATATATTCAAGTATAAATTTTCTAAAAAAGGAAAAGATAAGAAAAAATCATAAGGAGTGTTTTATGGAAGAGAATAAGAAAAATAAATTTTTGATTGGTGCCATTTTTTTATTAGTTATTTTTTGTTTTGTAACAGGATATTACGCATTTACTTTGAAAGAAAAATATAATAATGCAAACAATAATAACTATACAGAAGCTTTTAGCAATTTAGTAGACTATGTGAATAGTGTAGAAGGATATTTAGCAAAATCTATGGTATCAAATACACCTGAACATGCAGCACAGACATTAACACAAATTTGGAGAGATTCAAACTTAGCAATGGTATATTTAGCAAGAATACCTTTGGAAAATGATGGGCTATCTCAAACAGCTAAATTTTTAAATCAAGTTAGTGACTATTCTTATACTTTATCTAGAAAGAATATGGCAGGGGAATCTTTAAATGAAGAAGACTTTAATAATCTAAAAGACTTATATCATTATAGTCTTGATCTTCAAAATACTTTAAATCAATTATCAGATGATTTATATAATGGTTCAATAAATTGGGACATTATAAAAACAGATAATAATCTAGAATTTGCACAAGCTGTAGATAATGTAAATGTTTTTACTAATATAGATGATAATTTGAATGAATATCAAGGATTAATTTATGATGGAGCATATTCTGATCATGTAAACAAAGCAGAAAAAGTAGGATTAACAGGAGATAACATAGACGAAGAAACAGCAAAAAATAAAGTAAAAGACTTTTTTGGGGAAAGTAATATAGAAAATATAGAAACAAATAGTTTTCTAAAAGATGCTGATATACCTTCATATGACTTTTCAGTAAAATTAAAAGATAAAGAAGAAAAATATAGTATTATGATTTCTCAAAAAGGTGGACATGTTGTACAATCTTCACTAGATAGAGAAGTTTCAGAAGAAAAAATTTCTGAACAAGAAGCAAATGAAATAGGAAAAAGTTATCTTGCAGATAAGGGATTTGAAGATATGAAAGAAACTTACTTTATGAAAGAAGGAAATGTAGTAACAATTAATTATGCTTATAATGATAATGGTGTTATAGTATATCCAGATTTAATAAAAGTAAAACTTGCATTAGATAATGGTGAAATTCTTGGAATAGAAACAACAGGATACTTGAATTCACATAAAGAAAGAGAATTTAAAGAACCTAAAATTTCAATAGAAGAGGCAAGAAGTAAAATAAATTCTAGATTAGAAATACTATCTGAAAATATGGCTATTATACCAACAGAATGGAAAACAGAATTAACATGCTATGAGTTTAAAGGAAAAGTAGAAGATAGAGAATTTTTAGTTTATATAAATGCTGAAACAGGAAAAGAAGAAAACGTGCTTATAATATTAGATACTCCAGGTGGAACATTAACTGTATAAGTAATAAACAAGATTTAAAAGAATTTAAGTAGAAAACTAAAAAATGAAAAGTTTAAAAGAAATTAAACATAAATTTGAAAAGTAAAATAAAAAAATAAAAGTAAAAAACTAAAGATTTCGGTAAAAAAGATTGAAATTGTAATAATATTGTTATAATATAATAACGAGTAACAAAAACTGTTAATTTGAATAAATTATAGTAAGAAATTTTCCACAGAAAGTTAACTTTTTGTGGATTACATATAGGAGGGAAAAACTTGCAGGTTAAAATAAATGACTGGAACATAAACTATGAAGTCTTAGGAGAAGGTAATCCAGTAATTTTATTACATGGTTGGTTAGCATCTTTAGAAACTATGAGACCAGTTGCAAACAACTTAAGCCAGAACTTTAAAGTTTATTTAGTAGATGTTGTAGGATTTGGAAAAAGCGATTTACCTGAACATCCTTTAAAAACAGATGATTTTGGTGATTTTTTGAAAAAGTTTGTTGATACATTAAAAATAGAAAATCCTATTTTGATTGGACATTCAAATGGTGGAAGAATTATTATTAACGCAGTTGGTAGAGGATTAGTAAAAGCCAAAAAAGTAATTTTAATTGATAGTGCAGGAATAAAACCCAAAAGAAGTTTAGGTTATTATATTAAAATTGCTTTTTATAAAACAGGTAAATTTATTTTAAATTTGTTGCCAAATACAAAAAGAATAAAAGCTTTTAAAGAGAAATTACGTAGTAATGTAGGATCAAGTGATTATAAGGCTTCTGCGAATGTTTTAAAAGAAACTATGAAATTAATTGTAAATGAAGACTTAAGTTATTTATTACCAAAGATTAGTGTTCCAACATTAATATTTTGGGGTAGTTTAGATACAGCTACACCAATAAGTGATGCTAGAAAAATGGAAAAATTGATTCCTGATAGTGGTTTAATAGAATATGCAGGGTCATCACATTTTTCTTATTTAGAAAATTTAAATAATTTTAATACAGTTGTTAATGAATTTTTGAAAAATGATAAATAGAGGGGAAATGCTAATGGAAAAAGTATTATTAAATTTTAGTTTAATTTTAATATTACTGTATGTTTATAAAATTGCAAGACACGGTTTACATATTTTACAATTAGAAAATTATTATCTTGATAGATATATTGTATGGATGAAAAGATATGTAAAAAAAGTATTTAATATTAAGACAATAATTATACTATTATTACCAATTATATTGTTTATAGTAAATACACCAGTATCTATAAATGCAGGATTTTTAATAGAAATTTTAGGTTTATTATATCTAATATTTACTACTAAAAGACCAAAAGAAAAAAAAGCATTTGTTGTTACAGCAAGAATAAAAAGAGTATATCTAACTTATCTAGTATTATTTGTAATTGCTGCAGTTTGTGCTAATATTTTTGATTATAAAATAGCGATTAGTATTATAAATGTTTTTGCAATGTTTTCTTATATTTTAGTATATGTTGTTAGTTTAATAAATAAACCAATAGAAAAAAGTATAAGAAGAGGATTTTGCAAAAAAGCTAAGAAAAAATTAGAAGAAATTCCTGGTTTAAAAGTTGTTGGAATAACTGGAAGTTATGGAAAAACAAGTACAAAATATGTAGTAAACACAATACTTTCTCAAAAATATAATACGCTTATGACACCAGAAAGCTATAACACAACAATGGGGGTTGTAAGAACTATTAATGAAAAATTAACTCCAATGCATCAATTATTTATATGTGAAATGGGTGCCAAATATGTTGGAGATATAAAAGAAATAACAGATATTGTAAATCCAAGTTATGGAATTTTAACAGCAATAGGACCACAACATTTAGATACTTTTAAAAGTTTGGATAATGTTAGAAAAACAAAACTAGAATTAGTAGATAGTCTTCCAGAAGATGATGGAATAGCTTTTGTAAACTGGGAAGATGAGAATATTAGAAATTCTAAAATTACTAAAAATATGGTGAAATTTGGATTATCAAATTCTGCAGATTATTATGCTGAAAACATTGATATAACAGAAAGAGGTTCATCTTTTGATGTTGTAATACCAGAAAAAGAAAGTATTAGAATAAAAACCAGGTTATTAGGAAAATTAAATATTTTAAATATTGTTGGTGCAGTTGCTATTGCAGATAAATTAGGACTTACACCAGATGAAATAAAAGTTGGTGCAAAATATATTAGACCTGTACCACATAGATTAGAGCTTAAACAAAATCCAAATGGAAGTATAATTATTGATGATGCTTATAATTCTAATATTAGAGGCGCAACAATGGCTCTAGAAGTATTAAAAGCATTTGAAAATAGAAAAAGAATTTTAATTACTCCAGGAATTGTTGAACTTGGAGATAAATCAGTAGAAATAAATCAAGAATTGGGAAGAAAAGCAGCAGAAAGTAGTGATTTTATAATATTGGTTGGAGCAAATCAAACACTTCCAATATTTAATGGGATAAGAGAAAAAAATTATCCAGAATCACAAGTATTTATAGCACAAAATCTTCAAGAAGCTTTAATTAAAATGAATTCTATATTAACACCAGATAGTGTTGTATTATTAGAAAATGATTTACCAGATAACTATTTATAAAATTTATATGGTTTATAGGTATCCTTTAAAAACCTAAATTTATTAAATGAGGGATTAAGAAGCAATGAAAATAAAAGTAGGTGTTTTTTTTGGAGGAGAATCAGTTGAGCATGAGATTTCAGTAATTACAATGAATCAAGCAATATCTAGTTTAAATCCGGAAAAATATGAAATTGTTCCTATATATATTGCTAAAAATGGGGTAATGTATACAGGAGATGATTTATTAGATTTATATTCTTTTAGAGATATGGATGTATTATTAAAAAGATGTTATAAAGTAGCTGTTGTAAATGACGGAAAAGGAGTAAAAGTTATTAGATGTCCAGCTCCATTTATTGGAAAAAGAGTATTAAATACTATAGATGTTGCATTTCCAATAGTTCATGGAACAAATTGTGAAGATGGAACAATAGCTGGATTTGTTAATTTACTTGGAATTCCTTTTGTAGGACCTGATATAATGGCATCAAGTATAGGAATGGATAAAATTCTACAAAAGAAAGTTTTAAGAGAATCTGGAATACCAGTTGTAGATTATTTTTCTTTCTATTCTATGGAATACATAAAAGATGAGGAAAAAATATTAAAAGAAATAGATGAAAAATTATCTTATCCAATGATTGTAAAACCAGGAAATTTGGGTTCTAGTGTTGGAATAAAGAAAGCAAAAAATAAACATGAATTAGAAGAAGCTATAGAATTTGCAATGGAATTTGCAGATAGAATTATAGTTGAAAAAGCTGTAGAAAAGCTAAAAGAAATAAATTGTTCTGTAATAGGAAATTTAACAGAATCTGAAACTTCTGTGTGTGAAGAACCATTTTTCTCAGATGAAATTTTAAGTTATACAGATAAATATATAGGAGATGGAAAATCTAAAGGTGGAACTATTGGTGGAAAAGGAGTTTCTGTAAAATATGGTTCAAAAACAGGAGGTGCAAAATCAGAAAATAATGGTTTTGCTAATAAAAAAATTCCAGCAGATATAAGTAAAGAAAAAACAGAAGAGATTAAAAGTTTGGCAAAAGAAGTATTTAAAACTTTAGGATGTAGTGGTGTTGCAAGAGTAGATTTCTTAATAGATACTGAAACAGATAAAGTATATGTTAATGAAATAAATACAATTCCAGGAGCATTATCTTACTATTTATGGGAAGCAACTGGAAAGACTTTTGAAGAGGAATTAGATGAAATTATAGATATAGCTATAAAAAGATTTAGAGATAAAGAAAAATTAACTTTTTCTTATGATCAAAATATACTTGCAATGCAAGGTGGAGTTAAAGGGCAAAAAGGTAATAAAATAGTAAGTAAATAATTTTGTTTAAGATATTTAATAATAATAAAATACTTATTTTGATTTTGAATAGTCATAATAATGGTTTTGAGATGGTAATAAAAAAAGAATTACCATCTCTTTTTTAATATTTTCTTAATTTAATTGAAATAGAATGTTTTTATGGTAAAATAATTATATAAGGGCAGGAGGATATGTTAATGATAAAAGTAATGTTCGTATGTTTGGGAAATATATGTCGCTCTCCAATGGCAGAGTTTGTTTTAAAAGATATGACAAGAAAAAGAGGAATAGATGATAAATTTTATATCGCATCTTCTGCAACAAGCTCTGAAGAAATTGGAAATGATGTTCATTATGGTACAGTAAGAAAACTAACTTCTGTTGGAATAAAGATTGAACATAGAGAAGCAATAAAACTTAAAAAAGCAGATTATGAAAAATATGATTATATAATAGGAATGGAAGAAAGAAATATCCAATCAATTCTTGGAATAGTTGGAGATGATAAAGATAGAAAAGTAAGCTTGCTTTTAGATTTTACTAAGAATTCGAGAGATATAGCAGATCCTTGGTATACAGGAAATTTTGATAAAACTTATGAAGATATTGTAGAAGGATGTGAAGCTTTTCTAGAAAGTTTAGGATATTAGAATAAATATAATTCTTAACTATATGAAGTATCAATATTAGGAGAAGTATATGAAAAAATTTTTGAAGCGTGTTTTAATTTTAATAGTAACGATTGGTGTAGTTGCAGGAGGAGTTTTAACTTATCAAGGGTATACAATGTATAAAGAAGCAATAACAGAAACAAGTATATCTGAAAAGGTTGAAGAAATAAAAGATGCAACAGAATATTATACAGAATTCGAATCCCTGCCTGATGATTATGTTCATGCAGTTATTGCGGTAGAGGATAGAAGATTTTTTGAACATAACGGAATAGATTTAATTTCGATAGCAAGAGCTGTTATAAAAGATATACAAACAATGAGCTTAGCAGAAGGAGGAAGTACAATAACTCAACAACTTGCAAAAAATACTTATTTTACTCAAAAGAAAGAATTTACAAGAAAAATTGCAGAAATTTTTATGGCTTTTGAATTTGAAAAAGAATGTAGTAAAGAAGAAATTTTTGAACTGTATGTAAATACTATGTATTTTGGAGATGGATATTATAATATACATGATGCAGCAGAAGGATATTTTGATAAAGAAGTGCAAAATATGAGCTTATATGAATCAACTCTACTTGCAGGAATTCCAAATGCTCCATCTGTATATTCACCAACTAAAAATCCAGATTTAGCAAAACAAAGACATGCTCAAGTTTTAAATAAAATGGTAAAATATAAATATATAACGCAAGAAGAGGCAGACCAAATTTTAAATGAAATGTAAAATTATGAAATTAGATTATAGAATATAAAAAACAATATATAAAATGCAAAATGTAAAATACAATATTACAATATACAACCTACAATATATTATGATGTAGGTTGTATTTTTTAGTAGGAAATTGCTATTAAACTTCTTCTAAATTTTTATTTTCTTCAAGTTGTGAAGTGCAATGTGGACATCTAGTTGCTTTATAATTTATTTCAGAAAAACAATAAGGACAAATCTTTACAGTAGGAGTGCAAGGTATGTCATCTTTTGTATCTTCTTTAAATTTTGAAGATATTTTTTTAATTTTTCCAAATTTAATATTTTCCATTTTTTGATTTAGTTTATTCAAATATCTAAGTGCCAAAAATATAGAAAAAGCAATGATTAGAAAATTTACAATAGCAGTAATAAAATTACCATATTTTATTGAAGCACTGCCTACTGTAAAAACCATATCTGAAAAATCGACTTTTCCAGTAAAAATGGAAACTGCAGGCATAATAATATCTGATACAAGTGAATTTATGATTGATTGAAAAGCACCACCAATCACAACACCAACAGCTAAATCTACAATATTTCCACGAGTAGCAAATTTTTTAAATTCTTTTAACATAATAATCACCTAATTTTATTTATTTAAAATATTATTAATGTTATATAATGGTTAATAGCTAACTATAATATAACTAATTATAATATTTTATAAAAATAAATATATAATAAGAGTATTTGTATGTCAATTATAAAAAAGAAGTAAATTCTAAAAAAATTATAGAAAGTGTAAAATAGAAAATGTAATTTAAGTACAATTAAGTATTTAATATAAAAAAATAGATAATAAGAATAAAGTTTCAAAAAATAAATAAAAAATATTAAAAGTAATAAAAATGATAAAAACCGAAAATATTGATTTGCGTAGAAAAACTTAAAAAATCACTTAAAAATGTAAAATTATTTTTATATGCAAAATATAAAAAATATAGTATATTTTATTCAACAAAACGAGAGAAAAGTTAAATCAAATTACTAAAGAAAAAAATTATAAGAAAAAAATTAAAAAAAGTAGCTAACATAATAGAAAGTAGTTTATATTTTTGATATAAACTACTTTCTATTTTTTATATAATATGAAAGTTTTCTTAAGCTTCATATTATATAAATACTTCACATAGTATTGTGCACAAATTTATTTCATAAAATTTCTAAAAAAACAAACAATAATAATACAATTTTTGGTATGGTTATTTAAAAAAATAAAATTAATAAAAAAATTCTACAAATTTCTAAAAAAACTTCACAAACTTTAATTGAAATGATATAATCACTTTGGATTTTAAAAAAGTTCGGGGGATGTTGAAATGATATTTAAGGATTATTACAAAATATTGGGTTTGCAAACAAATAAAGTTAGTATGGCACAAATAAAAGCAGCATATAGAGAACAGGCAAAAAAATATCATCCTGACGTTAATATTGCAAATAAAAAATACGAAGAACGATTTAAAGATATAAATGAGGCATATAGAGTACTTTCAGATAATATAAGTAAAAGAAAATATGATAGAATGTGGAACAGAAATGTTGGAAAACATAATGGATATTATGAAGAAAGTAAGAGAAGTAAAGATTCACTATTTAGTGATTTTTTTAATATGTTTTTTGGAACAATAGAAGAGAAAGCAGAAGTAAAAAATAAAAAAGCACCATGTAAAGGTGAAAATATAGAAACAGAAATTAATATTTCTATAGAAGATGCTTTTAGAGGTAAAGAGCAATCAATAGGAGTAAGGACTGTAGAAGGTAAATTAAAAAAATTCAAAGTTCAAGTACCAGCTGGAATTCAAAATAATGAAAAAATTAGAATTGTAGGTCAAGGAAAACCAGGAAAAAATGGAGGAAAAAGCGGAGATTTATTTATTAGAGTGAAAATAGATAATGATGAACGTTTTTCTTTAGAAGGATATGATTTAAGAACTAATTTGTATTTAACTCCTTGGGAAGCTGCTCTTAGTACAAAAGTAACTATAAATGGAATTAATGAAGATGTTTCAGTATATGTACCAGCAGGAATACAAAGTGGTGAACAAATAGAAATAGAAAATAGAGGATACAAAGATGGAAAAGGAGGAAGAGGAAAATTAATTTTAGACACTAAAATTATGATTCCTAAAAACCCTAGCAAGCAAGAATTAAAGCTTTTTAAAGAGTTTAATGAGATGTCTGAATTTAATCCAAGAATTGGTTAACATAAGTTTCAAAAAATCGTTGACTTTTTAAAATCATTAATATATAATAAATGTGTGTTTTTACATAAGATAAATCACATTTGTAAGAAACTTTTATAAGGAGAGTAGAAATAAATGGTTGAAGAAAACTTACAAGGTAAATATTTTAGTATTACAGACCGTAAAGACGTTAGTACTGTGATATATCAAGTAAACAAAACTGAAAAAGAATTTGCAAAAAATTCTCCTAAGTATACTGTTGAAAGACTAGAATATTCTGAAGAATTTGTTGGTGATAATAAGAAAAAGACTTTCTTTGTTGAGAATCCTGCACCAGAGGGAAATCCTTTAGTAATTCTCTCATTTGCAAAAGAGAAAGTTGTAATTAATATGGGCTTTTTAGACTATGACACAGTTAGAATATCAAAAAAACCAATACCAATGAAATTTAAAACAATTTATAATGAGGAAGAAACAGATTTTAAAGAATTTGCTTATACACCAAATATGAAAAGACCAATTTCAATAATTGACCCAGAAACAGGAGAGGAAGTAAAGCCAATCCTATATTTTGATGAAGAAGCAAATGAAGTAAAAGGAAAATGCAAATTGAAACCTTATAAAAAATATTTTGCGTTTGAGATTAGAGAAGATAAAAAGAAATAAATTAAATAGAGAGCCGAAAGGAGAGACTATAAATTATGAGTAAAGAGACTACAAAGCCAAATGGTGGTAGTATGAAAGTAGTAGAAAATAGTGAAGATGTTCAAAAAAGAATAGAAGAAGCAGGATATAATTTTGAAATAGAAGCAATGGAGGCTGAATTTTCAGAGGAAAGAATAAGTGAAACATCTAATAATACTGCAAATGGTTCATCATCAGATGGAACTAAAAAAGCAGGTGAGTATACAAAAGCTGGTGCAGTTGCTACTATAGCATTTAAGCCGTTAATTCCTGCTATTGCTGAAGGACCAAAGGTAAAATTAAAAGAAGACAAAGCTAAAAATAAAGAAGAAGCAACACAAGATAAAGGATTAGAAGAAAAATAAAAAATCCTTATATTTGTTATATAAAAAACTACTTAAGAAAAGGTGGGAAAAATGGGATTTTTAGATAAATTAAAGTCAGCTTTTAGGAAGATAAAAACAAAGTTAATAGTATATACCATTTTAGTTATTGTAATTGTTATATGGTTAGTAGCACCGCTTAATACAGCAATTATAGATGCTCAAAATGCTGCAGGAGTAAAATTTTCACAAAATCCAATGGATGGTGATTTGTGGGGAGTGTTCCTTACTAGATTAGGAGCAGGAATAGTTTCACCACTTGCAGAATTTGTGAAATGTTTTAATGAAGTTTATTTTGCTGGATTTTGGACTTTACTAAAAGTAGTATTTGGTATGTATCTATTTTTTGCAGTTATTGGAATTGTTAAAGCTCTTCCAAAACACGAATATGAAGATATAGAAAATGGTTCAAGTGATTGGAGCGAAAATGGAGAACAATATAAAGTTTTAAGTAAAAATAAAGGTATTGTTCTAGCTGAGAAAAATTACTTACCAGTAGATAAACGTGGTAACGTAAATGTACTTGTTGTACGGAGGTTCTGGTGCTGGTAAATCAGCTTCATTCGTTATTCCAAATGCTTTACAATTATTAGGTTCTTATGTTTTTACAGATCCTAAAGGTGAATTATATGATAAAACAGCAGGGTATTTTAAAGCAAAAGGTTATGATATAAAAGTATTAAATTTAGTACACCCTCAAAACAGTGATGGATATAACCCTTTACATCATATTAACAATGAAATTGACGTAGATATTATTGCAAACACAATAGTTAAAGGTCAAGGCGAAGGTAAGAGTTCAGATCCATTCTGGGATGATATGGGTGAAATGTTAATGAAAGCATTAATTTATTACTTAAAAGCAGTAAGACCACTTGAAGAACAAAGCTTGGCGAGTTGTTCAGAGCTTGTAAGAACAGCAAATAGTAGTGGTGGTGACAATTTGCTTACAAATTTAATGAATCAATTACCATTTGATCACCCAGCAAGAATGTATTATAAAAACATTGAAATGTTACCAGAAAAGACATTTGGTTCTGTACTTGGTACTTTACAATCAAAACTTGGTAAATTTGACTCAAGAGAAATTGCAGAAGTAACTTCAACCAATACAATAGATTTTACAGATATTGGTAGAAAAAAGACAGCAGTATATGTTATATCATCAGATACACATACAGCTTATGACTTCTTATTAACAATATTCTTCTCACAAATGATTCAACAACTTTATGATTTTGCTGATGTTAATGGAGGAGCATTACCTGTACCTACATACTTTATACTAGATGAGTTTGCAAACATTGGACAAATACCTGATTTTGATAAAAAGATTTCTACATCAAGAAGTAGAAAAATATCATTTAGTGTTATTTTACAAAACTTAGACCAATTAGAGGCTGTATATAAAGAAGCTTATGAAACTATTATAGGTAACTGTGATACACACCTTTTCTTAGGTTCTAACTCACAAAAAACTGTAGAGTATTTCTCAAAAGCTTTAGGAGAGAAGACAATAACAAGAGATAATATTTCTGTAAATAAAGATAGAGAAGACTGGAAACAAGGTAAAAGTGAATCAGACCAAGTAATGGGAAGAGCACTTATGACACCAGATGAATTAAGAAGAATGGATAATGACCTTTGTATTATTTATGAGAAAGGTATAAAACCAGTAAAAGCTAACAAATATTATTACTTCAAATATCCAGAAGGAAAACTAGTAACAAAGTATAAAACTGATCATAATGATGTACATCTTGAAAGAGGAGTTTGGAGAAAGTATAATCCATACAATCCGTATGTAGAAGGGCAAGATGACTCTGGTACTGGAACAACAGGAGGCAATGCTAATTCTTTAGAATCTCTAGATGATTTATTTTCTGATGAGACAGAAGAATTAAATACACCTAACACTGAAACTACAGCAGCACCAAAAGCAGCAGCACCACTTACTCCAGAACAAAAAGAAGAGGAGGAAAAAAGACAAGCAGAATTGATAGATATCCAAAAAGAATTAGAAGCAAAATTTGATGAATTATTCGGCTCAATAGATTCAGAAGATTAAAATATTGTAACATAACAGAAAAAGAAAATCTGAAATATGATTTTCTTTTTCTGTTTGTTTTCATTTGAATTACATTTATGTAACTATAAAAAAAATTATGTTGATTAATGCTATAATATAGATAAATATATCATAAAAAGGAGAAATGTATATGTCAGAAAAAAAGATTTTGGTTTCAGGAAAAGAAATTGATTATGGCAATTATAATGATGAAAAATTATTAAGTTTATATAATCAATTATTAAAAAGACAATCTATGTTAGTTGAGAAAGCACAAAAGTATGCAGAAAATGGAAAATTAAATGATATAGATGTCAATAATATAAATGTATAGGAGAGAAAAATGGAAAAAGCATTAGGTTTTAGGTTAATGGATGCCATAAAAGAAGTGTCAGAATTTGAGGTTTCAAAGGAAGAACTTTTAACAGCTTTATATGTGAGAAAAACACAAGAAAAAATAGATAATGGTATTGAAAAGATTGAAAATAGTTTAAAAGCTCAAGCTTCAGTTTATGGAGCAAAATATGAAAATTATGTTTCTAGGATACAAGAAATAAAAGAAAAATATTTAAAAGAAATTAATAAAATAAAAGAGGAATATCAATTTCAATTTATTAATGTACAATTAGAATTAAGAGAAGCTTTAGCAAATCAAAAAATAGCAATTGTAAATGCTAAGAAGATGACAGATATGAAAAATGAATTTATGCAAACTGCTAAATATAAGGAATATATTGCATTAAAAAGTGAACTAGAAAATCATTTAAATAATGCACTTAAAAAAAGTGATTACGATAAATATTTAAGTTTATTAGAAAATTTAGAAAATCCTATAAATATATATATAGATAAAAAGAATATAGCAATACAAAAATTTATAAATTCTGAATCTTTAATAAGGAGTTGCGAAGCAAAATTGAATTTTTGTATGAATGAAACATATTCAGAAATTGAGAAGATAATTGAAGATAATATTGATAATGCTTTAGTAGTTTTAAAAGAAAATCCAATAGCTAAAGTAATAAATAAAGTGGTTAATCTTTTTTCTGGAAAATCTAAGTTTGAAAATAAGGTAAAAAGTATTGAAAATAATATAGAAGCTTTGAGTGCAAATAGTGAATCTAAAGTTCAAGAAATTAAAGATAATACAATAAAATTAGTGGCAGAAATATTATCTGAAAAAGAAAATATTGATTCTGTGACAGCAGCTTAAGGAGGTTTGTTATATGGAAAATAAAATTGGTTTAGGTGAAACTTTTGTAGATGGAAGAATTATAAATCTAGATACAGTTGAAATTTCAGACTTAGAAAGATATATAACTGAAGTAGATAAAGGAAAAGAAAATGCAAAAGTTAGATTGGATAAATTATTGGAAGAAATTAAAAGTAAATAGGGGGATTTTAAAATGGCTGAAGATCAAAAAGAGACTTTTATGGATAAATCTAGAGAATATGCAGATCAATATGAAAAAGCTCTTAGAGAAAATGCAGAGGCTTTTAAAGAAATTGCAACAGAATGTATTGCAAAAGGAATAAAAACAGCTGAAGAAGTAGTAAATGATGCTAAACAAATGGGGATTACTATAAAAAATGAAACATTAAATAAGATGAGACAAGCAGAAGAATTTGCAAAAGGAAAAGTTGATGCTGCAAAGGCTAAAGTAACAGAAGTAAAGGGAAAAGCAGTAGATAAAGCGAGAGATGTAAGAGACGGAGTAGTAACAGGAGCAGAAATGGTAGCTGGAGCTGCAATATTAACAGGAAGATTAGGGAAAAATGCAGTAATAAAGGGAGCTAAAACAGTACAAGAAACATATTCAGCTAAAAAAGAAGATGTACAAAAAGGACTAAAAGCAACAAGATCATGGCTCGAGGCAAAAAGAGACAAGATAAAAGATAAAGTAACAGAAGTAAAGGGAAAAGCAGTAGATAAAGCAAGATATGTAAGAGATGGCGTAGTAAGTACAGCAAGAGGAGCAAAACAAGCTGTAGTGGATAAAGCTGGAGAGATAAGAGATGGCGTAGTAGATGGAGCAGCCAAAGTAACAGGTGCTACTATAGCAACTAAAGAGATTGTAGGAGATCAATTACAAAAAGCTTCTAGTAGGGTGCAAACTAGAGCTAACACATCTATAGTAAACTTTGCTAAAAGTGGAAGATCATTTTTTGATAAAGTATTTGATAGACTAGAATCTTCAGCAGTTTCAAGAGAAGAATTAAATCAAGCTAAACAACAAGAAAGAGAAGCAGCAAAAAACAGAGAATTAAAAGGACAAGATGGTCAAGAAAAATAATAATAAATTATTAGCAAAGGAAAAAGAATGTATTAGTTATGATATTAGTACATTCTTTTTGGAAATTAAATGAAAATAGAAAAAATTAAGATAGGAAAAGAAGAGTTTACATTTTTAGAGAATATAAGTTTAGGAATTTTAAAAATAAAAAGATGTATAGATAAAGATGGAAAATATATTTTTTTAAGAATATCTAATTTTTCATATAAGAAAATAAGTAATAAAATTATTTTAAAAATATTAGAGAAAAAATATGAATATAATATAAATACAGATATTTGTGAGAAAGATAATGAAGAAAAATAAAGAAATCAATGAAGCCAAATATTATAAAGAAAGAAATAAAAGTTTTTCAAAATATAATGAAGATGAATTATGTAAGTTTTTCAAATCTGTAAAATGTGCTAGTATAGTTATGTCATACCCTAATTCATTAGAAAAAGATGTATATAAGCATGTTGCTTCTATTTTAAAAAATAGGTATCCTAAATATTGTGATGAAAATGATATAGAAAAAACTTTATCATTATATGGAAACATTTATACTGCTAAAATTTATGAGGGATTAGGAGATGCAATATACCATATTAATAGTGCTAACATATTAATATATTCTTTCTTAAATAAACTGAATGAATCTCTTGTTCATGAATTAATACATAAGCTTGGATATTTAAACTTTAATGAAGATTTTTATCAAATGCCTAAAATTTATATAGAATCCGGTACAGAATTAATTACAAATTCTGTTATGAATAACCCTTTATGTAGAGAATTGATTTTAGGAAGAATGTGGACAAGATGTGTAGGGGTACAACCGAGATATTTAATTGAAACAACATTAGTAAATCAGCTAAATATGGCTTGTGGACAAGATGTACTAGAGAGAAGTATTTTACAAGGTAAAAATTATATAGAACCAGAAATAATAAATTTGATAGGTAAAGAAAAATATAATGTATTATTTGCAAAGATGCAAGATATTTGTCTACTTGAAAAAATGTATTGGAAAAGTGGTAAAAAGCAATCAAGAGAACAAGCATTTTATAAAAAAGTTTTAGAATTTCAAGATGATGTATTGAAAGAAATTTTTGGAGCCAGAATAAAAAAAGTAGAAAATAAAGAAGATGCTGAAGAATTATTGAACGAATTAATGCATTTTTCTGATTTTAGAGTCAGACTTGAAAATCCTAGTGAAAAAGATGAAATTTTTGATGTCTTTTTTAACGAACAAAAAAAATTGTTAGAAGAAAAATTTAATACAAGATTTAAAATTAAAGATATAACAAGCTCATGGAAAGGAAGATATCCTGTCATAATGCAAGATAAAGATAAGTTAGCTAAACAGAATCTAGAAAAATCTAAAATAGATGCAATGGTAGATAAAAAAAATGTTGGTTTTTGGGGGAGAATCTTCAAATCTAAGAAAGATACTAATATTTTATCAAGTGGAATTCAGAAAGATTTAGTTAAAAATAATAATTTAGATTATTTAAAAAGTGAAAAAGAAGAAACTAAAAAAACAAGAAATGTTAGAAGAAAAATTCAAAGAGAAGATATAGAAAAATAAAGAGTATTTAAACGAGAACTTTAAATACTCTTTTTTATATTTTACATAATTCATGTTTAATATCACAAAACAAATTTTCGCATTATAATATTGACTATCAAGGTGCTGTATGATAAAATAATTAAACTAAAAAAAGAAAAGAGTGATTATATGAAATTTATACATATAGCAGATATGCACTTCGATACACCATTTACTTCTTTAAATTCTAGAGAGAATTTAGGAGAAAAAAGAAGGTTAGAACAAAGAAGTGCTTTTAAAAAGGTAATTGAATATGCAAAAGAAAATAATATAGAATATTTATTTATTGCTGGAGATTTGTATGAACAAGAATATGTAAAAAAATCTACAATAGAGTATATAGCAAAGTTATTTAAAGAAATACCAGATACAAAAATTTTTATAGCTCCTGGAAATCATGATCCATATATCAAAAATTCTTATTATGATAATTTCGAATTTAGTGATAATGTATATATTTTTTATAATTCACAAATTGAAAAATATGAAGATGATAATGTAAATATATATGGAATGGCTTTCACAGATTTTTATATGGAAAAATCACCTTTAGAAAATATAGAAATACCAAGTTCAGATAAGCTTAATATATTAATAGCACATTGCGATTTAAATGGTTCAAAAGACAGAGAAGGTTTTTCATATAACCCAATACTTGAATCAAAATTAAATGCCCTAGGATTTGATTATGCTGCTTTGGGGCATATTCATAAAAATAATATAGATAATAAAAATAAAATATTTTATCCTGGTTCAATGATTTCTTTAGGTTTTGATGAATTAGGAGAACATGGTATGATAGTACGGAGAAATTTCTAAGGAGAATTTGAACATTGAGTTTGTAAAATTAGATGATAGAAAATTTGAAGAAAAAGAGTTAGAAGTTGATGATTTATTATCAAAAGAAGATTTAATCGAAAAGATTTTAAGTTTAAAACTAGACTCTATGACTATGTATAAAATAATTTTAACAGGCAAAAGAAACTTTGAAATAAATCCAAGAAAAATTTTAGAGGCAATTTCTAGTGATAATATTTTAAAATTGAAAGATAATACAAAACTAAATTATCATATAGAAGAACTAGCAAAACAAAATAATATAAAAGGAATTTTTATAAGAGAAGTTTTAAAAGTATATGAGAATAATTTATGTACAGAAGAAGAATTTCAAAAAGCAATTGAAATAGGGCTAGAAGCAATGTAAGAGGTGAGAAATATTGAAAATAAATAGTTTAAAGATAAATGGTTTTGGAAAGTTAAAAGATAAACAGGTTGATTTAAAGGATGGAATAAATATTATTTCTGGTGAAAACGAATCTGGAAAATCAAGTATGCTAAAATTCATTTCTAGTATGCTTTATGGAACATCTAAAAATAAAAACGGAAAAGAGATTTCAGATTTTGAAAAATATAAACCTTGGGAAACAGATAACTTTTCAGGAAAAATTAATTATACATTAGACAATGGTGAAACTTTTGAAGTTTATAGAGAATTCAAAAAGAAAAATCCAATAATTTATAATTCTAATAAGGAAGATATTTCATCAACTTTTACAGTAGATAAAACTAAAGGCATAAGTTTCTTTGTAGACCAAACCAATATTGATGAAGAAACTTTTTATAGTACAGCAATAACAGAACAAGAGGGAATGAAACTTAGTAAATCAAGTCAAAATAGCATTATTCAAAAAATAAGTAATCTAGTTTCTTCAGGTGATGATAATATTTCTTATAAAAAGTCTATTGATAAAATAACAAGAAATCAAAATGAAGAAGTTGGAACAGAAAGAACTTCACAAAGACCTATAAATATTGTAGAAGATAAAATTCGTAAATTAATGGAACAAAAAAGAAATTTAGAAATATATAAAGACAGTATGTATGATAATTCTTTAGAAAAAGAACAATTAAAAATGGAACTAAATGATTTAGAAACTAAAAAAAGTTTTTTAAAAGATGTAAAAAATAAACTAGATAATAATAGATTAAAAAATGCAGAAATAAATTTTAATAAAAATTTGGAAACAGAATATGAAAAAAAGATAGAAGAATTAAATAGGAAGATAGATGGTAATGAAGTAGAAAAAAAGTATGAAAAAATTAATTTTAGAAATTACTATATAGCTTTAATAGTTTTGATAATAACATTTATAATATTAATGGTCTCAAAACCAGATAGGCTATTAAATTTTGTAGTTGTTATTCCAATTATTTTGATTATGTATAAAGTTTTGAAAGAACGAAAAAAATTAGAAAAAACTGAACATAATAGAACAGATAGTACATATAAAATTGTAAGTGAAATAAATATATTAAAAGAGAATATAGAAAAACAAAAAGTAATTTCTAAAGAAAAAGAAGTAAAATTACAAGAAGAAATAGAAAGAGAAAAAGATGAGCTAACAGACAAATATATTAAAAAATTAGATTTAGGATTTATAGATGAAAATATAGAAAAAACTTATGATGAATTATTAAAAGAAATAGAAGATAAGGAAAATAGAATAGATACAATAAAATTTAAATTACAAACTATGGAAATTAGTTCTAAAGATATAAATAATAAACTTGACAATTTAGCTACAATAGAAGAAGAACTTGAAGATGCAGAAACTGAAAGAGAAGAATTATTAAGTTTAAATAATGCATATAATATTGCTAAAGAATGTTTAGAGAAAGCATATAATCAAGTAAAAGAAAATATTAGTCCTAAATTTACGAATAATTTATGTGAAATAATTTCTAAAATATCTAATAATAGATATACTAATGTAATTTTAAGTGATACAGATGCACTAAGAGTGGAAATGCCAAATGGAAATTATATTCCTGCTTCAAGATTAAGTGTTGGCACTATAGATCAGATGTATTTATCTTTGAGATTAAGTGCTCTTCAAGAGATAACAACAGAAAAAATGCCAATAATATTAGATGAAGCTTTTGCATATTTTGATAATGAAAGATTAGAAAATATTTTAAAATATTTGAATACCAATTTTGGAGAAAATCAGATAATTATATTTACTTGTTCAAAAAGAGAGGAAGAAGTACTTGATAAATTAAATATTATTTATAATGATGTGAAAATGTAATAGTAAAAGAGAAAGCCTGATGGTGCATTGTGCACCACCAGGCTTTTTGAAAAGCACTGCCTTTTAAATTACTGCATTATAAAGGGCTGGTATCCATGCTCTATCTGGGTGATGTAAATGTCTCCCAGAATCTCGGCATAGGCCAGGCTGATTGTTCTTTCTTTGATCTCGCTCTCGCGTGATCTGATCCAATCTGCGATATCAGAGTCAGACTTCATCGGAGAATTGACTCTTTTTTCAAAATAGATGCTCAGAACATATCTTTGCAGATAGTTCTTGTAGCTTCTCTGAAACTTGGTAAAATCTCCGTTAAACAAAGGCTTGATATTGCCTTTTGCCAGAGACGGCATGGTATGCGGAAGCGGATACTGATTAAGCTGCTGAAGCTCTTCGAAACTCTCTTTAAGCTGGTTGTCAGATACGATGTTCTCGAGCATTCCAGTTAATCCAAGTGTTTCAAAAAACTTATCTGCTTCCTTAGAAGAGACGTCGACAGTTACCCGAAGTTGTTGATTCTTCATAGCTTTTCCTCCTAAATAATATGAACTGTTTTGCGAAATATATCGCTGTATCCTTATTATTATAACACAGTTAACATAACAAATCAAATATAACTTTTATAAATTATAAATTACTATACTATAAATTTTTCATAAATACAATTTAATTATTAATTAAATTAAATTATATTATATTACAAATCCGTACTAATAAATTATTTAATTAATAAAAAATGGAATTGTTTTCTATTTTAATATTAACTGTTTTTTTAGTATTGTATATATAATTAATTTATGATATAATATTTTAGCAATTTAAAGAAAAGGAAGTTTTTATATGTTTCAAAGATTAGATGATGTCGAAAAAAGATATGAAGAATTAAATGGATTGATAAGTGATCCAGAAGTAATTTCTAGACAAAATGAATGGAAAAAATTAATGAAAGAACATAGCGATTTAGAAGAAGTTGTTATGAAATATAGAGAATATAAAAAAGTTTCTCAAGATTTAGAGGACGCAAAAGAAATGCTTAATGATCCAGAAATGAGAGAACTTGCTGAGGCTGAAATGTTAGCAGATAAGGAAAAATTGCCTAAAATAGAAGAAGAATTAAAAATTCTATTAATTCCTAAAGATCCAAACGATGATAATAATGTTATTTGTGAAATAAGAGCAGGAGCTGGAGGAGAAGAAGCAGCATTATTTGCAGGAGTATTATTTAGAATGTATTCAATGTATGCTGAAAAAAAACATTTTCAAATACAAGTATTAAATGAAAATGAAACAGGAATTGGTGGATATAAAGAAATTTCTTTTATGATAAAAGGAAAAGGAGCATATAGTAGATTTAAATTTGAAAGTGGAGTTCACAGAGTTCAAAGGGTTCCAGATACAGAAAGCAGTGGTAGAATACACACTTCAACAGCTACAGTAGCAGTTTTGCCAGAAGTAGAAGATGTAGAAGTAGATATTAATCCTGCTGATATAAAAATGGAAGTATTTAGAGCATCTGGTGCTGGAGGACAACATGTTAATAAAACATCATCAGCTGTTAGATTAATACATGAGCCAACTGGTATAGTTGCAGAATGTCAAACAGAAAGATCTCAGCTTCAAAATAGAGAATATGCAATGAAATTACTTCGTTCAAGAATTTATGAAATAGAAAGAGAAAAACAAGAAAAAGCTGTTGCAAGTGAAAGAAGAAGTCAAGTTGGTTCTGGAGATAGAAGTGAAAAAATTAGAACTTATAACTATCCACAAGGAAGAATTACAGATCATAGAATTGGACTAAGTATTTATCAAATGGAAAATTTCTTAAATGGAGATATGGATGAAATGATTGATAATTTGATTGCTACTGATAGAGCAGAAAAATTAAAAGGTGATAAAGAGTAAATGAAAAAACATCTAAGTAGAATTACTTAGATGTTTTTATAAGTTTTCTGCTATAATTCCTACTAAAATACCTAATATATTTCCTAATGAAGCAAATCGTCCTTTATACAAAGTTTTAGATTCAGGAATAAGTTCACAAGATACAATATATAACATAGCACCAGCCGCAAACGCAAGAGAAATTGCTATTAAAACTTGAGAAATATTACCGATTATTGCTCCAAAAAATGCTCCAAGTCCAGTGGTTAATCCAGAAATAGTAGTTATTATAATTGCTTTTAATTTTGAAGAACCACCATTTTTTAAAGGTAAAGCTATTGAAATTCCTTCTGGAATATCATGCAAAGCGATTGCTATAGCAAGTTTAAAACCTAAAGAATCAGAAGAGTCAAATCCAGCGCCAATGGCTAGACCTTCAGGAAAATTGTGAACTGCTAAACCAATAGCAATTATAATTCCTGTTTTTAATAAACTATTAGATTTTAGTAGTTTTTGTTTTGAATAAAATTTATCTACAAAATTATTACATAAAATCATCGAGATAATCCCTATAAATATACCTAATATACATGCAGTAATGTTTGAAATATTTAAAGTTTCAGGTATTAAATCAAAACAAATTACGGCAGTCATAAGTCCAGCAGCAAATTCAAGAATAAAACCTAAAGATTTATTGGATTTGATTTTTATAAAAGTGCCAATAAAACCACCTAAAGTTGTACCAATCATTCCAAAAATTAGACCATAAAGACTGATTATTCCAATATTACTCATTATAAAAACCTCTTTAATTTTAATATATTAAAATATATTAAAGGAAAGTTAATTTATTACTAATAATAAATAAAAGTTAAATAAAAAAATGCACATTTATGTGCATTTTACTTCTTGTTATGTATTTTTAAAATTCATTATACTTTAATATCATTTTTCTTTGATATGGAATTAGAGATAGGAAAGATATTGCAAATCCTATTTCTAAGATAATTGTTGATGTAGTAAGATTTTCTTTTGAATCATTAAATAGTGTTAGCATTTCTTTTTCAAGCTCAGCTGTATGCTCTTCTGAAAAAATTTCATTATATTTTAATACTGCATAATCAATAGATTTTGCTTGATATTGCAAGTTTAAATTAAGTAATCCAAGAAAAAGAATTATAGATAAGATTATGCAAACTATAAAAAATATATTTAAATATTTTATAATATTTTTATAATTGCTCGGATTAGTTTTACATTTTTTAAAAACATCATAAGTACTAAGTTTACAAATAATATGGATAATAAAATAAATTATAATGACTCCCATTAATGGAAGGGTTATATAAAGACCTTTAGCAGTAGATCCAGGTATGTTTTTTAAAAAGTAATTTCCAATAGCTATAAGAAGTAAGCAAAGAAAATTTATAATTATTCCATAAGATACAAATCCTGTAATTATAGCTTTTACAACTGTTCTTGTACTAATCTCTTTTTTTTCCATATTATTCTCCTTTGTACGATAAAATACTACAAAAAAATCATATCATAAACATAAAAAAAATACAAGAATTATAAATTAATTTAAAATATTATACTATATTCAGATTAGTGGTATATTTTAAAGTTTTAGCTTTTGGGGAAATTTCTTTAGAAAATAAAATAATTAGTTATTAAATTTGCATACAAGGTTTAATTATTTTGCACAATTTATAAATAAAGTAATATAATATATTATTATTGCTTTTTCCAATTAAATTAATAAGTTTTAATTGATTGATATAATATTATAGGACGGATAAGACTAAAATTAACTTAAGCAAATAGTAAAAAAGTAAAATAAGTTATTGACTTTTGATAGTTTTTTTGTTATTATAGTTATGCTTTAATTTATGCGGGAATAGCTCAGTTGATAGAGCGTCGCCTTGCCAAGGCGAAGGTCGCGGGTTTGAGCCCCGTTTCCCGCTCCATTTTTTTGTATAGATATATACGGCGCCATAGCCAAGTGGTAAGGCACGAGTCTGCAAAACTCTGATCATCGGTTCGAATCCGATTGGCGCCTCCAAACTTTAAAAGAGCAAATCTTTTCTTTCGTTTGAAAGAGTAAGATTTGCTCGATTTTTTATTTTTCATACTCAAAACTGCTAGAGCGACAAGTGACAAATTGAAAATCATTTAGAGAGATAAGCCTTTTATCCGTTTTCAAACTTCCTCAAACTTTCTCGAAACTCAAAAAATTGTCTTCCAACTGTCTTCCGAAGAGGTTGTTTGGAAGACAGTTGATACATTATTATAGTATAAATTGTTTCCTGGGTAAAAAAATCTCCCAAGATTTTGGGAGATTTTGTATTTAAATTGAATTAACAAAAGTATAGTCACTATAATCATCTAAATTAAATACTTTTATTTGTTCATCTGTTACTGAATTAAGTTCATATTTGTATATTTCCTTATTTTTTGAACTTTCATTTTCATATTGAACAATGTACCCTGTGGTTTCATCTATGTAATAATTATAATTTTCATTATTTTCATTATTCGTTAAAGAAATCTTTATGCAATTTATTTCATTTACTAATTCTTTTCCACAATATTTATATTGATATTGTAAAGAATCATTCAATTCATTTAATAGAGTATCTTTTAGTGGTTGTAATACAGAATTAAAATCAGTATAATTATTGTTTGTTTGAGTTATAATTTTTTCTGAATGTAGAACAGTTGTTGAAATATTACTCTCATTATTGATATATGTTTCGATTTTTTCTTGATTTTTATTTTCCTGATAAATATATTCCATATTATCTTTTATATAGAATTTAGCTACCCCCACATATGAGTTATTTTCATACATATTATTTTCTATGTAGATGTTATTAGAAATAGTAGAATTTTTTACTAAATCTGTTATACTATCTCTTGAATATTTATTGTTCATAGCAATACACAATGTTAAAACTATTAAAGCAATTAAAATAATAACAATAAGTGCTACTAGAGTTTTTTTGTTTTTTAACATAACTGATTTCTCCTTTCATTAATTATTTATATTTTATATTATATATAAATGATAATTCTTTGTAAATACATAAATAATAAATTGTAATTTTATGTTGCTTATATAGAGATTTTATGTTATAATTCCAATAATTTGGTCATAGAAAACCTCATTTTGTTTTTCAGCAATTAAAACATTGAGGAAAAAAGAGGATAATTCACAAGAAGAAAGGAATTGACATTATGAAAAAAACAACTAAAGGTATTATTTCTATGATTTTGGCATTCACAATGATTTTTGCAATTTCGGCAACTGCATTTGCGGCCAGCGGTTTTCATAAGGTAAACGGCACTGCCAGCGAAACAGGAGCGAGTGACACTTACTATTCGACCACAAGGGTAAAATGCAGTAAAATTACCGCCCAAGGCACGAGCGATAATAACAGGAAACAGGTCATTATCAAAGTTCAGACCGGCGGTCCTGGTGGTAAAGTTATAGCAAGTGGTGTTGTCACTTTGAATGGCGTTGAGAAAACATTAGTGAATTTTTATACAGCAAGTATAGATGCCGGAACATACTATGTTACTGTAACTTCAAGTGACAGTGTTCCGTATGAGGTATCGACATATTTTTATGAGTAATTAATGCCTCGCATGGGGGATTTAAGTAATCATTACCAAGTATAAAGCATCTAAGCAACTATTAATCAGATTTTGACCAAGTTGTAATTATAGTAACTTAAAATCAATTATCTTCTTTTTCAACCCACCTAGAGTGTTTTTTTGGTGGGTTGTTTTCTTTTATACTATACATTTTAATAAAATATAATTATCTCCCAATGTCTTAAATAAAGTCATTGGTATAAAAGGAGTTTGACTGTTAAGTCTGACTAGTAATAGTATTTTGATGACGAATTTAAGCACACAAAAAGTTGCTTTCTAGATTAATCAGGTATTTTATACGAAATATGGGTATGACCTTTAACTAGATTTTATCTCCTATAATTAGTTGTTTTTTAAAGTCGTATTCTTATCTGTTTTGGTAGTAGAGCTAAAAATAAGCAATTTTATTGATTTTAACTAAATTTTTATGTACAATATATAAAGGTTACAAGGAAAAATATCGAATTATTAAAATAATACCTATTAACTATTAGTTTATGCTAATTTCAAACAACCAGCTAAATAAATATTTAAAATTAATTGATATATAAATTTTTAATTGTTTTCTCGCAACTATATATAAAAATGTCTTCCAATGTATTCAATTAAAAATAAAATTATTGTCTAACAAGGACTTGAAAGCATAAGAAGGGCTGGCGCCTCCAAGAAAAACAAGAAAATTTTGAAATATCAATTTTTTCTCGTTTTTAAATATTTGTATAGATTATGATTTAAAATGTTAAATATTATTTATTATATTCAATTAAATTCTAAAGGAGAAATATATTAGTGGAAGAAGAATTAGTAGATGTTTATGATGAGAATAAAAATATAACAGGAAAGATAATAAAAAGAACAGATATTAATTTATTGAAAGAGAATGAATATATAATAACTGTTCATTGTTTTATAATAAACTCACATAATCAAATATTATTAACTCAAAGAAGTTTAAATAAAAAGAGTGCTGGAAAATGGGAGGATACCCATGGCGGTTTGCAATCAGGAGAAAGCAGTGTTTTTGGGATTCAGCGTGAATTAAAAGAGGAAATTGGAATAGATATTCAAATTAATGAACTAAAATTTATTAAAACACTTAGAAAAAAGAATAAATTTAGAGATATTTATATTATAAAAAAAGATATTCCTTTAGATGACTTTAAATGTAACGCAGAGGAAGTAATGAATTGTAAATATGTTACTTTAGAAGAATTTAAAACAATGATTGAAAATAATCAATGTACATTTAAATCATTTGAAGATACAATTTTTTATGATAGTGATATAAAAAAATTATTAATTTAGGAGGAGAAAAATGGAATATAGAAAATTTGATGATACTTATGTTGTTAGATTAAATAAAGGTGAAGAAGTTATAGAAAGTTTAAAAGAACTTTGCAAAAATGAAAATATAGAACTTGCGGAAATAACAGGACTTGGTGCAAGTAATTTAGTTGAAATTGGTGTATTTAATGTAAACACTAAGGAGTATAATACAAAAATATTTGAAGGAATGTTTGAAATTACATCACTAGTTGGTAATGCTACAAGAAAAGATGGAGAAGTATATCTGCATATTCACATTAATTTTGGAAATGAAGAAGGAATTGTTAAAGGTGGACATCTTGTAAAAAGTGTAATTTCAGCAACTTCTGAAATTATTGTAAGAAAAATAAATGGGAAAGTAGGCAGAAAATTAAGTGATGAAATAGGTCTAAATTTATTAGAATTTTAATGAATAAATCTTAGATTAAGAATAATACTAATAAAAAGGAGATTTAAATGAATAAAACAAGCATTGAGTTAAAACAAGGAGTGAAAGCTCATATTATAAATACAGATTTATATAAAACAGATTTAACCTGCATTATTTTAACTACAACTTTAAAAAGAGAAACCGTAACTAAAACTGCTTTAATACCTTTTTTACTTAGAAGAGGTACTGCTAAACTTCCAAATCAATATTTGATAAATAAAGAAATGGAAAATATGTATGGAGCAAGTTTTAATTGTGGTATTGATAAAATGGGGGATAATATAATTCTTAAATTTTATATAGAGTCAATAAGTAACGAATATGCTCTAAATAATGAAGATATTTTAAAAATGAATATAGAAAATATTTTAGATATTGTATTTAATCCTATAAAAAAGAATAATCTTTTGAATGAAGATTTTTTAGCTGTTGAAAAAGATAATTTAAAAAAAGTAATTGAAAGTAAAATAGATGAAAAAGATTCTTATGCTTTTGATAATTGTATTTCAACAATGTATGGTGAAGAAGGATTTGGACTATATAAATTTGGATATGTTGAAGATATTGATAGCATAACAATACAAGATATTTCAGAATACTATAATTGGCTTATAAATAATTGTAAAATAGATATTTTTATTTCTGGAAAAATTAAGTCACATGATATGGAGAGCCTTTTAAATAATAATGACAATATAAAGAATTTAAAACCAAGAATAGAAAATTATATTTTAAACAATGAATTCACAGAAAGTAAACAGATTGTGGAAAACGTAAAAGAAATTACAGAAAATATGAATGTTACTCAAGGAAAATTAGTAATAGGATTAGATATAACTTCTAAAAAGGAAAATCTTTTGGCTAGTTCACTTGTATATAATGCAATACTTGGAGATGGAGCAAATTCTATGATGTTCCAAAATGTTAGAGAAAAGGCTGGACTTGCATATTCAGCAAAAAGTACTTTTGTAAAACAGAAAATGAATATTTTTATAAGATGTGGTATTCAAATAGAAAATTATGAAAAAGCAATAGAGATTATTAAACTTCAATTAGAAAATATAAAAAATGGTGAATTTACTGATGAAGATATTGAAAATGCCAAAACTTATTTGATTGCTGGATTAAAAAATGTTGAAGAAGAACAAGATACAGAGGTTGTATACTATATAGGTCAAGAGATAGCAAAAACAAATCTTTCTTTAGAAGAGTATATTGAGAAAATTAACCAAGTAACTAAGGAGAACATATTAGATGTAGCAAATTCAATACAAATAAACACAATTTATTTTTTAAGAAATTAATATTATACAAGGAGATAGAAAAAATTGCAAATAATTGAAAATAGTAAAATAAAAGAAAAATTGTATATTGAAAAACTAGAAAATGGTTTAACAATAATGATTTTGCCTAAAAAAACAAGAAAAAAATATATTGTTTGGAGTGTAAATTATGGTTCAATAGATAATAAATTTTTTGCACCAGGTGAAAATGATATGACAACAGTTCCAGATGGAATTGCTCACTATCTAGAACATAAATTATTTGAACAAGAAAATGGAAGAAACAGTTTAGATGTGTTAACAGCAATAGGAGTTGATGCTAATGCTTATACTACTAATGATCACACAGCATATTTGTTTGAATGCACAGATAATTTTGATGAAGCTCTAGATGAGTTTATGGATTATGTTCAGAATCCATATTTTACAGATGAAAATGTGGAAAAAGAACGTGGAATTATCGAGCAAGAAATAATGATGTATGATGATTATCCAGAATGGGCACTTTATATGAATGATTTAAAAGGAATGTATAAATCAAATGAGATAAATATAGATGTAGCAGGAACTGTGGAAACTATTGCTAAAATAGATAAAGAAAAATTGTATAAAATTTATAAATCTTTTTATAGACCTGATAACATGATAATTGTTATGACAGGAGATTTTAATCCTGAAAAAGATTTTGAAAAAATAAAATCTAAAGTTACTTTAAAAGCTAATAAACAAGATACTAAAAGAGTTTATAATGAAGAACAAGAAGAAATTGTTGAGAAAAAAATTACTCAAAAAATGGATATTAGTATGCCTTGCGCAATAATAGGTTACAAAGATAATGACTTAGATTCAAACAAAGTAAAAAAAGATATTGCGATAGATATTTTAGGTAATATTTTATTTGGAAAAAGTTCTAAAACTTTTGAAAAATTGTATGAATCTGGAAAGATTATTTCTGTTCCAAGTATAAATTATGAATTTTCAAAAACTTATTCACATATTTTAATTCAAATTCAAACAGATTATATTGATGATGTTGTTAAAGAAATAGAAGATAGAATTGAAACTGTAAAAAAAGAAGGTATTGACAAAGACGATTTTGAAAGGGCTAAAAAAAGTATATATGGAGATTTTGTAAAAGAATATAATGAAGTTTCAAACATTGCAACAGCACTAGTTTCTGATTATTTTAAAAATATAAATTCTTTAGATTATTTTGAAGAATTTTCAAGTGTAAGTAAAGATTATGTAGAAAAAGTTTTAAAGGAAACTTTTTCTAAAGATAAAAAAGTATTGTCTGTAATAACGAACGAATAAATTTAGAAAAGAGAAAGAACATGAATTTAGTAAAATTTCCTGGATTAAATATAAGTTTAAATGTACCACAAATTGCATTCAGTGTTTTTGGAATAGAAATTTATATGTATGCAATTTGTATTGTAACAGGAATTCTAGTAGCAGTTATTTTATGTAATATTAGTAAAGAAAAATTTGAAAATAAGTTTGAAAACATTTTGAATATAGGAATTTTTTCTTTGTTTTTTGGAATCGTTGGAGCAAGAATATATTTTATAATTTTTAATTTAGACTATTATTTAAATAATATTGAAGAAATTTTTAATTTTAGAGATGGTGGGCTTGCAATTTATGGTGGTCTAATAACTGGAATTTTAACAGCCATGATAATTTGCAAAATAAGAAAAATTGACATCTTAAATTTATTAGATTATGTTATACCATTTGTAGCTCTTGCTCAAAGTATTGGTCGATGGGGAAATTTTTTTAATATTGAAGCTTATGGATATGAAACAGATATATTTTTTAGAATGGGGATTTTTACTAACAATGGATATATAGAGGTACATCCTACATTTTTATATGAATCTATTTGTACGATTTTAATATTTTTTATACTTAGAAAATTACAAAAGAATAGAAAATTTAAAGGTGAAATATTTTTACTTTATTGTATTTTATATTCTGGAATAAGATTTTTTATTGAAGGCTTTAGGATAGATAGCCTTATGTTATATAATTTCAGAATTTCTCAAATCTTGTCTATATTTATATTTGTAATATCAATTATTATTTTTTATTTTAGAAAAAAGTCATCTGAAAAATCTTGTTAGATAGATGATTTACGTCAATTTATATTTAAAATTATTTAGTAAATTTGACATAACAAATAAAAAAGAAAAACATAATGTAAAATTCTTTGTTAAACTGTCGAAAAATGTCTAACGAAAAAGCGCTCAAATACTGATATTTTATTGACTTTGGTGTAACAATATGTTATTTTTAAAATATACAAAAGAAAAAAATAGAAAAAAGGAGAGTGATATTATGTTAGATGAAAAAATTTGTAAATTAAGGGACAAACTAAATAAATGTATTTCTAATGGAGAAGATTACTCTGTAATATATAAGGTAAGTGTAGAACTAGATGAGTTAATTGCAAAATATTATGCAAATATGGTTGAAATTACTCAAAAATAGGATAAATTAAAAGTAAATTTAATAATAAATTAAAAAAAGTATAATTTTTTTGTTTTTACAAAAAAGTGTATACTTTTTTTATTCTTTAATATATAATTATTCTGTATAATTGTTTGGAGGTTAGATTTTGAATAAATTAATTAGTGAGGAAGAAAAGTATACTGGAAAAAGATTTAAGATTATTCAAAGAGCTTATGAAAGAGGAGATGGTTTAAATTATATAAGAGATTGTGTAGAACCAGGAAACTCTGTAATAATACTTCCAATAAATGATAAAAATGAAGTTATTTTGGAAGAACAATTTAGAGAAGCAATAAATAAATTAACTTTAGAACTTCCAGCAGGAATGATAGATGCTGGAGAGCTTCCAGAAGTTGCGGCTAAAAGAGAGTTAGAAGAAGAAACAGGAATTCTAGCAAATAACATAGAATTTTTGATGGAATATTATCCTTCAGCCGGATACACAAATGAAAAAGTGTATATTTTTGTTGCAAGAGATTTTCAAAAAGGAAAAGTTCATTTAGATCAAACTGAAGAAATAGTAAGTGTAAAAAGAATAGATTTTAACAAATGTTTTAAAATGGCATTAAACGGAGAATTTGAGCATGCAAGTATTAATTTAGCAATTTTAATGTACTATTTTAAACAAAAAAATGGAGGAGAAGATGGCAGAAATTAAAGAATGGTTAACTTCGATTAATTTAGAAGATTTACTAAAATTGTTTGACTTACAAATAGCATTGGCTGTTTTCATATTATTCTTTATGTTTAGAAATGTATTTTCTAGACTTATTATAAAAATATATTATAGAATAATTAAGAGCAAAAAAAATCCAAAAGATAGTTCAATGTATAAACCATTAAAGAAATTCTTTATTCTATTTGGTGTATTTTGCACAATACATATTTTGCCACTTAATCAACAGCTTGTATATCTTACTAATAAGGCCTTTGAAGTTATTATCGCATATTACATAACCAAAGCCGTAACAACTTTAGTTACAGAAGATTCTATTATAATGAAAAAAATTTTTAAAATTACGAGTGATAAAGCTGTAAATAGATTTATCTGTAAAATGATTAGAGTGTTTATATGGATTATTTTTGTATTTGTAGTAGCAACAATTTTAGAATTAAAACTAGATGGTATTGGAGCATTAGTTACTGGTTTAGGAATTGGAAGTGCGGCAATAGCTTTAGCTGCACAAGACTTAGTAAAAAGTATGCTTAGTGGTGCTGCAATATTAACTGATAAACCTTTTGTTATTGGAGATTGGATTGAAGTAGATCAATTCCAAGGAACTGTTATAGATATAACTTTTAGAAGTACGCGTATAAAAGCATATAATAATGCGGTTGTCACTATTCCAAATTCTTTAATAACTTCATCCTATGTAGTAAACTGGGATAGATTAACAAGTAGAAGGTTTGATTGTATTTTGACTTTAAGCTGGGATACAACTTCTGAGAAGATTAAAAAAATAGTTAAAGAGATGAAGCTTATATTACAAAATGATCCAGAAGTTATAAAAGAAACTGTAGAAGTTAGTTTAAATAATATTACAACTTATGGCAGTGAAATAAAAATATATTTATATATTAGAGAAGCAGAATATAGTAAATATTTAAAGGCAAAACAAGACATATTATGTAGTTTGCTATATTTAATTGAGAAAGAAAATGTAGATTTAGCATATCCAAGCCAAACATTATTTGTAAAAGGAAAGGAAGAAATAAAAAGATAGATGAGTATAGGTGTTGCATTAGCAGGAGGAGGATTAAAAGGATTAGCTCATATTGGAGCTTTAAAAGCATTAGAAGAATTAGGCATAAAAATCGATTTCTTATCTGGCACTAGCTCAGGAAGTATTTTCGCTTCATTTTATGCAATGGGATTTTCAACAGATGAGATAAAAGAAAGGACAATAGAAAATTATAAAATTCTTACACAATTAAAAAAAGGACCAATAGTTAAAGCTGGAATTTCATATTTTACTTCTGGAGTTGCTAAAATTGAAGGATTAATACCTGGTGAAAACATTGAAAGTTTAATTAAAACAGTAGCAAAAGAAAAAGCTATTGTAAATATGAACCAAATAAAAATACCTTATGCAATAGCAACAGTTGACACAATATCAACAAAGGAATGTATATTTTTATCGCACAAATTTGATTTAAAAGATGATGATATAGATTATATATATGATGCACCAATCGCAACTGCTACAAGGGCAAGTATGTCATTTCCAGGCGTATATACACCATGTCAATATGGAAAATATAATTTTATTGATGGTGGAACAAAAGATAACTTGCCAGTAAAAATTTTAAAAGATATGGGAGCAGACAAAACAATAGCTTTAAGCTTTAGAATAGATGATTATGAACCTAAAGAAGATATTTTGGCAATTTTACTTAGAACAGTTGATATATTTTCTTTAAAAGATGTTAGAAAAGCTCAAAAAGAAGCTGATTTAGCAATAGAAATAGATGCAAGAGGTGCAAGTCTTTTAGAAATTGATGATGCAGATAAACTCATGAAAACGGGATATGATACTATTATGAAGTATAAAAAACAAATATTAGATTTATAAACTTGATATTTTTCAAGTTAATGATATAATAAAAGCATTAAAGAGTAGGAGTGATAGATTTGCCTAGAAATGATACTATGATGCAATATTTTGAATGGTATTTACCTAGTGATTCTACACTTTGGAATAAACTTACAAAAGAAGCCAAACATTTAGAAAATATTGGTTTAACACATTTATGGTTACCTCCAGCTTACAAAGGAGCAGGCGGAAAAGAAGATGTAGGTTATGGAGTATATGATTTATATGATTTAGGAGAATTTAATCAAAAAGGAGATATTCCTACAAAGTATGGAACAAAGGATGAATACATAAATGCAGTAAAAGTATTGCGTGAAAATAATATAAAAGTATTAGCGGATATTGTTTTGAATCATAAAATGGGAGCAGATGAAACTGAAGATGTTTTAGCGATTCAAGATGATTTTTCAAATAGAAATGTTAGTTTAACAGATGCTTTACCAATTAGAGTATGGACAAAATATACTTTTCCAGGAAGAGGAGATACATATTCGAGTTTCAAATGGAATTGGACTCATTTTCATGGAATCGATTGGGATGAAAATACTGGAAAAGCTGCTATATATAAATTTTATGGTAAACATTGGGACGAAAATGTAGATAAAGAAAATGGAAACTATGATTATTTAATGGGAGCTGATATTGATTTAAATAATGTTGATGTAGTAAAAGAATTAACAAATTGGGGAAAATGGTATTTAGATACAACCTCAGTTGATGGTTTTAGATTAGATGCTGTAAAACATATAAGAGGAGAATTTTATCCAGAGTGGTTAAGTGAATTACGAAATTATACTGGTAAAAAGTTATTTGCTGTTGGAGAATATTGGAGCTCTAATATATCTGTAATCAATGAGTATATAGAAAAAACAGGTGGTTGTATGTCACTATTTGATGTACCATTACATTATAATTTTTATAGAGCATCAATCAGTAATGGACAGTTTAATATGTCACAAATTTTTGAAGGAACTTTAGTAAAAACTAATCCAGAAAAAGCAGTAACTTTTGTAGATAATCATGATACAGAACCAGGACAAGCTTTACAATCATGGATTCTAGATTGGTTTAAACCATTAGCATATTCACTTATATTACTTAGAAAAGATGGTTTTCCATGTGTGTTTTATGGAGATTATTATGGAATACCAGAAAAACAAGTAGAGTCTAAAAAAAGTATGCTAGATATTTTACTAAAAGTTAGAAAGTATTATGCTTATGGAGATCAATATGATTATTTTAATAGTAATCATATAATAGGATTTACAAGATTAGGAGATTATGATCATCCAAATTCAGGTCTTGCTGTTGTTATGTCTGACCAAAATGGTGGATGTATTCAAATGAATGTAGGCAAAAAACTTGCTAATACAGTTTTTTATGATTGCACAGGAAATTTATCTGAAACAGTATATGTTGATAGTGAAGGTAATGGTATATTTTATTGCAAAGATGGAAGTGTTTCAGTTTGGATAAAACAAGGAGAAGCAGTAAATTAATAAAAAAAGAGTTTAATGATTAAAATTCATTAGACTCTTTTTTATATAATAGGCAATTTCTTTGAAATTTCTATTATATAAAGGTGTTACACAGTATTATCCAATTTTATATTTTGCAGTTGTTTTAATTCTAAGATTTATAATAGATTTACAAAATTAGAAAAAGATTATATAATTATTTAAATTTTATAGAGATTGTACTTGTAATTTTAAGTATGATACTATGAAAAATATTTAACAGAAAGGTGGAAAGTAGTTTTAGTAACTTGTAGGTTAATTTTCAAAAATGGATTATAAAATCCATTAAAATGGAGGGTAATGAATGAAACTAATTAATGTCAAGATATCACCCAAAGATCTTGAAGTGTTGCGGAGAGTTTTTGGCGTAAAAGGAGGCGGACTAAACTTTGAAAATGGAGTATTCAGAGTTTCTTCTTATGAAGAAGTGATTACTCTTTCTGAAATGTTCGAAATTGAAAATGTAAACTGGCAGTCATTTGATGAGTTTAAAAAACAATACAATTCATCTGATGAGTCTTCTGGGAAAGAACAGTCAGGCAAAAAGTCTCTAAAAGAAAATGGTGGAGAGGCTAAGAAACCTGAGGAAAGGGAGGTTATATCTGCAGAAGAAAACAAAGAGAATACGACCACAAAAACAAGTGAATACTCTCTTGAAGAAAGAAAAAAGATTGTGGGAAAAAGAGTTAAAATAGGAAGCATAGTAAGAGTCAAGAGAGATAAAAAGGTAGTTCATGTGCTTATCACAAAAGTTTCAAGCGAAGGATATCAAGGCCGTAAATTGAGGCTGAATATTGACGGCTATAATCCGGACAAAGAAGAAACGTTAGAAAAAGGCGAAGAAGTGATTTATAAAAATCTCACTTATAAGAAATTGATAACAGTAACTCCTGAATTGATAATTGAGATAAAAAATAAAGATATTTTTTGCTATCAGGGAGATCCAATTGTTGGAATACTTATTAGTGAGGAAAAGAAAAATAAAATTCTTAATATGCCTAAAGATTTTGTCACAAATTGCGAAGAAATGCTGAGTGGCAAATTAACAGAAGAAGCCTCAGAAGCAAAGGTTGGAAGTGAATGTGCAGTCGAAACACCTAGTTCAGAAACAACTCAAGCAGCAGAAGATGAGCAGCAAGAGCCGGAACTGGAATCTGCTTCTGCAGAGCATGAAGAACTTGAGTGTGCAGCAGAGAAAAATTTGTCTTGTGAAGATGAAGCTGAAAAAACGACAGTTGAGGAGTGCTTAGAAAAATCTGATTTATTGGAGAAATTTTTACTTCAGACTGGTTTGAAAGGTACTTTACTTGAACTTGCAATTAGGCTTAGCGTAGAAGACAAACATGCTAACATGAAAAAGCTTTTACCAATGTTGCAGGCAAATGTCTCAAACAAAAGATTAACCCAAAATGCACTTAAAAATCAGATGAATGATGAGCTGAAAGAATTGTGCCAAAAAGGTTATTCTTTAAAAGAAGAAACCGTGACATATTTATTAAAACTTACGGTTAAAAAATTTAAAAACTAAAGTACACATTAGGTTAGGTTTACGGTGCGAGAGTGATAGCTCTTGCACCGTTTTTCAAATTATAAAAATATTATCAAAATATTTTTTAAATATGTCTATTTTTGTTTTATACTTTTTCTTGACAAAAGTGTAAAATGAAATATAATAACTTTAGGAATGGAGAGAATTATGAAAGTTTTAATTACTGGTGCTTCTTCTGGAATAGGAAGAGATTTAGCTAGAGAATTTGCTAAATTAAATTATGATATTATTTTAGTTGCAAGAAATATAGAAAGATTGCAAGAACTAAAAGAAGAATTGTCAAGTAAATACAAAACAAATGTAGTTTATGAAAGTGTAGATTTAACGAATAGAGAAAATTGTATAGATTTATATTCAAAATATATAGATATAGATATTTTAATAAATAATGCAGGATTGGGAGATTTTGGTAATTTTACTAAAACTGATATAAATAAAGATTTAACTATTATTGATACAAATATTACTGCTACTCATATACTTACAAAATTATATTTAAAAACTATGAAGAATAGAAATTCGGGTAAGATACTAAATGTAGCTTCAATAGCAGGATTTTTACCAGGACCTTTAATGGCAACATATTATGCTTCTAAAAATTATGTAGTAAAATTATCTGAAGGAATTAGAGAAGAGTTAAAAAAAGAAAAATCAAAGGTTCAAATTAGTATATTATGTCCAGGACCTGTTAGAACGAATTTTAATAATGTTGCTAATGTTAAATTTGAAATTAGTTCACTTTCTAGTGAATATGTTGCAAAATACACTGTTCAAAAATTTCTTAAAAATAAATTTTATATAGTTCCAGGTTTTCAGATAAAATGTGCAAAATTTTTCTCAAAATTTGTGCCAACACCAATTCTTGCAAAATGCACATATTATATGCAAAAAAGAAAGGATAGATAAAACAAATTATAAGTAAATGATTAATTAGAACATATTATCAATTAAATTATAAGTAAGTAAAAACATTTTAATAATAAATATCAATAGTTAAATAAATGTTAGTATAATTATAAGGAGGAATATATGAAAATCTTAATGGCTACTAAAAATCCAGGAAAAATTGAAGGTGCAAAACAAGCTTTTGAAAAATATTTTGAAAATATTGAAATAGAAGGAATTGCTACTGATTCAGAAGTCGGTGATCAACCAGTAAATGAAGAAATATTTCAAGGTGCAAAAAATAGAGTAAAAAATTTGAAAGAATATGCAAAGAAAAACAATTTAAAAGTAGACTATTTTATAGCATCAGAAGCTGGAATAACTAATCTTTTGGGAGATTGGATAGACATAAATGCAGCAGTTATTGAAAATAGTAATGGTTTTCAAACAGTTGGCTCAAGTCAAGGTTTTCAAATTCCGGAAAAATATGTTGATGAAATTATAGATACTGAACTTGGAAAAGTTATGGATAAAATTTTTAAAGGACAAAAACTAGGAAATGGAAAAGGTGGAATTAATTTTTTGACACATAATGAAGTTTCAAGAATAGAACTTACTAAAAATGCTTTTGTAATGGCTTTAATAGGACATATAAATGGTGATTTGTGGAAATGATTTTAAGGAGATAAAAAATGAAAGTTATAGTAGAAGTTGGTTCAACAAATACAAAATTTGATTTATTTGATGGAAAAGAAGTAAAACATTTAGAAAGTGTTACTATAGAATTTAAAAGAAATTTTAAAAGAGCTAATCAATTAGATAAAAAAGATGTAAAAACTTTAATTGATAAAGTTTTGGAATATAAGAAAAAATATAAAGATATATATGTTTGCGGAACAAGTATTTTTAGAACTTTAGAAGAAAATCAAAAAAAGAAATTTTTGGAAAATTTCTATAATTTGACTGAAACAGAATTTGAAATTATTTCACAAGAAAAAGAAAATGAATTAACAGTTTTTGGAACAGTTAGAAATGTAAATGAAAAAGTAGCTGTTTTTATTGGTGGAGGAGGCTCAACAGAGATAGCTATATATGAAAAAGAGATTAAAGAAATGGTAAATTCTTCTTTTGGTGGAATGGATGTACTAAATAAATTTCCAGACTTATCAGAAGATTTAGCAAAAAGTAAACTAAATGAGGTACGAGAATATATTAGAAAAAATTTGAATTTTCCAAAAGAAAAGGCTGATTATTTAATTTTAGCTGGTGGAGGGCACAAATTATTTTCACTAGAATCTGGAGTGTCATATCAGAAAAATACTTTATATAAAGATGAATTACAACCTATTATGATGGATATAGAAACAAGAATAAAAGATACAAAAAAATATTATGAAAAAATATCTTTGGATGAAATACGAAAAAGAGTAGAAAATCCAAGATGGTGGGATGCAACAAGACCTATGTGTGCAATAGTACTAGAAGTTGCAGAAGCAATAGGTGCAAAATATATAATTCCTACAGATATAACTATGGTATATGGATTGTTAGAAGACAAGAAATGGAAAGTATAAGGAGAAAGTTATGAAAGGTAAATATTGTATCATTACAACTGCTTGCAATGATAAGAATAATGCAAAAGAAATAACAGAAACATTACTTTCAAAAAGACTTGTAAGTTATGTTCAAGAAAGTAAAAGATTTAGTTCTTATTATTGGAAAGGTAAAATTGTAAGAGAAGATGAATATTTTTTAACAATGGGAACAAAAAAATCTTTATATAAAGAAATAGAAAAAGAAATAAAAAGTATACATGTATATGAAGTTCCTGCAATAACAATGTATGAGATTTCAGATGGAAATGAAGAAATTTTTAATTGGATAGAAGAAGAAACAAAATAAAATTTTATTAATATTTAATGATTTTGAATAAAATAAAACTAAATATTTAAATAAAAAAGAAATGGAAAAATTTTCTATTTCTTTTTTTTATGCTGAAAATTCAGTATTTTTATGAAATTTACAAGTAATGACAATTATTTTTTATAAAAATTCTACATAATAGAAATATAAAACAAAAAAGGAGGATTTTTTTTGATGAAAAAAATATTTCAAATAATTACTATATTTATGATATTAGTTATGCTTGTTTTTACTAGTCAAAGTTTTGCAGCATCTTTAGATACAATAGATATAAAACTTAATAAAACTACTGTGAGACCTGGTGAAAATGTAAAAGTAGAAATTGATTTTGGAAAAGCTTTAGGAGCATATACATTTGATATTGCGTATGATAATAATATTTTTGAATATGTAAGTGTAGAAGGGGGAACAGCAAACGATACTTCTGACAAAGTAAGAGTAACATATTATGATTCTACTGGAGGAACAAGTCCAAGAAATAATATGATTATTGAATTTAAGGCTAAAGATGGTATTACAACTTCAAATCCAACAGAATTTACTGTTACAGCAGAAGGCTTAGCCAATTCAGATGCTTCAGAAACTTATGATGATATTACAACTCCTATTATTAAAAATGTAACAGTTGAACCAGAATATATTGATTATACAATAAAATTAGAATATTCAGGAGATATTATAAAAGGTGTAGAAAAAGAAATGACACTTTCTTATTCTTCTCCAATGGGACATTATTATGAACATGCAAGATTGATAGGAGAAGCAATTTCACCAAGTGGTGCAACTGTAAAATTATTAGGAACAGATGAAGCAGATTTAGAGCATGATATTATAGAAAGTGGTTGGGGTGATCCACAAGGATACAAAATAGGTGGAAAAGATGTTTCACAAGTTTTAAAAGTTAGAGGTTTATTTAGTGAAGAGGGAGATTATAAAATTACTTTAAAATTAATAAATAGAGATAATTCAGATAGTGTAATTTCTGAATCAACTTTTGATATTAAAGTAGTACCAGAATTACAAGTAACACCACCAGCTGAAGAACCAGTAATACCAGGTGAAACAGAGGCTATAAATAACGAAGTAACAAATAATGTAACTAATAATACAGAAACAATGCCAACACAGCTACCAAAAACAGGTAACAATGTTTATATACAAGTTGTTTCACTTATAGTATTAGCAGGAATAATTCTTTATGCTTATATTAGAAAAATAGGTAAAAAATAATAAAACAACAATGTGGACGAGTGATTCGTCCATTTGTTGTATATGGGAGACAAAATGAGAAGAAAACAGAAAAAGAGAAGAGGTATAAAATTTGTTTCGATTATTTTATTAATAGGTATATTTTTTATTAATATTAGAGAAGCTAAAGAAAATGAAGCAAAAAGAGTATCTGAAGAATATAAACTAGGAAATATTTATTCTGAAAATAAAGCAGATGAAAACAAAATTAATAATGTTACTAAGTTATCTAAGAGTTTATATAATACTGAAAATGAAAAAGAATATCAAAAGGAAAATATAATAAAAAATTATAAAGGATATGATGTAATTGCAAAGCTAGAAATTCCTTCGATATTTTTAGAAACTTATGTGCTTAGTGAATTTTCAAATGAGGCTTTAAATATATCAGTTACCAAATTTTGGGGAGCAAACCCAAATAAAACTGGAAATTTATGTATTGCAGGACATAATTTTATAAATAAAAATATGTTTAGAAATTTAAAAAAATTAAAAATAGGTGATACTATTTTTTTAATAGATAATGACGTAGGAAGAGTAGAATATGAAATTTATGATATTTTTCAAGTATTTCCTGATGATGTGGAATGTTTAAATCAAGATACAAGCCATAAGGAAATTACTTTAATTACTTGTACAACTGATTCTAAAAAAAGAATTATAGTGAAGGCAAAAGAAAAAATTTAAAATAAACTTATATAAATTTAGATAAAGCCTTAAATAAAAATAAAACATTAAGAAAAGCAAAAAGGATTTTAATATGAAAAATATAGTAAGAAAAAATAAAGTTATATTAATAAGCATGAATTTAATATTAATTCTATTAGTTATGATTATTAGATTAGAGGTAAAAGCTTCAACAAAATTAGAAGGTATTTCTAATTTTCCAAGTAGTTATCAGCCATATTTAAATGAGCTGTTAAAAAAACATCCAAACTGGAAATTTACAGCGTTATATACAAATTTAGATTGGGAATATGTTATTAAAGAAGAAAATGTTTTTGGGAAAAATTTAGTTCCTAAAAACTATTCAGATAGTTGGAAAAATCAAACTCCAGGTCAATATAATGTTGAAATAGATGGAGGATGGGTAGATTCTTCAAAACAGGCAGTAGAATATTGTATGGATCCAAGAAATTTTTTAAATGAAGTTAGAATATTCCAGTTTGAAGGTTTGTCTTATGATAAAGATATAACTAGTTTAAATGGAGTGGAAAAAATATTATATGGAACAGAATTTTATAATAATAAAGTTTCATATTTTGATAGTAATGGAAATACAATTTCTACAAATGATAGTTATGGAGATTTAATTTTGAAAGCAGGGCAGATTTCTAATGTAAGTCCATATCATTTAGCATCTCGTATAAAACAAGAAGTAGGACCATTTTTGACGCATTCTTCAATAAGTGGGAAAGTTGAGGGATATGAAGGCTTATATAATTTTTATAATATAGGAGCAACAAGTTCATCAGATAAGATGGAAGCAATAAAGAAGGGATTACAATATGCAAAAGATGGAAATGGTGCAAGTAATGAAACTAAGAATAAATATTTAATTCCTTGGAATAGTAAAGAAAAAGCAATAACTGGTGGAGGAATATTTATAGGTTCAAGTTATATTAATGTTGGACAAAATACAATCTATTTGCAGAAATTTGATGTTAATGATGATAGAGGAACTCCATTATTTTGGCACCAATATATGACTAATATATTAGCACCATATAGTGAATCAAAAATAATTTATCAAGGTTATTCAAAAAGTGGTCTACTAGATTCTGCAATGCATTTTATAATCCCAGTATATGAAAATATGCCAGAAATGCCAGTAGAAAGTCCAGATATTAATAAAGATGATTTTATAACTGATAGTACAAAGTTATATTGTAATGCAACTAATGTGAATGTGAGAACAGGACCTAGTACTTCTTATGAAATTCTTACAACAATTTCAAATCCAGATCAAGTAACAAGATTAGAAAAAGGAGTTCAAAAAGGGGAGAGATGGGATAGAGTGCAATTAGAAAATGGAATTATAGGATATGTTTATCAGACATATTTAACAGAGGTTCCAGAAGTAGAAATAGAAAAAATAGAACTTAGTATAGAAAGTGGTAAAATAAAAAAAGGAGAAACTAAAAAATTGAATGTAAAAATTTTGCCAGAAGAGGCAAATTCAAAAGAAATAGAATTTAGCTCTAGTAATCCTGAAATTATATCTGTAGATAATAATGGAAATATAACTGGAATTAATAGTGGAAAGGCTGTGATTAGTGTAAAAGCTAAAAAAGGAAGTGCTCAGAGTGAAATAGAGATTAGGGTATATAGCAATGTTACAGGAATATCTATAGATCAGAAAGATATAAACATGCAAGTAGGTGATATTTTTAAAATAAATGCTTATGTTTTGCCAGAAGATGCCGATAATCAAAATATTATTTTTGCTAGTAATAATGAAAATGTAGTAAGTATTGATAAAAATGGAACTATTACAGCAAATGCTATAGGAGAAACAGAAATAATAATAAGTTCAGAAGAAAATAATGCAATTTATGATAAGTGTAAGGTAAGTGTTGTAAGAAAAATGGAAGATTCAGAAATTTATTTTGAGAGTCCATTAAAAGTTGATAGTTTAGAAGTTAGTGGAATAGATTATCTAAATAATACAGTAAAAAATATAAGAGAAAAAATAAAGACAAATTTAGAACTAGAATTTGTAAATAATAAAGATGAAGTTTTAAAAGACACAGATCTTTTGGGAACAGGAAGTAAAATAATAGTTAAAGAAAATAATAATATTTTAAGAGAATATAAAATAATTTTATATGGAGATGCAAATGGAGATGGAAAAATCAATAGTATAGATTTATTAATAATTCAAAGGCATATTTTAGAGATAGAAAAAATAGAAGATATATATAGAAAAGCAAGTAATATTAATAAAAATGGTAAAAAGCCAACATCTGTGGATTTACTTCTTATACAAAGGCATATATTAGGCTTGCAAATTATTAATCAATAAAATATTAAAGTTAAGAAAATAAGAGAGGATTAAAAATGTTTGCAAAAAGAAAAAAAATAATGTTTTTTATTATAGTTTGTATATTAATGATTTGCTTTTTTATACCACAATTTGCAATAGAAAAGGCAAATATATATATTAAAACTAATAGAGATAACTTTGAAAAGGATGAAGAAATAGAATTGACTGTAGGAATAGAAAATAAACAAGTTGCAGCATATAATTTTGAAATATATTTTGATACAGATAAATTAGATTTTGTTTCAGGTTCAGATACTACTAATGAAAAAGAAGGAAAAATAATTAGTGTTTGGTATGATGAAACTGGAGGAAAAAGTGTAAAAGAAAATGATTTAGAAAAATATATATTTAAAGCAAAAGAAAATGGTGTTATAAATTTTATAGTAGCAGGAGAATTTTATAATTCTTTAGGAGAACTTATAGAAACTACTTTTGAGAAAAAAGAGATAAAAATTGGTAATGAAGAAAGTATAATAGAAATTATACATGAAGAAAGTATTTTGCAAAAGGAAATAAAAGAAAATCAGGGAGAAAGTAGCATAAAAAGTAATGCTAATTTGCAATTAATGAGAATTAGTAGAGAAGGATTAATTCCAAGTTTTGATTCTAATATATATGAATACAATTTTACAATATCAAATGATGTAAATGATTTAGAAGTTGTTTGTGTAACAGAGAATCCTAATGCTACAGCAGAAATTACTGGAAATAATAACTTAAAAGAAGGAATAAATAATATAGAGATAAACGTAACTTCTGAAGACAAAACTCAAAGTAAAATTTATAAAATACAAGTTACAAAAACAGCTAATTTAGAACTTGCTAATACCAATTTACAAACTTTAGCATTTGAAAATGTAGTTTTAAGTCCTGAATTTAATAATAATATTACTAATTATACAGCAGAAGTATCTAACTATACTGAAAATTTAAAGATTTTAGCTATTCCAGAAAATGAAAAAGCAAGTGTAAAAATAATTGGGGGAAATGAGTTAAAAGAAGGAAAAAATATTATACAAGTTTTAGTAACAGCTCCAAATGGTTTTACTAAGAAAAAAGTTACTATTGAGATATATAAAAGAAATAGTGAAGAAGAAATAATATATGAAGAAGAGCAAAGTCATCTGCAAGAAAAGTTGGAAGAGGCATACAAAATAGAAAAAATGTCAAGCGATATCAATGGGGAAGAAATCTTGGATAATGCTGAAATAGAAGAAATCAAAAACTCTATTGAAATTGGAACTACTATTATCTTGATAATAGTAATTATAATAGGAATAATTATATATATAAGATTAAAAAAGAACAATAAAAGCAAAAAAGATAAATATTAATGAACCAATTTTACCTTTTTTAATATTCTATTATTAGGAGGTAAGATTATGAATAATATAAATCCAATTATACATGTAGTGCAACAAGGAGATACATTATATGATTTAGCTAATATGTATGGAACAACAGTGCAAAATATTATAAATACAAATCCAGGAATAAATCCATATAATTTGCAAATTGGAAGTAGATTATATATTTATTCTGCTTGCAATCAAAATATGAATTGTTGTATAAGTCAAAACCAAGTTAAGTTATTAAATGAAATGAACTTAGTGTGGGAACAACATATTATGTGGACTAGATGCTTTTAATAAGTATTGCCGAAAATTTACAAGACTTGAATGCAACAGAAAGTCGTTTACTAAGAAATCCAAGAGATATAGCAAATGTTTTTAGAATGTATTATGGTGATAATGTTGCAAATAGAATACAGAGATTATTGACAGAACATTTAGCTATAGGAAAGGATTTAATTGTAGCGTTAAAAAATAATAATCAAGAAGAAGCTACAAGATTAAATAGAATGTGGTATAGAAATGCAGATGAAATGAGTGAATTTTTTAGTAGTATAAATCCATATTATACAAAAGAAGAGATGAGAGATATGTTTTATAAACATTTAGAATTAACAAGTACTGAGGTAAAATTTAGATTGAGCAAAAATTACACAGAAGATATTAGAGCCTATGATATGGTGCAGCAAGAAATTTTAAAAATGTCACAATTTTTTGTAAATGGAATTGTGAAACAATTTCCAAATAGATTTTAAAAAGATTTAGAAATTATTCCTAATTTAAAATTTATTTGAAAAAAGTATTTACTTTTTTTAAATTAAATAATACAATTTTTGTATAAATATATTACAAAGGAAAGAATAAATGAAAAAATATTATTATATGGCTTCACTAAACAGAGTTCGTAGTATTAGTAATGCAGGTCTTACTCCTCAAAATGATGACAGTAAGCATTTTGATCAGGAAAAAGATAAAATATCATTTTCAGAAGGTATGGTAGGAGCAGTAGCATTATATGCAAACTTTCAAAAATGTTATGATGAAGTAAAAGCTGGAAAATCAGAAAACATACCAGAAGAAGTAAAAATAGCAATCCAAAAAAGCGAAAATTTAGAAGAATACTTAGGAGGAGAAGGCGTATATTTCTTATTTGATGGTACAAATATTGAAAATGAAAAGAACTTTATGAGTGGAACTGCAGAAGATGCAATTTCACCAGAAGATTTAAGTGTATGTTTGTTAAGAAATACAGACACAAATGAAGTATCTTATTCAAGATTTGATATTATTAAATATATGATGGCAAAAGTACCAGCAGAAAGTATAACTTATTCAGGAAAAGAGAATTTAGATAAAGATAAAGCAACAGCTAATATACAAGCTGTAGTTAAAAATTATACAAAAAAACATGAAAAAGAAATAAATGTATATAAATATGGAAATTATACAATGGAAACAATACCTGTAAGAGAATTTTGTGAGCAATATCTAGCACAAAAAACAAGTAATTTAACAGGCAGAAGCATAGGTGAAAACACAATGGATTTATTGAAAGATGTTGAAGCTGTGCAAATGATGGAAAATATCTTAGATAGAGATGTTAGAGGACTAGAGCTAGAGAAAGAGAATTCAAAAGAAGTGGATAAAGTAAGAGAGAAAAAAGAAGATCAATAAGAGGTGATTAAGATACAAAAGAATATTGCATATACACAAGTATTAGAAATTTTAAATTATATAAAAATCGAAGATTATTATAAAATTCCAAAAGAATTAATTTGCGCTTTAGAAAGTAATAAAGATAAAGATGTTAAGTTTAGATATAATCAAGATAAAGACTTCTTAGATCAAAATGTATCTCAAGAAGCAAAATTAATTTTGGCAATTTTTTTTAAAAGATACTGGGCAACAGATAAACAAAAAGAAAAAATTAGAGTTTATGAGATAAATAAAATTGCTGAAATAGAAGAAGAAAAGAAAAAAATATATCCTCAAAATATAATGACAGATGAAATGGCAAGAGAAAAAATTGAGGAAAAACAAAACCAATTAGCTATTATAAATAAGAAAAATTGGTTTCAAAAATTATTGCAAAAAATTAGAAATAAGTTTTTAGTAAGATAGGATATATAAAACGCACTCTCTATCGTAAAGATTGAGAGTGCGTTTGTTTTGTATAATAGGAAGTTTAAGAGAATTTTCCTATTTATTTGCCCAAAATGGTTATTTCAGCAATTCATAAATGAATATACTTAACATATCCAGAAATTTCAAAAGATCTTCGATTTTCCTATTCTCGTCTATTCCGTGACAAGTATCTGGTTCGTCATCTTCAGGAGCAAAACGAGGTCCAAATATTGCGCAATTAGGAAAAGCTGCATTGTATCCAAGACCACGAGCAATGTTAGGAGTAGTAGATTTTCCCATAACTTTGTGGTAGGATTCGCACATTAACTGAATTTCTTTTGAATCTTTTGAAACACAACTTGGAAAAGTTAGTGAAGATATGTCCATAGTACAATGATAGTTTTGAAGTATTTGTTCTAAAACTCTAAACAAATCATTTTGGGCTGTAAGAGGACCAAGACGGATATTATAATTTACCGAAAGAGTATCCTCTGTAAGGTTGCATTTTGTAGGACAGATACTTGTGTCCGGTGCAAAGCCAAGTAGCTCAGCACAGTTACCTTTCTCTAAAAGTTCCATTAATTCAAAAAAATATGGAAATTCGCAAGTTATAGAGTCGTAAAGAGAAAGCCGTCTGATTAGACGTGAAAATGCGTTTTGTCCTTTTTCAGGGATTGAAGAATGAACACTAAATCCATTTTCAAAAATCTGGTGTTTGCATGCAACGGCAATAGCTTTGTCAGGAACAATGTTTTCTACTCCATTTGGAATAAAAAGTTGTTCAAGATTTTTGGTTTTTGAATTCCGCATAAATTTCAGCACCAAATTAAGGCAACCTCTGCAACCATTTTGAACTCCATCTCCATCAACAGTTATCATGAATTTTGGAAGTACTGGAGTTTCTTTTAAAAACTCATACATATCTGTCCATTCTGATTCTTCAGAAGAACCAACTATGATTTGCCAAGATGGTTTAATTATATTTTCGAGTTTTTTAAAAGCATGTAAAGCAAGTATGATTGCAGCTTTATCGTCTAAAACGCCCCGACCATAGATTCGCTCATTAGCAATTTCTCCAAGAGGACTATAAGTCCATTGATTTGCTACAAAAGGAACAGTATCTAAATGAACTACAATTCCAAGTGCTGGAGTGCTAGCTAAATATTTAGGGCTTATGACAAGGACTTTGCCTTTTCCGTGTTTTGAAACTTCAAATCCCATTTGTTTTGCAAGTGATATTATGAAGTTTTGACATTTGGTAATGCCAAGTGGATTATCAGTAAACGACTGTATGGAAAGAATATCCAAGATGTCTTTTACGATATTATCCCGGTTAAAAGTTTGGACAATTTTTTTCATATTTATTTTCCTTTCTTTAATAAAAGAATGTTTTAATGTAACGAGTTGTTAAATAACAAGTATATTATAGCAGATTTTATGTAGACTTGCAAGAAAGGAAATTTTTAATATTTCTTTTTAAAGAATTTTAAAATTATTCTTATTATTTCATAAAATCTTGAAGATTAGAAGATAATCCTATATAATTATTTTCAAAATAATTATATAGGAGAAAAGTATGGATTACAAAGTAAAGGAAGAAAAAGAGATGTTAATTTTAACAGAAAATAATATTGATGTTGCTTATTTAAAATATACCGAAGATGAAGAAAAAGATTTTATAATAGAATCAATATTTGTAGATGAAAAGTATAGAGGTAAAGGACTTGCAAAAATTATTTTTGATGAATTTATAGAAAAAGTAAAAAAAGAAAATCGAAAAGTAATACCAGTTTGCAGTTATGCAAAATCACAATTTGAAAAAATAGAAGGAATTCAAAAATTATTGAAAAAAAAGTAGTATATAAAAAGAATAAAGTTAGAAAGAATGTTATGTAAAAATAAATAAAAGCACTTATAAATACATGAATTAGTTTATTTAGCCAATTATTAATATTAGAATAAAAGTAGTGTAGTGAAATTATTGTATTTTTTTGAACTATAATATATAATTAATAAGAATGAGAAGTAGTTTACATAGTTAAAAAATGAAAAATCAAGAAACAATAATTTCTTATGAACATTACAAAGAAATATGTAAAGGTGAAATAGATAAATATAGGGAGGCTGGTAATAAGATGGATGAAGAAAAAAGAGATACAAGAAATATAAACGAATCAGAAAAATATTTAAAAGCCAATGGATTAGATACATCTATCGCTGAAACGCCGTATTTTGCTGAAAAATTCAAAATTGATAGAGATGATGGGACAAGATATTTTGTATATTATGAAGATGCTGAAAATATAATTTCTGGGCATAATAGGGATCAAACAGAACATCATACAAAAAAATCTAATTTTCGCATAAAGAAAATGGGAAAAGCAATTATATTAGAGGAAATATATACTTCAGAACCAAAAATTGTTCATTATGGAAAATATGATCCAATGGGAAAGGATTATAATCGTAGAAAGGTTCCAATAGAAAAAATAACAACATTTATTGATGAACAAGGTGAATATGAATTGGTGCAAGAAGTAAGATCTTATACTGCAGATTATGAAGAATATTCAACAGATATGCCAACAGAAAATCGTTTATATTCTGGTTTTGAGAAAGTAGAATATAAAGTAAATGAAGAAAATGTCAAAAAAGTTATGAATGGTGATTATGATTCAGAAACACCTGGTGGTTACCAACCAGTTCAATATATTAGAAATATTGCTAATTTGCAAAATAAAAATAAAGAGCTTGAGGAACAAAATAAAGAAAATCTAAAAAGACTTGCTAAAGCAGTTAATTTTGCAGAAAAAGTTAAGTCAAGTAGACTTGGAAGATTGTTTTTTGGTAGAAGTATAAAAGCTTTAGATGAGCCTATGGATGATAGAGAAATATAATTTAGTAATACATATATTTTAATGTTAGTGAAAGGTAAAATGGAGGTTATATCTCCATTTTATTTTTTTATTTAGTAGGAAAGTGCTCTGCACTTCCTACTAAATAAAGGTTTTGCCTAATATTGTACCTGAATTTTGTTCCATAAAATTGGGGATATTTCCATTATTGGACCATTCCAAGAATTAGTATTCCTAAATTTTCTCTATAAATTCCGGCAAATTGAGAAATTGGAATAGGATTTGTTCCAAGCCCAACTTCTATAGTAAATCCTGGTTTGTTATAGTACAAAATAAACCAGTCTTTGTACCCAGCAAAGCTTGAATTTTTAGGAACTTCTTCAGCAGTGTATCCAGAAACTTCAGCAAATTTTTCTGCAATCTCTTTAGAGTTAGGAGGTGTTTGCTCTTGATATTGATAGTAAATTACACGTCCTTGAGTATGATAAGTAATCATTAAACTAAAATTATGTCTAAGAGTGAAATTGTATAAAGCAACTGATTCAGGAGCTGTAAGAGGACCATAACCTACAAAATCACGAGGAGCAGGTTTATCAAAACCTTGTGCATATTTTATTTCTTTAGCTTCTGCCCATCCAGCTGGAAATTGTAAGTTTAAGTCAATCCCTTCAATATTTGCTTTCCATCCATTTGGGAAAGGAATATCAGGAAAATTATTTGCAATACGTTTAGCGTTATTATATGCCCAAGAATTTTCACTAAATAAACCAGTAACTAAATCAACCCCATCAGGATTTACCATTGGAACTAAGTAAAGAGAAACATTACTAAATAATTCTCTTGCATTATAACCAAAAATAGTCATGTTATTTACATAGCTTTTAGAAATATTTTCTAAAAATTTCATTAAAAGAACAGCTGTAATCCATTCATTTGCATGTGTTGCGGCACAATAGAAAACTTCTTTTCTACCATTTCCAAATTTTATACATTGTAATCTTCTGCCAAGAACGCTAGTTCCGATTGTAGAGATTTCTAAAAATGGATAAATAGTTTTTAGAGCAGTAATATTCATGTTTAAAATTTGAGAAGTATAACTTATATTTGTAGGTACAACACTTCCAAATGGGACAATAATTTCTTCACCAATTTGTAGATTATTAACTTCTATATCAGGATTAGCTGTAATTATTGCATCAACAGTAGTTGAGTATTTTTGCGCGATTTTGAATAAAGTGTCTCCTTGTTTGATTGTGTAAGTATCGTAGCCATTTATGTAAGGCATTAAAGCATTCCAAGTGTTTTGACCTACTATACCATCAACTGAAAGATTATGTTCTCTTTGAAATCTTTGGACTGCTGTAAAAGTTTGAAATCCGAAAATACCATCAATAGCTCCATTATATAATCCTAATTTTTGAAGTGTGCTTTGTAATAATTCTACTTCTGGACCTCTTGAATTTAATCTAAGTGTATTCATAAATTATTTCCTTTCTAAAATATATTTATGATGTATAATATTCTAAAAAAATTTATAAGTTACAAAATTTTAAATTACTTGTGCTCTTTATAAAAAAATAGCTAATTAAGCCAATAATTAGTCTTGTCAAAATATAAGTTTTATTATAAAATAAATTTGATATTTGTACTATATATGAGGTGAAAATCGTGCTAATAGAAGAAAAAATAAAAGAACTAGAGCAAAAAAAAGAATATACAAAAGTTTTCAATTATTTTCATGATGAATACACAGAAATGTTAAAAAATTTCTTACAAAGGCATGAAATTGAAACTAGTGAAAATGATTGTTTAATAGATTATATAGTAAAAACAAGATTTTTTATGCCAAAATACAATTCATATACAATCCCAATTTCAAATGCAATGTATAATGAAGATTTGCCAGAGGAATTGAAATATGATTTGCTTATGTCTACATATAAAGATGTGAGAAAGGCTTTTAGTAAATAGATAAGGAGAGAAAATGGATAGAATTGCAAAATTTTTAGCACATGAAGGTAGAGTGAGCTTAGTATGTGCTGCTACAACAGATTTAGTAGAAGAAATCAGAAATTTACATGATTTAACACCAACTACTACAGCTGCTATGGGAAGACTTGCTACTATTTCTGGAATGATGGGTTTTACAGATATAAAAGAAAGAGATGATTATATAACTATTCAAATTAATGGAAAAGGTCCAATGGGAACTTTAATAGCTGTTGTAAAAAGAGATGCTACAATTTCTAAGGTAAAAGTTTGTGTTGATAATCCTCATGTTGAGTTACCTTTAAAATCTAATGGAAAATTAGATGTTGGAGGTGCTGTCGGAAAGGATGGATTTATAAATATAATAAATAAAAATGAAATGACAGATTCAAATTATACAGGTTTAGTGCCACTTGTTTCAGGTGAAATTGCTGAAGATTTTACAGAATATTTTGCAAAATCTAAACAAAAACCAACTGTAATTGCTTTAGGTGTTTTAGTAAATAAATTAGGAGTGAAAGCTGCAGGTGGATATATGATAACTTTAATGCCAGATGCGACAGAAGAAGATATTTCAAAAATAGAAGCTGCTTTAGAAAAAGCTCCAAGTATTAGTAAAATGGTTTCAGAAAATAAAAGTTTGGAAGAGATAGCAAGAATAGTAACTGGTGATGAAAATATACTTATATTAGACCAAGAGTTAGAATTAAAATATGAATGTGATTGTAGTAAAGAAAAATTTGAAAGAGGTCTTATTTCTATAGGAAGAGAAGAGTTAACTAAAATCATAGAAGAAGATGGACAAGCTGATACTGTATGTCATTTTTGCAATAAAAAATATCATTTTTCAAAAGAAGATTTAGAAAATTTATTAAATGAAATATAAACAGGGTGAAGAAACAAATGATGAAAAAATTTGAAAAAGAAGCAATGGTTGAAGGAAATAAAAAATGGGAACAAGCCATATCTAGAATGGAAAAATTATATGATCCTATATATGGTGATGCTCCTATGCGCAGTGAATTTGATAGAGATTATACAAGAGTAATAAATTGTAATGCATATAGAAGATTAAAGCATAAGACCCAAGTATTTTTTGCTCCTAAAAACGACCATATCTGTACAAGAATTGAACATGTAAATTTAGTGGAGTCAATAAGTAATACAATAGCTAATTACTTAGGATTAAATTCAGAACTTACAAAAGCTATTGCTGTAACACATGATATAGGGCATAGTCCTTTTGGACATCAAGGAGAAAAAATATTATCTACAATTTCTCAAAGAGAATATGGGGAAAAGTTTGGACATGGTAGAAATGGTGTCCATTATGTGGATGATTTAGAGCTTTTAAGAGATATTGTAGGAATAAAAAGAAATTTAAACTTAACTTATGCTGTTAGAGATGGAATAATAGGGCATTGCGGAAATCCAAAAATTTCTGGTCAAAAACCTAGAGACGAATTCATCGATATGAAAAAATTTAATGAACCAAACAAATATGACCCTTTTACATGGGAAGGATGTGTTGTTAAACTTGCAGATAATATTTCATATCTTGGTAGAGACTTAGAAGATGCAAAAGAAATGAAACTTTTAACAGAAAAAGATTTAAAAACTATTAATAAAGAAATAGAAACTATAAGAATAAATAATACTAGTATTATAGGATATTTAACAGGTGATTTGTGCAGAAACAGTACAGTTGAAGAAGGATTAAAATTTTCTAAAGAAGCCTTTGATACTATGGAAAAAATAAAAAAATTTAATTATGAAAAAATTTATCGTAATGATAAAATCCAACCAACTATCAGATATTTTACTGTAGTTATAAATGAAATTTTTTATACTTTAAAAAATGAATACAATGGAACAGCTACTTTAAAAAATCTAAAGAAAATGAAGAGATATTATCCTGTGCTTTCTGAAGAGTTTTCATCTTGGCTGGAAACTTATGCTAACTGTGATGAAAGAGATAATGAGAAATATTTTAATAAGATTGTATATGATTTAAATAATATTAAAAATTATAGTAGAGCAATTATAGACTATATATCTGGTATGACAGATCAATATATAGTTAGAGTTTATAATGAAATTGTAAGTTTTTAGGAGGTATAAAATGACACATACATATACTCCAAGAGGAGTCTGCTCAAGAAAAATGGATATAGAAGTTGATGGTGAAATTATAAAGTCTGTAAGGATAATTGGTGGTTGTGCAGGAAATACAAAAGGTATTTCTGTTTTAGTAGAGGGAATGAATATAAATGATGCAATTAGAAGATTAAAAGGAATTGATTGTGGGGGAAAAGGAACTTCTTGCCCAGACCAACTTGCAAGAGCTTTAGAAGAAATAAAAGAACAAACAAAATAATGTAATATAAAATAATATATTACATTATTTTATAATTTAAAAAGAAAGTCCTGTGGACTTTCTTTTTTGTTTTATTTCATATGATCAGCAATTTCTCCAAATTGTTCTAAACTTAGTTGTTCTGCTCTTATTTTTAAATCAATATTTAAGCTATTTAATATTTTTTCTAAATCTTCTTTACTAACTAAACCAGAATTTGAAAGAGAATTCATTAAAGTTTTTCTTTTTTGCAAAAAAGCTGATTTTATAATTTTAAATAATAATTGTTCATCTTTAACTTTTACTTTAGGTTCATTTAAAACTATTAATTGAAGAACAGCAGAATCTACATTTGGTGCAGGTATAAATGAGTCTCTTGGAACTTCCAGTATTATTTTGGGATTTGTATAATAATTTATACTATAAGTTATACTGCCAACTTCTTTTCCACCATGAATTCCAACAAGTCTTTCAGCAACTTCTTTTTGAACCATTACTGTTATACTTGTTAAATCTAGCTTATCTTCTAATAGTTTCATTATAATAGGAGTTGTAATATAATATGGAAGATTTGCAACAACTTTTATATTTTTCAAATTTGCTTTATTTTCTAAAATTAATTTATTTAAGTCTACTTTTAAAATATCATCATTCAAAACTTCAAAATTAGTATATAAAGCAAATCTATCTTTTAGTATATTAATCATTTTTTTGTCAAGTTCGACGCAAATAACTTTACCAGCTTTTTCTAATAATAATGAAGTTAAGGTTCCAAGACCAGGACCGATTTCGATTATTAAGTCATTTTTATTTACTTCTGCGCCATTAACTATTTCATTAACTATATTTTCATTTATCAGAAAATTCTGACCATAACTTTTATTTGCAGTTATGTTATATTTTTTCATTATAAATTTTGTTTCTTCAGCTAAATTCATATTTTATTTATGTATAAATATTTATACATAATTCTCCTTTCAAAATTTAATTTACATAATAAATTTTACTATAAATTTGTTAAAACTGCAAGAGTAAAAGAATTTATAAATTAAATAAGATATAGATTTATAATAAAAAAGGTGATAGCCACTATATATCACCTTAATAATTGTTGTACAGAAGATAAAAAAATATAGAATATATCAATAAAAAATTTTTAAATGATACAAAAAAAGAAAAAACTTGAAAAGTAATGATTAAAAATAGTGTACGATTTGAATAAATATTATAAAAGAAAATAAAATTCTGAACAACAACATATTAATTGTAATATATTAAAAATTATACAAATAAAAAAAGTGTCGAAAAGTGGCGAAAAACATAAAATAAAAACTGAGAATTATTAGAAAATATCTCAGTTTTTATTAATTGATTTTAAATTAAACATTGATATATTTAGAAATTTAATATATTAACGTGAACATTGCTAAAATTTTTTCTTTTGCAATGTCTATAATGTTTATGGTTCTTTTTAAGCCTCTTGTTTATTTGTCATTTCTTCTAAATCAAGTAGTTCTTGCCATCTTGCATCAACTTCTCTTTGGAATTCTTCTATCATCCATTCATTACCTGGTTTAAACATATGTCTAAATCTTTTTTGTGGTCTTAAAAATTCTTCTATTGGAAGTTTTTTTGCAGGTTTATATGTGATTTTATAAACTCCGTCAATAACTTCATATAGTGGCCAATAGCAAGTATCTACTGCAAGTTTGTTTATTTGCATTAAATCTTCTGTATTGTATCCCCAACCTCTTGGGCAAGGAGCAAGTACATTTAGGAAACATGGTCCTTCTGTATAAATTGCTTTTTCAGATTTTTCATATAAATCTTTATAGTTAGCAAGAGCTATTGTTTGTGCAACATAAGGAAGGTGATGACCTACCATAATTTTTGCTAAATCTTTACGAGATTGCATTTTTCCAGGAACTACTGTTCCTGCTGGAGTTGTTGTTGTATCTGCAAATTTAGGTGTTGCAGAAGAACGTTGAATACCTGTGTTCATGTATGCTCCATTATCATAACATACATAAACCATATCATGACCTCTTTCCATTGCTCCAGATAAGCTTTGAAGTCCTATATCATAAGTTCCTCCATCTCCACCAAATGCAATAAATTTTGTATCTTTATCTTCAGGTAATTTGCCTTGACGCTTCATTGCTTTATATGCAGCTTCTGCACCACTTAATGTAGCACCAGCACATTCAAAAGCTGTATGGATAAATGAATCTGTCCAAGATGTATAAGGGTAAATAAAAGTAGAAACTTCCATACAACCTGTAGCGCCTGCGATAACTGCATGATCTTCTGGTTTTAAAGCTCTTAAAATCATTCTAGCTACAGCTGGTGCTCCACAACCTGCACACATTCTGTGACCAGAAGTAAATCTTGAAGGTTTATTTGCAACTACCTCTTTATGATTATATGCCATTTTTATCATCCTTTCTAAATTTAATTTATAAAAATTAAATAATTAACTATTAATTTTTTATTTTGTTCTTAATCCTAAATATCTGTATGGATTTTCAATATTACCAGTTTCCACAACTTTTGCTAAATCTGTGTATACTTGTTTTATATCATCAACTGTTGTATCTCTACCACCAATTCCATAAACATAGTTTATAGTAGGAACATGAATATTTGAAACATACATTCCTGAAATAACATCTTCAAATAATGCTCCACCAGCACCATTTAAAGAATCTGCTTTATCTAAAACTGCGATTGCTTTTGCATCTTTTAAAGCTTCAGCAACTTCTTCTGATGGGAAAGGTCTAAACATTCTTATTTTTAATAATCCTGCTTTTATTCCTTGAGCTCTTAATTCATCAATAGCAGCTTTTGCAGTTCCAGCTGTTGAGTTCATGCAAACAATAACAAGTTCACTATCTTCCATTTTATATTTTTCAAAGAATTCATATTTTCTTCCTGTTAATTCTTCAAATTCTTTAGAAACTTCTGCTATTACTTTTTTGGCTTTTCTCATAGCTTCAGCTTGTTGAGTTTTGTGTTCAAAAAGATAAGCTTGAACATCTAAAGGTCCAACTGCTATTGGTTCTTTATCATTTAATAAATAATGTTCTGGTTTGTACTTTCCAACAAAAGCTTTTACTTTGTCATCTTCTAATAATTCAATATTTTCTATTGAATGTGATGTTATAAATCCGTCTTGACATACCATTAAAGGTAATAATACATCTTTATGTTCAGCAATTCTATGAGCCATTAATAAATTGTCATAAGCTTCTTGATTGTTTTCAGAAAATAGCATTATCCATCCTGCATCTCTAACTCCCATTGCATCTGAATGATCATTATGAATATTTAAAGGACCTGAAACTGCTCTGTTAACTAATGACATTACTATTGGTAATCTTAAACTTGAAGCTATATAAATCATTTCCCACATTAAAGATAAACCATTTGCAGAAGTAGCTGTCATGGCTCTTGCACCTGCAGCTTCAGCACCAATACAAGCACTCATAGCACTATGTTCACTTTCAACAGCAACAAATTCTGTATCTACTTGTCCATTGCTTACAAAACTTGAAAAATATTGAGGTATTTCTGTTGAAGGTGTGATAGGAAAAGCAGCAACAACATCTGGATTGATTTGTTTCATTGCAATAGCAGCAGCTTCATTACCACTTAATCTTTCTCTAATTCCCATAATTTTTATTTCCTTTCTATTAATAATATTTTGAGTTATTTCATTTCAATAGCTTTAAAAGGACATACTTTAGCACAAACACCGCATCCTTTACAAGCATCATAATTGAAATCTTCTCTTTTCAAATCTTTGTTTACTGGAATAGCATCTTCAGGGCAAACAGGGAAGCAAAGTCCACATTGTTTGCAAAGTTCTGGAATAAAAACAGGTTTTGAAGAACGCCAATCTCCAGTTTTAAATTCTTTTGCATTTCCAGCTGTATAAATATTTCCACCTATTGTAAGATCTTCCATAGGTGTATTTGGATTTAATTTGTCCTCTGTCATAAATAAGCTCCTTTCTAAACTTTAGTAACTTCTTTTAAAGCCATTTCTAAAGCTTTCATATTTCCATCAATAACTTCAGGTTTTTTAGCAAATTTGTGTTTGAAAGAACCAACCATATCTTCTAAGAATGCTTCATCAGACATAATTCCACTAACTTTTACAACTGCTGCAAGCATTGGAGTATTAGGGAAATACTTTCCTAATGTTTCCATAGATACTTTTCTTGCATCAATTTTGTAAATATCTCCTGAATAACCTTTTAATAAACTCTTTAGTTCATCATTATCTTTTGTTGTGTTAATTATTATTGCTCCTGTTGATTTAAGACCTGCTGTAACATCTACGCATTCTAAAAGTGTGTCATCAACAACAACAACATAATCTGGCTCATAAATGTTTGAATGAACTGTTATAGGTGTATCACTAATACGGTTATAAGCTGTAATAGGGGCACCCATTCTTTCTGGTCCATACTCAGGGAAACCTTGAATATATTTACCAGTGTTGAAGGCTGCATCTGCTAGAAGAAGTGAAGCTGTTTTAGCACCTTGACCGCCTCTACCATGCCATCTGATTTCGATTAAATTACTCATAGTAACCTCCTATTTAAAATATTATTTATGTTTATATTATATTCTGTCTAAAATTTTATAAAACATAACTAATTTGTAGTTACAGTATATAGTTTTTGGAAATTAAAGTCAATATACGGGTGGTCAGTTTTAAAGAAAATTTATTACAAAAATATTACAAAAATGTTATCATATTCATTGACTTTTTAGTAAAAAACATATAATATATATATGTTTAAAAAGTTAAGTTAAGAGGGTAATAGTTTTAAAGGAGGAAATTTAATGGGAGAAGTAATCGTTATTACATCAGGAAAAGGTGGAGTTGGAAAAACGACAACAACAGCCAACTTAGGTTCTGCCCTTGCTTTAGCTGGAAAAAAAGTAGCTTTAGTAGATACAGATATAGGACTTAGAAATCTAGATGTTGTTTTAGGACTTGAAAATAGAATAGTATATGACATAGTAGATGTAATAGAAGAAAAATGTAAATTAAGACAAGCTCTAATAAAAGACAAAAGATTTAAAGAACTTTTTTTACTTCCAGCAGCACAAACTAAAGATAAAACAGCTATTAATGAGGAACAAATTAAAGGTTTGATAGAAAAACTAAAAGAAGAGTTTGATTACATATTAATAGATTGCCCTGCTGGAATTGAACAAGGATTTAAAAATGCTATTGCTGGAGCTGATAGAGCATTAGTAGTAACAACAGCTGAAATATCTGCTATAAGAGATGCAGACAGAATTATAGGTTTATTAGAAGCTTCAGAAATAAAAAATCCAGAATTAATTGTTAATAGATTAAGACCTAGTATGGTAAGAAAAGGCGAAATGATGGATGTTAATGATATTGTAGATTTGTTAGCAATAGACTTAATTGGTGTTGTACCAGATGATGAAAATATTATTTCTCAAACTAATAAAGGAGAACCTGTTATTTCTAATAAAAAAGCTCCATCTGGAAAAGCTTATTTAGAAATTTCAAGAAGATTACTAGGAGAAAATATAGAAGTTACAGTACCTGGAAAGGAAACAGGATTTTGGGCTAGAATAAAAAGTTTATTTGGAAAAGCATAGATACAAATTTGGAGGTAAAGATAAATAATGTTTGAAAATATAGGGCATTTTTTCAAAAGAATGGTAAAAACAGAACAACAAAAAGAATTAGGTTCAAAAGATGCTGCAAAAGAAAGATTACATTTAGTTTTAATGCAAGATAGAGCAAATGTATCAGCAGATTTCTTAGAACTTATGAAACAAGAAATAATAGATGTAATAAGAAAATATATTGTAGTTGATGAAGAAGCAATAGATGTTAGGCTTACAAATTTAGAAAACGAAGATGGAACAAATGGAGCCCCTTCATTATTTGCTAATATTCCAATAGTAAATATAAAAAATGATATGATGGCAGAAAAAATAAAAGATTTTCAAGGTGTAGATTTCAATAAAGAAATGGGTCTACCTGTAAAAGAAAACAAAGATGAAAATAATGAAAAAGAAGAGGAGAAAGAAGAAAAAACAAAAGTTATAGAACTTTCAGAAAGTTATGAAAATAAAAATGTTCAAGAAACAAATTCAGAGCAAAATCATAATGAAGATGAAGAGGAAGAAGTAAAAGAATTATTTGAAGAAGTTGACGATGATGATGACGATGATGATGTAACTTTTGATGATTTATTAAAGGCAGCAGAAGCAGCAGATAGAGAAAAGGAGAATAAACAAGAGGAATCAAAAGAAGATAAAAATAGTACATCTAAAAATCATAATTCAAAAAATAATAATCAAAAATCAAAAGATAAACGTAAAAAGAAAAATTAGGAGTTTATTTGAATGGGAAAAAAATTACTTAAAAATACAGAATGGACAATCCTTATTGTTAGTGTTATGTTAGTGGCAATAGGACTAGTTGCATTATTTTCAGCTACCCAAAGCACGGAATATGCGGAGTTTAAGAAACAAGTTCAATGGATTTTTATAAGTATTCCATTTTTAATTTTAGCTTCAACAATTGATTATAATATTATTACAAGATTTTCAACTTTGGCATATATAATTATTATAGGATTGTTAATAGGAGTTTTGTTTACAGAACCTATAAGTGGTGCAAGGAGTTGGTTTAAGTTTGGTGAATCATTTAGCTTTCAACCATCAGAGCTTGGAAAAATTGTAACAATATTATTTTTAGCATTTTTAATGAATAAATTACAAATAAGAGGTAGAAGAGAAATAAATAGATTTTGGAAACTTCTTATATATTTGTTTTTTGCAGCATTACCAGTAGCTTTGATAATAATGGAGCCAGATAATGGAACAGCTATGGCATATATAGTGGCTATTTTATTTATACTATTTACAGCTGGAATTGATAAAAAATATATTTTAATAGCTTGTATTTTAATAGCAATAGCAGTACCAATAATTTACAATAATTTACCAGATTATGCTATAAAAAGAATTCAAGTTTTTTTAAATCCAGAATTAGACCCAAGAGGTGCTGGATATAATATAACTCAATCAAAATTAGCAATAGGAGCTGGGGAAGTGTTTGGTATGGGATTATTTAAAGGAAATCAAACACAACTTGGATTTTTATATCCTAAAACAACAGACTTTATTTTTTCTGTTATAGGTGAGGAAATGGGATTTGTTGCTACAGGTGCTATTACAATTTTATATATAATATTAGTTACTAAATCAGTATATGTGGCAAAAACTGCAAAAGACAATGTTGGGTCATATATTGCAATAGGAATAGCTGGAATATTTTTCTTTCACATGGCTGAAAATATAGGAATGACAATAGGATTATTACCAATTACAGGAATTCCACTTCCTTTTGTAAGCTATGGAGGAAGCGCATTGGTTACTAACTTTATATGTATAGGTTTATTATTAAATATTAGTAGTAGAAGACAGAAAGCAATCTTTGTTGAATAATGAGAAATCATTGTTCAACAAATTTTTGTATTATAAAGAAAAGGAACAAAAAAATGTACTTGAAAAAATTAAAAATAGGAGATGTAGAACTAGAAAATAATATAATATTAGCACCAATGGCTGGAGTAACAGACTTACCTTTTAGAATTATTTGCAAAAAATATGGAAATCCAGGACTTGTTTGTAATGAAATGGTAAGTAGTAGAGCAATTTGTTATAAAGATGAAAAAACTTTAAAAATGATAAAATCTAATAATGAAAAAAGACCTATTTCAATGCAAATTTTTGGCAGTGACCCAGAAATTATGGGACAAGCTGCTAAATTTATGTGTGATTATACAGATATATTAGATGTAAATATGGGGTGTCCAGCACCTAAAGTAGTAAAAAATGGTGATGGTAGTAAGTTATTGTTAGATTTAGAACTAGTAGAAAAAATAGTTAAAGAAGTAGTTAAAAATTCTCCAAAGCCAGTAACAGTGAAAATAAGAAAAGGTTGGAATAAAGAAAATATTGTAGCTGTTGAAGCAGCTAAAATAATTGAAAAAGCTGGGGCTGATGCGATTATTATACATGGAAGAACAAGAGATGAGTTTTACTCAGGGAAAGCAGATTGGAACATAATAAGAGATGTAAAATCAGCTGTTAAAATTCCAGTAATAGGAAATGGAGATATTAAATCAGAAGAGGATGCTTTAAGAATGTTTGAACAAACAGGAGTAGATGGAATAATGATAGGAAGAGCTTCTTTAGGCGCTCCATGGATTTTTAAAAAAATTGAGTATTTTTTGAAAAATAATGAAAAAATGCCAGAAATACCAGATTCAGAAAAATATAAAATAATTTTAGAGCATTTTGAATTATTATTAAAAGATAAAGGTGAATATACAGCAACTAGAGAAATAAGAAAACATATATCTTGGTATGTGAAGGGAATGGCTAATGCAACAATAATTAGAAATAAAATCAATACTGTAGAAACTGCAGAAGATTTTAGAAATATTTTAAAAGAATATTTTATTAATATATAAATTATTTAAAAATTTAATTAAAAATCTTGGATTTAAGTGCTGATAAAAAATTCAGTACTAGAAAAAACGTGGACATTTGCATAAAATTTTTATTTTGCAATTATTATAATGTCCACTTTTATTTTTGTTAAAATTTTAAGCAAAAAATAAATTTATAAGAAGTCATATAACCTAAAATTTGATAATAGATTTTAATAGTAAAATTACTAGAAAAATAAAATCGAATTTTGAGGTGTATATATGAAATCAAAAAAATTAATGTTAATTTTTGTTTCTATTTGTATTACAATTTTTTTTATTTTTTATTATAATTTTTTTATTTTAGGTAATAATATCAATAGAAGTCAAGAGGAAATTGTTGATAATATTATAAATAAAGTAAATGAATATGAAGCAAATATTGAAGTAAAAGTAGTTAGCAATAAAAATGAAAATTATTATAAGATGTACCAAATAGTAAACAATGAAAAAAATGTGCAGATAATAAATGAACCAGAGAATATAAAAGGACTAGAAATTGAAAATATTTCTAATAAATTAATCATAAGAAATACTAAATTAAATATGAAAAAAATATATGATCAATATGAGTTTTTACTAAATAATTCATTATTTTTAAATGTATTTATAAATGACTATAAAAATAATACTTCTAAAGTATATATAGAAAATGATGAATTAATTTTTGAAGTAGAATTAGATAGTAGTAAAAGTACATATATAAAATATAAAGAGTTACATGTAGATAAAATATCAGGAGTTCCAAGACAATTAATAATTAAAGATAATACCAAAAAAACTTATATTAGCATAATATATAATGATATAAAAATTAAATAATTTTAATATTACGACAATTCTATTCTATATGCAAATTTAATAGGAGAGAAAGTTATGGTAATAAAAAGAGGAGATATGTTTTATGCAGATTTAAGTCCAGTAGTTGGTTCTGAACAAGGAGGAATTAGACCAGTTCTAATAATACAAAATGACACTGGAAACAAATATAGTCCAACAGTTATAGCAGCTGCGATTACTTCACAAACTGGTAAAAATAAATTACCAACTCATATAGAAATAGGATCTGATAACAATGGATTGAAAGCTGATTCTGTTGTTTTAACAGAGCAGATTAGAACTATAGATAAAAGTAGACTTAAAGAAAAAATCGGTCATATTAATGATTCTAATGTTATGAGCAAAGTAAATAATGCTATAGGGATAAGCTTCGGATTAGAAAACTAAAAGGGCAGTAATAGCCCTTTTAGTTTTTATATAGTAGAAAAGTTTTTTATAATGCTAATTTTGTTCTATTATTGAAAGTTAAGATATAAAACAAAAGTGTAAATTTGATTGTAAAAATAAAAAAAATAATATATGATATAGAAAAACGAAAAGGAGAAAATAATAAGTTTATTATTATTAAAAGAATTAATGGTATTTAAGAAATATGAAACAAAAGAAAGATTTTTAGAAGAAAATTTACAAATATTATTAAAAGAAGAAGCTAAAAATGAAACAATTATAGGAATTATTCTTGAGCATGAAAACACAAAAGTTAATAATTGGCTTCTTGGGAGAATTGAAGAAGATGAGAAAGTGCAAGCTATTTTTGTAGTAGATGATGATAAAAATGGATTGCTAGTATATTTCCCAAATAAAGAAGAAGTAACTTCTGAATTAATTGCTTTTTTAATTGATAATATTATTAATTTAAATATTAATTTTGAAGAAATTGTTATAGAAAGAGATTATTTAAACATAATTTCAAAACTTTATTTCGGAAAAATTGATTTAGAAGAAACTAAAATTCACCATACAGATACATTGAAAATAGAAAATTTGAAAGAAAAATATGATTTAGATGTAGGTGATAAATTAGTTAAATTAGAAGAAGAGGTGTCAGATCCTAAAAAATTAATTTCTGTTGTTAAAGAAATTTATTCAGATATTTATAATAAAGAAAATTGTACAGATGAAGAAGCTTTAAAAGTTGCAAAAATATATCTAAAAAAAGGAACTTATATACTAACAGATGAGAAGGAAGAAAAAATTTACACTCAAGTAGTAAATGTAAGAAAACAGATAAATGGTTCTACAATAGGAGCAGTTATTACTCCTAAAGAATTTAGAGGAAAAGGATATGCAAAAAAATGCTTATATGCCGTATGTAATGAGCTTTTAAAGAAAAATAAATTTATTGTTTTACATGTAAATATACAAAATAGCTCGGCAATATCTGTTTATGAAAAAATAGGGTTTGAAAAAATAGATGAGTTGGTAACAATTAGGTTTAAAAATATGAACTAACTTTAGAAGAAAAATACTATCAATTTATGATGATATATTGAAATTTTAGGTGTATTCTTATATAATACTAACAGATTTTTAATGGAGGAATAATTATGGATAACATACTTATAAAAGAATTATATAGAAATTCTGAAAAATATTATTCAAAAGAAGTACAAGTTTCAGGTTGGGTTAAAACTGTTAGAGATTCAAAAACATTTGGATTTATAGAAGTAAATGATGGTTCGTTTTTTAAAAACTTACAAATAGTATTTGATAATACTCTAGAAAATTTTGAAGAAATTTGTAAATTAACTATTAGTTCTTCAATTTTGGTTGATGGAACATTAGTAAAAACAGAAAATGCTAAACAACCTTTTGAAATAAAAGCAAAACAGGTAAAAGTTGTAGCAGTTTCTGCACCAGAATATCCATTGCAAAAGAAAAGGCATACAATGGAATATTTAAGAACAATATCACATTTAAGACCAAGAACAAATACTTTTAACGCAGTATTTAGAGTTCGTTCTGTTGCATCTTATGCAATACATAAATTTTTTCAAGAAAATAATTTTGTATATGTGCATACACCAATAATTACAGGAAGTGATGCAGAAGGTGCTGGAGAAATGTTTAACTTAAACACTTTTGATTTAAATAATGTACCTAAAACAGAAGAAGGAGAAGTAGATTTTTCAAAAGACTTTTTTGGAAAGCCAGCACATCTTACAGTAAGTGGACAATTAAATGTTGAAACTTATGCTTTTGCTTTTAGAAATGTATATACATTTGGACCAACTTTTAGAGCGGAAAATTCAAATACAGTAAAGCATGCTGCAGAATTTTGGATGATAGAGCCAGAAATTTGTTTTGCAGATTTAAAAGATGATATGGATTTAGCTGAAAGTATGTTAAAATATGTAATAAATTATGTTTTAGAAAATTGTCCAGAAGAAATGGAATTTTTTAATAATTTTATAGATAAAGGATTATTAGACAGATTAAACAATGTTGTTAATTCAGAATTTGGTAGAATTAGTTATACAGATGCAATAAAAGAATTAGAAAAACATAACAATGAATTTGAATATAAAGTTAGTTGGGGAGTAGACCTTCAAACAGAGCATGAAAGATATTTAAGTGAAAAGATTTTCAAAAAACCTGTATTTGTTACAGACTATCCAGCAGAAATTAAAGCTTTTTATATGAAATTGAATCAAGATGGTAAAACAGTTGCTGCTGCTGATCTTTTAGCTCCTGGAATAGGTGAAATAATTGGGGGAAGTCAAAGAGAAGATAGTTTAGAAAAATTGCAAAATAAAATAAAGGACTTAAATATGGATGAAAGAGATTATTGGTGGTATTTAGATTTAAGAAAATATGGAAGTGTACCACATAGTGGTTTTGGACTAGGATTTGAAAGATTAATGATGTATATTACAGGAATGCAAAATATTCGTGATGTAATACCATTTCCAAGAACACCAAAAAATTGCGAATTTTAATATAAAAATAGCAAAAATTATATTAAAAACTAGTATCAAAACAATATGAAATAGATATAAAAAATTTAAAATAATATAAATATAATGAAAAATCTACTACTCTTTTTTTAATAAACGACTTAAAGAAAATTGAATTAGAATTGCTTATATATTTTATGGAAAGAGTTCATCTTTGGATGGAAGGGAGCCATAAAATACTATTAGCAATTCTATGAAAATTTTCTAATTAAGTGAATTAAAAAAAGAGTAGTAGATTTTTATTTTTAATTTATAAATATTAAAATAAGAGATATAAAATATTAAAATTTTCTATCTCTTATTTTATCTGTTAAATTTATTTAATTACTCTTTACTAAAATTGCTAATTTTTTATCTTAATTTCTAAAATACATTGTAGAAAACAGTTTTTTCTAAAGGTTCTCTTTTAAAGTGCATTGCACTAGGTTCTGCATCATCTGCAGGGTATCCAATAGGAAGAATAGAAACAATTTCAAGATTTTCTGGTATATTATAAACTTCTCTAATTTTTTCAGGATTAAATGCTCCAATCCAAGTTGTTCCTAAACCTAAATTAAAAGCTTCAAGCATCATTTGAGTTGTAACAATACTTGCATCAGTAGAACCTTCATCGTGATTATCATATTTTCTTTTCCAAGATATATTTTTATCATAACATATAATCATTATAACAGGAGCATTCCAGCCAAATCTTGTACCTTCACTTAGTTTTTCAAGTTTTTCTTTATCTGTTAATACTAATATTCTTTGAGGTTGTAAATTACAAGCTGTTGGAGAAGCTTGACCTGCTTCTAAAATTTTATTAAGTTTTTCTTTTTCTATTTCTTTATTTAAAAAGCTTCTACAAGAATATCTATTTTTTACTAAATCTAAAAAATCCATAATAAATTTGTATGATAAATCATACTCTCCTTTCTTAATTTTTTATTATTATATATTATTTTAAATATAATATCTATAAAAAATATATATTTATCTTGTTTTAATTATAATAGTATAATTTTAATATGTTGATAAGAAAAGTTATGCTGTTAGTTAAATCAGGCATAAAAGATATTTTCTATAACAAATTTGACTTTTTGACTTAAAAGGCAAAAAGTGATATAATTAATATGATTGGCTACTTATTTTAGTCTGCAGTTGATGAGACATTGTAACATAATAGTAAAGGAGTGGATGATGATATGTTAACATTCAACAAAGTAGTTTTAGTAGCAGAGCCACAGTCTCTTGAGCGCTTCAATTTTGAAGCAATTGAGACTATCACAGATCTTTCAATGGTAGAGGAGGTTTGGAGCAACAACAAGACACCAGTGATTTTACGGGAGTTTTATGATGCTGATTCGTTAAAGGGCAATTTCAATAAGCTCTATGTACCAAATGAGCTTAGAGATGAACACGATTTTATCGCGTTTTGTCATGGAAACGGATTTGAATGCGGTGAAATTTGTCAAGGTCAGAAGTTTGACACCTCAAAAGATGAATGCTTTTTGTGTTATATTGGCAATCATGAAGGAACAGTAACCGAGTTCAATATTAATGCACCACAGTTTCCACTTATGATTATCTACGAATCAGAAAATTTTTTCGTAAAGATTGAGCTGGGGTGCCTTATTCCGGGAATGGTGATGATCAACCCAAAATCTCACTATTTTTCTATGGCAAGACTTCCGGAAGAGCAGTTTGAAGAATATTATGAAGTCATGAAGGACACCGAAATGATTTTAAAAGGAACTTATGGAAAAGATAAGCCTGTAATATTCTTTGAACATGGATCTGCGCCCACTGGATTTTCTTCTCATGCTAAGTCTATTGTACATGCACATACGCATGTTGCAATTGGCTGTGAATTTGAGAAAAAATATCTGGATATGGTAAAACTTCAACCTGTAGCAGAGATTAAATCTCTCTATAAGACGAAGTATATGTCATATCAGTGCGGAACAGATGGTGAATTGCTTGCAGTAAGCGATCCTCGAGTTTATGTTCAGAGACAATTTCCAAGACAAGTAATTGCCTATATGAACGGGATTCCTAATGAACTCAGTAATTGGAGAGTGGAGCCGTTCTATGGCAACGTACTTATGACATTTAAAGATATCTGGAACTACTTGAATACATCTAAGGAAATTCCAGAGAGAATTGTTCAGCGCACGAAAGGCTTCTACGAAGCACTACCGGTGCGTACCAATTGGTCAGAATAAGCAGACGCAAAAGGTCTCCGTAGACTACGGGGATCTTTTGTTTTATATACATGAAAAAGTTAAATAATTGTATATTATAAAAATGATTCATCTAACATGGTGGTGTAAATAAACTTGAAGTTATTAATTTTTTGCTTTATAATAATATTTGTAATTGAAAAGAATTATGGAGGAATTTATGAGCCCTGAAAATTATGAGAATATAGTAATGCCAAATTATGAACATTGTATATTAGGAACAATAAGTTCAATTTTGAAATATTATAATGTTGATACAAAGCATAAAACATCTGAAAAATTAGATAAAATTTTAAGTGAAAAAAAATATAAAAATGTAATATTTTTAGTTTTAGATGGACTTGGAGAACATATATTAAATCCAATATCTCCAAATGGATTCTTAAAGAAAAATCAAATAGATATGGTAACCTCAGTATATCCATCTACAACAACTGCAGCTTTAACAAGTTATTATTCTGGATGTCCACCTTATGAAACAGGATGGATAGCATGGTCACAATATTTTAAAGAATATGGTAGAGCTTTAGATATGTTTTCACATAATGAATCATATTTAAGAGAACCTATAAAAAAGCCATTAGTAGATGTTTTTAAAACAATTATGAATTATGAATCAGTATTTGAAAAAATAGAGAAAGCTTCACCAGAAGTAAAGGCTTATGAAATAGAGCCAGAATATGCAGAAAGAAGATCCAAACGTAGAATAACCGCTGATAATCTTGATGAGTTAATAATGAACATAGAAGATTTATGCAAAATTCCAGATAGAAAATTTATTTTAGCATATTCAGATAATCCAGATGGATTATTACATAAATTTGGTACAACTTCTGAAGAAGCTAAAGAATTTATAAAAGATGCTGAGAAAAAAATAGAAGAAATGAGTAAAAAAATAGATGCTGATACTATATTAATAATATCAGCAGACCATGGACACAAAGATATTGAAAAATCATATACATTATTAGATTATCCAGAAATTCAAGAATGCTTAATACTTCCAGCGTATTTAGAATCTAGAGTTTTAACATTTTGGGTAAAAGAAAATATGAAAGAAATATTTGAGCAAAGATTTAATAAAGTATTTGAAAAAGAATTTTGGCTTATGACAAAAGAAGAATTTTTAGATAAATATCATTTTTTAGGATTTGGAGAGAAACATTATAAAATAGATGATTTTATTGGAAATTATGTAGCATTATCAGTAGCTGGAAGTATAATAAGACTTGAAACATTTTTAGCAGAAGGAAAACCAGTAAAAAAGTCAACTCATTGTGGTCTATCAAAAGAAGAAATGGAAGTACCTGTTATAGTTATAAAGAAATAAAAATTAGGAAGTGATTTTGCTTCCTAATTTTTTTATATTATAAGTGAGATTTTTTTTATTTATTTAAAGTCTAATATATAAAAAACAAATATAAATACATATCAAGATGGAGGATTTTATGGAAAAATTTGTAAAAAAAGCCATCAATCGGAGATAGTGAAGCATTTTCTCAAATTATTACTTTAATACAAAAAGACTTATACAGAATTGCAAAGATACGATTATCTACAGATGATGATATAAATGAAGCAGTGCAAAACACAATTGTAAAAGCATTTATAAACATTAAAAAATTAAATAATTCAAAGTACTTTAAAACATGGATCATTAGAATTTTAATTAATGAATGCAATAATATTTATAAGTTAAAAAATGAAAAGATTTTTGAAGAATATAATGAGGTAAATATATCTGCAATAAGCAAAGATTATATTAATGATTTAATAGAAAATATAGATTTTTTTGAATTAATGAAAAATCTTAATTTGGAAGAAAGAACGATTATAACCTTATTTTATTCAGAGGATTTGCCTATAAAAGAGATAAGTAAAATTCTTGAGATTCCTAAAAGCACAGTTACAACTAAATTATCACGAGCAAGAAATAAGTTGAAGAAAATATGCGAAGGAGGTAATTTATATGAATAAGTTTGAAGACAACCTAAAGATAATTGCAAAACAAAACATAAATATTCCAAATGAATATGAAAAAAGTGTGAAAGAAGCTCTTAAATATGTATCTAACATAGATACTACTAATAATAAAAAAGAGAATATAAAGGAAAAGAAAAAATTTACGAATTATCTTTCAAAAGTAGCTGTGATAATTCTAATGTTTTCAATAGGCTTAACAGTTTATGCTAATATAAGTGGGCATTTGAATTTACAAGGGTTAGGATTAAATAAATTAAGTAGTAATTATCAAGAAAATAAAGTAGACATTAATAAAGTAATAGAAAATGATTATCTAAAATTAAGTATTAATAATATAGCTAGAGATAGTGCTTATATAATACTTGAATATAATTTAGAATTAAAAGAAAAAACTATGAATGAAATTGGTGAAATTACATATTCAGAAATGCTAGAATACAGTATATGGTTAGATTGTAATATAAGTTTAAATGGAGATGAAGCACCTTTTGGTATAAAACATTTAGAAAAGATTTCAGATACAGAATATTCATATTATCAAATTATATATGCAATGACAAATGATAGTGAAAAAATAGATTTAAAAATATGGTATCATTCTTTAGTAAATAGTAATAGTGGAACAGAAATTCCAATAAATGAAATGCTTGAAATATCTTCCAAAATTGAAAATAGTGAAGATACGTTTGAAAAACAAGAACAAAAACTATCAGATGGTTCTACTATTATATTAGATAAAATATTAAATACAAACTTTCAAACTTTTGCTATAGTAAAAAGAATTATAGAAAATGTATCTTGGAAAGAATATAATTCAAATCCATATCAAGATATTAATTTTATTGCTACAGACACTGAAAATAATGTAATTCAATATTTGACATATAAAAGTGAGGGAACAGAAAAAACATATTATTCAAGTAATGGAGAAAAAATTGATATAAAAACGTCTAACATAAAAGATGATGATATTATAAAAGTTATAGAAGAATATGTTATTTTAATGGATGAAGTAAGCGAAAATGAGAGTATAAAAATAGTTCCATATAAACGACTACTTTATAATGATAAAACAAATGAAGAAAAAGAAATGTACGATAAAGCGCAGTGGTATCAATTAAAAGAAGGAACACAAACATATACTGCTAAAAGCACTTTAGGTGGAACTTTAGAAATAAATAAAATAGAGATAGATGATGAAAATATAACATTTTACTATAATAAAAATGGTATTGTTGAAAATAATGTTGGCTATGTGATTATCAGAAAAAATAATGGTGTTATGAATTATATTTGTGCAACAAAACAAGATATTGGAAATCAAGGAACTATTGTTTTTGCGAGAGACCAGATTGGAACATCCGGGTTAATAGGATGGAAGGACTCTCCAGATGAATATTATAAAATGCTTGAGAATATGGAAGATTTAGAGTTTACAATGTTATTTGGATATACTTGTGAATATGATGGAAAGGCTTTTGAAACCAGTATTCCTGAATTTTCTAATCAGAAATTAGAAATAGATAGTATAAATCAATATAAAACTAAAAAGGCGATAATTAATGTAGAAAATAATGAAGAAGATTACAAATACATTATTGATTATGATAAAGATGGTAATATTTTAAGGACAAATGGATATTTTGATTTATTTAATTATAAAATCGATAAAGAGTATAAAAGCATAAGAGTAATGGAATATACAAATGTAGATGAATTAATAAATAAAATGAAAGAACATATGGAATATAAAAATATGAAATATACAGTTGAATATGAATAGATATTACTGTGCACAGTTTAATCTATACTTTTAGAACAATATAAGATCTATTTATTTTTAAAAAAACAAATTAAAATATATAACTTTTTATTTTTTAAATCGTATAATTAGTATAAGATTAAAAGGAGAATATAAATGGAAGAAGATAAGAAGTTATATCAAAAGTTTTTAGATGGTGATAAAAAAGCTTTTGAAGAATTAATATTAAAATATAAAAGTAATTTGATATATTTTATATCTAGATTTGTAAAAAATATGGATTCTGCTGAAGATGTTTTCCAGGAGGTAATGCTTTTTATTTTAGAGAAAAAAGATTATTATGACTTTGATTACTCTTTCAAAACGTATATCTATATGATTGCAAAATCAAAAGCTATAGATTATACAAAAAAAGAGAAAAATCTTGAAAGTTTGGAAGACAGAGAAGTTGAAGATACAAAATTATTAGAAGAAATTATATTGTCGAAAGAACGACAAGAAAAAATCCAAAATGTAATGACGAAAATGAGTAGAGAATATCAATTAGTAATTTATTTAACACAAATTGAAGGATTGTCATATAAGGAGACTGCTTTAATTTTGGATAAAACTGAAAGCAAAATAAAAGCATTAACTTTTAATGCTAGAAAAAAATTAAAAAAATTATTAGTTAAGGAAAATGTAGTTGAAATAAAAAATCATAGAATTTTTATTTTAATTTCCATGTTTATATTCATATCAGCAGTAATTACAGGCGCAACATACGCTGATGAAATTATAGAATTTGTAAAAGGATTATTTGGACCTAATGCAAGTAATGGAGTAGATATTTCAATTAATAACGGATTTATAGCAGAACCAAAGGTAGAAGAACAAAGTGCTGAAGGAATAAATATTACAATAGAAAATTTTATGATGGATGATTATAATTTTGGAATGAATTTTATACTTACTTTCGATAATAAAAAATTTGAAGAATTAGATAAATCACATATTTTATTGCAAGATTTAAAAATAGTAGATGAAGAAAACAATATTATTTTTAGTACGAATTATGATTTAAAAGATAGAGAAAAAGAAGTTAAGAAAGAAGAAATTTATTATAATGCTTTTACTATGAGATCAGATTTAATTGAGGATAATAAAATTAGAATATCTCTTATAACTTCAGGAGGAGTTACTTCATTCCCAAAAAGTAAGAAATTGAAAATAACATTTAAAAGAATAACTGAAGAACTATTAGTATTATCAGAAGAAGAATTAAAAAATGTAGAAAAAAATGTTTTTATAGGTGACTGGAATTTTGAATTAGATGTTCCTGAAGAAATGTATAAAAGAGAAGTTGTTGTTTATAAAGTTAAAAGTTGTAATGATAAAAATACAGTTGTAGAAGATGCGACATTATCTAATACTGCTTTTAAAATATCAATTCCAATTACAACAACAGACAAAATCGATTATAAAGCATTATATGATAGAGAAAATATGAAAAGTATTTATAGTTTAATTGCTCTTCAAAAAGAGTATGTTGAAACATCTGATGGAAAAAGATTTGAAACTTCAAATGATGGTAACAGTATAGGATATTCGGGAGCTTCAAATGAAGAAAAAATAACAGGTTATAAGCAAACATTTAATTTAACTAAATATGATGCAACAGATGAATTAACAGTTCACATTTTTACAAATAAAGGTGAAGAAATTATAATAGAATATGAAAAATCAAAATAATTTAAAAAAAGCAAGTTGAATTTATAATCACTTGCTTTTTTCTATTTAGATATTTCTAGTGCTTTAATTTTTAAAGCAAAAAAATCAGCCTTTCGACTGATTTTTTGGTAGCGACGAACAGATTACATTATTGATATTTAGGCATAATTTTAACATTTGGAGTTGTGCTTGGAGTTGTAAAATGAGAGAAGTTTAGAGATGTTGAGAAATGCTAATAAATTTACTCGAATTACTTAAGAGAAGATTTACAATCAATATTAGAAAGTGAAAATATAAAATAAATTTTAATAGAGTAGTTATAATAGTTGGAGTTGGTTGTGTAAAAATGATTAAATGTTAATTTTTCAATATTAAATCATATTTTGTTTAAATTGTATTTTATTTAACTATATTAGTAGATATAAAGTATGTTCCAAAAGAGTTTTCAACAAAGAAGTTACCAAAAAAAGAAAAAAATCACATAAAACGAATATATAAAATTAAAATATATATTCTTTATTAGTGAGTATAGAAAATATATGATTAGCTGTATTATTTATATAATTATTGTATGTCTTGATTACTCAAATAGGATAGATTTAAAATTAATTAAAATGTTTTTTTATATGGTAGGTTTGTTTTTATTAAATACCCAAAAGGAAGATTTAATAATCTTCCTTTTGGAAAGTGGTGAGAAATTGTGGAAAATGTAGTCTAATTAGCTGTTTTTACTTTTACCATACCCAAAGGTTAATTCTTGCTCCAGAACTTCCTGTTTCAACATCCCAACGGAGAGATAATTTACCAGAAGTCCAAGTGTATGGACTATTGCCTTCAAGTGCCAGAGTAGTAGTACTTACAACTTTATTAGCAGCCTCAATGGTTTTCTGTCCACCCCAATTTAGAATTAAACAAACAGAACCATTCTCGTCGGGTCTGTATACATAAATATATGATCTAGGCACTGAAGCAGAAGATTCTTGTCTAACTGTAAAATATGTAATCGAATTTGAAGTAGTTGCAGGAATGCTGATTCTTTTATCAGCAATTGTATTGGCATCTACCCAAATATCACTATATTGCATAGCTCTGGTTGCTTTTTCTTCTATTGCTTTTGCTTCAAGTGTAGCTTCTTTGCTTTCGTAAGGATTACCCCAAAAAACGGTTACTCCTTCATCAACATAAAGAATATCACCAAATTTTGCAGTATTTTCATTTGTTTCAGCTGCAAATGCAACAGTAGAAAAAGATGTAAAGAGCATGATTACGGCTAAAAGGAAACTAAACCGTACAATAATTTTTTTATGTTTCATACTATAAAACCTCCTATTTTTGTTAGATGTTTACCACAATTTCTCACCTTATTACTAATATTGAGGTTAAACTTATGCCCCCAAAATAGTAATCTTTTCAATGTTTCTACTTAGAAACATCAATAATAGTAATATAGCTTTGAAGTTATGTCAATAAAAATATACAGTATATAATTATTGAAACACTTTATTTTTCAAAGAAAAAACCGGTTATCTTTTTTTATAACCGATTATCTATTTTTACCGTTTATCTTTGTATAAAACCAGTTATAGTAAATCTATAGCAAATTTAAAAAATTAAATATATAATCATTTTAGATAAAAATATTATGAAAGGAATATATTGTTAATTTGTTTTTAACAATATTGTAGATTAAATATGAAAATCGATTTAAAAACAATAGAAAACAAAAATTTAGATAAAGATGAAATTTTTATGGAACTACAATATGCGAGAGAAACTCAATCAATTAAAGAATTTATTGAATATATTAATTGTTATGAATTAGATTATAAAAATAAAGTAATAGTTGTAAATGATAAATATGAGTATTTGGAAATATACTATAAAGATATTATAATGTTTTATAGCAATAAAAAAAATAATTATTGCAAAACTAATACAGGTAAATATAAAATAAAAAGCAAGTTATATGAAATTGAAGAAATGGATAAAGATTTTATTAGAATTTCGAAAAGTTGCATAGTTAATATTAATCATGTGGAAAAGTTTGATTTAAATGAAACTGGAAAAATAATAATTAAATTAGATGATTTAACAGAAGAAATTGTTTCAAGAAGAAAAACTAGAGATATAATGAAATATTTAGATGATAGGAGGATATAATTAATGAAAAAACGATTGTTTTTTATTTTTAAATTGCTTATTTACTACTTAGTAGGATTAGTATCTTTTTCAATAATAGCTTATACTACTCAAACAGTGTTGTTAGCAGTATTAATGGAAACTGTTATTGATCCAATACAAGATTTTTATAACATAAAAAATATTCTATTGGCATTCGCTCCATATTATTTAAGCTTTTATACAATATTATATGTATTATTACTATATATGGTTCGTATGTATGATAAACATACAGTAAATATATTAAATCAAAAACTAGTAATGGTTAAAGGAGATGATAGAAATGGCAAAAGATAAAGTTGTAATAGTAGTAATAACAATTATTGTTTTATCTGCAATATTATTTGGTATTTTAATGGCTTATAAATTATACTTATCTCCTATGTATGTTGAAAGTATAGAAGAAGCAATTAATATTCTTAATGAAGATACTGGTGATGAAAGTTGGAGAATGGTTAGATTATCAATGTATAATAAGCTTTCAAGAAGTTGTGAAATGATAGATAAAAATACAAATGAACATCGCAAATTTACGAAAGATGAAATGGAAAACTTTTATAAAAATATCGGTGGAAAAGAAGCAGTAATGAATTATTTAAGAAATATTAAAAATGATGAAAAAAGGCGAGAAGAATTGGAATTTGCTCGATATCAATTAAAAATTATTACTCAAGAAGAATTACATGCTTTATGGTGGTGATATTAATAAATAAAATATTTTTAATAATAACTATTATAAATACCCTAATACAATATTTTAATTATATTAGGGTATTTATAATTTCTTCTACAAAATTTTTATTAGCAAATATACTTTCATTATATTCATATCCAAAAATCTTTTCAAAATTCTTCTCACACTTTTTTATATCTCTACTATCAATAGCATATTGTATTGAACGCCTAATTTGAAATTTATTCATATTTTTAACTTGTTTACTTATAATTTCAGATATATCTTCAAGTTTAATAAATTCAATATTAGAATTTATTACAATTACTATTGCTAAATATATTAATTTAGCTCCTTGATTACTCGTTTTAATTCCAAGTTTTCTTAATATATTATAGATTATACTTTTATTAATTCAATTTAACAAAAAAGTGGCTTATTTAAAGCCACTTTTTTATATCTTTTAGCTTAAAAAATATTGTAAACACATTAATTAATGTGTTATAAGATAAGAAATTAAATCTTCAATAAGGTTTTTTGAGGTTTTATATTTCTCATCATATTCATACTTAAATATATCTTTATAATTTTTTTCATATTTTTTTGAAGAATTATAAATGCACTCATATACGGCTTGTTTAACTGATGAAACACTTTTCTTGTACTTTTTTGCAAGAGCAATATAATATTTAGTCAAATTTAAAATTTCTGATTCGTTTTTTATTTCACTTAATACAATAATTCTTATATAAATAGCACCATTAGTTTTATAGGAGATACCTAAATATTTTAAAACATTAAAAATAATAGAATTATACTTGTTCAATTCTTTATCTTTATATTGATTATATAATTCCATTATTTTACCTCCTACAAAATAGTTTACAATTAACACAATAGCAGTATATCAAAATTATGTAAACAATACAAATTTTAAAATGTGCATATATTCATATTTTTGTGAAAAACTTACACAAAAATATATTTTATATTAGGGAATTTTTTTATAAATAATAAATTTTCATAAATGTAAATGATTTTATTGTAAAATGTGAAAAATTTGCACAAAAAAATAAACCATAGGAGCAGATGAACAACCCTATGGTTTTAACATATAAATCTTAATCTTTATATGTTATATAAGTTAAAATGTGCAAGCAGATTAACTTATATTAATATTATACTATAAAATCGTGTTTTTTTCAAATAATTTCAATGAATAAAGGGGAAAAATATTTCCCCAAAAATTCCAGAACGGCTTAATCTGGAAATCCTTTTTCATTTTGTGGTTTCATCTGCTTAATTCCTCTATGTAAATTCAAATAAAGATTAATCACATATTATATGGAATTTAACAGAAGTTAGAATTTCATATAAACAACCCAGCTCTTGCACGCTGGTGATTGTAGTGACCATCAGCGTTGCTGAAGTAATGGATTGTTTAATTAAGATAACTACCATTCTAATATTTATTTGTATATTTATTATATCATATTTTCTCTTATATTGCAATTTTATCAGTTATACCAAGTGTTTTATGCGTTATAAATTTGATAAAATTAATAAAAAATGTTATAATTAAACTATAAATTTATAAAGGAGATAGCCTATGTATGAATTTGATAAATACGAGTTTGGAAGAAAACTAAAAGTTTTTAGAAAAAATCAAGGACTAACTCAAAATGAATTTGCTGATAAACTAGGAATTGAAAGAAGTAATATAAGTAGATATGAAAATGGAGATACTTTACCTAGTATAGAAACATTTTTAGAAATATGTAATATATTAAATATTGATATTGAAAACTTTGTCAAATATATAAATGAAGAAAAAGAAAATAGTATAAAGAATCCATTTAATTGCGATACTGTTTACGTTTATTATATAAGTAGTAGCAATAGAAGTAGAAAAGCAAAATTTAGATTTGATATTACACAAAAGAAAGCTAAACTTGAAGTCCAATGGGCTAGTTGCACCAATAATAGAATATATATGACTGGAGAATTAATTTCAAATGATGATGTCGCATTTTTTCTATTTCAAAATTATGAACCGAATAATCCTCAGCTAGAACGAACTGAAATAATAATTAATTTAAGATATAGTTCTGATAATATCTATATGGGAACTATAAATGGTAATGCAGATGGATATAGACAAGTAACTAAAAAAATAATGTTATCAAAAGAAAATTTAGAATTTACAGATGAAATGCTAAACAGACTAAAAATTTCTGATAAGGAATATGAAAATATGAAGAAAGACTGGTGTTGGTATATAGATACTAAGAATAAAACAGACTTTTTTGATGAATAAATTAGTATTATTATTTTGAAATACTTGTAAGAGTAGAGATATAAAGAAAAATCCTTACTTTTTCTTTATATCTCTATTTTTTTGTATATTATACTAACTATTTTACTTTTTATAATTTTAAAAGTGTATCCTAAAATTAAGCTTAAGCAAATTGATTATCGATAATCAAAATAATTTAAGAAAGTGAGGAATTTTAATGAATTATTTTGATAATGAAACTACAGAAAATGGAATTAGTCTTGATAATGAAAATAATCACGAATTAATTGAAAAACAAATGTATCAAGATTATTTAAGAAAAGAAAACTTAACAAGCACAAAAGATAACATAGTAAATAAACGTATTAAAATATTTTTAAAAGATAAAAACTTTTATATGGCTATCAAGAGTTTACCCAAATTAGAAAGAAGAGTATTTTTGCTATTTGTAATAAAAAATCAAAACTTAAATAAGGTTTGTGAAGTCTTAAAAATATCTAAGATACAAGCATTAAAATTAAAGAGACAGTCTATAACTCATTTTATAAAAAATCTAAAAAGTATTAAAAACAATAATTCTAAGGCAGGTAATAAATAATGGAAACACAAAAAATAATTGTTATTTTTAAAGAAGTTGGAAAAGATCCAATATTCATGAAAGTAGAAAACAATAGTGAAAGTTTTCAAAAGCTTTTAGGCGGAGAAATTGAAATTATTCCGTATGAAGATATTCAAATTATTTGTAAAAAAGAAAGAGAAAACTTAAAACCAAACATATATCTTAATGCTAATTTTGAAAAGCTTAATCTTTCAATAAAAGGAAATTTACTTATTACTACTAAAGAAGAAAATAACTTTATATCTCTGACTAGAAAACAAGCAATAAAATATAGTAATTTCTTAATGAAAGAAAGCTTTAATTATAGACATTTTGATAAAAATGGTAAATATCTTTCTAATAAACAATTAAGAAAACAAAATAATTCTAATTTCAAAACTAATGTAAAAAATAAAAATAATGTTAAACAAGAAAACTTAGAGTCAACCTTACAAATGATATTAAAAATTCAGACAAGTATTTTAATATTTCTTCAAGAAAATTGGAAAATTTGAAAGGAGAGTTTATGGATAAAGAATTTCAAAAAGAAGTTTATGAAGAAAGAAAAGGAAGTTGCTTTAGAGAATCTAGAGAATTATTACTAGAAAAATTAATAATGAACGAATTATTAAATTCAAAAGATTTTAATAACTTACTTAAATTAACACAAGAAGAATTTCAAAAGACTTTCTACCCTACATCTAAAATTAATTTAAAGGAGGAAAAAGAAATTGAATAAAACAGATATTCAAAAACGAATTAATGGACTAAATGAATTTATGCTTTCTAATAGTACAAAAGAATTATTACTATTAAAAATCTCAAATGATTATACATACAATAAAGCTGTTGCATTAATAAATAAAAATACCAAAAATAAAGACTGGTATTCTATTGATAATAAAACTTGTTTTAAAACATGGAACGAAGTTGATGCTTTTATAGACGGAATATGTTTGGCAAAAAATACAGACTTTGAAAGATAACTAAAAAGTATTAGCTCTGAAATATAGCATAAAGGAAAAGTTTGAAAAACCAGAAATGGTGTTTCAATAGTATTTGAGTATATAGTTCGTTTTTACGTTCTATATAAACTCAAATACTACAATAAAATTATTATTTCACTTTCTATAGGAACTGAATATAAATAATAATTTTAAGGGGTTATTAGGGTACTCCCTAATCACAACAGAAACTCAATTGAGTTTCTAGTGTGTTAGAAACTGAAAATTAGTTTTCATGTTTTCGGCATAAAAATAAAGTTATTATTTAGTAAAACTGCGAAGTGAGGCTCTATAGAAAGTGAATAATATAAATTAATTGAATAAGAAAAATATATTAATAAAAGGAGATTTTAAAATATGAAAAATAAAGTATATAAAGAATTTAAAATAAGAAATGTTCAAGATTATAAATATAACAAACATAATAAAAAACATTATAACCAATATTCTAATAAAACTCGTAATCTAAAAAAGAAAAGATTTAGTATAGATAAAGCTTTAGCTGATAAATTAGATAGAGAGTTTAAAGATTATTGTCAAAATCTTTTAAAGAAAGATAAACAAATTATTTTGAATAGTGCTTATGAAATTACAGTAAAAGAAGAAATAAAAGACGCAATAAAACACATGAATTTGTATGACCAAGAAAAAGAAATGATGTTATTACAAGATAATGTTTTAAATGAGTTTTATCATGACTGGCTTGACTGTGATACACCTTTAAGTGAGGTATTAGAAGATTGTTTATCAGAGTCAGTTGCAACATTAACGAAATATATTGGTATAAGAAAAGACCTAGCTTTATACAAAGAAAAAATTGATAATAAAGAAATAAAAGAAAGATAGATAAATAGTTATGAGTTTTGCGATTATTAGAAATAGCAATTATAAAAAAGATAATCTAGCAGGACTATATAAACATAATGAAAGAAAAAATACCAATTATTCTAATACAAATATTAATAAAAGTAATTCTTATAAAAATTATTCTCTAAAAAAGTGTAATACAACTTATTGGAACGCATTTAAAACTTTACAAAATCAATATGACTTAAAAGGAAGAATTATAAGTACAACAAATATTCTTTGTGAATTTGTGATTACATCTGATAAAGAATTTTTTAATAGAATTGGAGAAAAAGAAACATTAAGATATTTTAAAACTGCATACAGATTTGTTGCAAGTTATCAAAATTTAGGAGAAGAATTTATTATATCTGCCAAAATACATAATGATGAAACAACACCACACATGCACATAGTTTTTATTCCTATTATCCACAAATTAGATACAAAAAGTGGAAAAACTATAAGCAAAATTGCATGCTCAGAGTATTGGAAAGGAAAAGATAGTTATAAAAAACTTCAAAATAACTTTTATAGTTATATGACAAAATCTGGATTTGAATTAGAAAGAGGACAAACAGGTAATACACATATTGAAACAGATAAATTAAAGAAGATTACAAACTATGAAATGCAAAAATATGAAATACAGAGTGTTAATTTAGAACAAGAAAGAGAAATAATTGATACAGAAGAACTAAAAAAGGAATACAAAAGAATAATAAAAAAGTTTAATACTTTAGCAAGTCAATATACTAGAATAAAAAATTTAACAGACACTACAAACGAAAGACTAGAAGATATTGAAATAGAAAATCATAATATAAAACTTGAAAATTCAAGACTAAAGCAAGAAAATAAAAACTTAAAAAATTATATAAATAAAAGTATTGAGTGGATGTCTTTAATATTAAACTGGTCTATGGATAGAGTAAATAAAATGATAAACAAATTTATAGAAAGAAAGGAAGATGTAAAAGATGAACGAAAACATAAACTTAAATCAAACAAAAGATAAAACCTTAACTATTGAAGAAATGTTAGTAAAAGAAGCAATAAAAAATATAGGCAACCCTTTTAAGAACTTAACTGTAAAAGATGTAGCAAAAGATTTGCTAGTTAGTGAGGCAACAGCTAATTCAATATTTAGAAGAAATGATTTTCCATCTGTAAATATAGGAAAAACAAAAACTGTAACACTTCTTGCTTATCTTGTATGGAAAATGAATAGAAAAGAAAGGAAGGAAGATAATAATGAAAAAACAAAGTAATGCAGTTGGATATATAACTTTTAGAAAAGATAGAAAAACTTGGTCTGTTAGATATAAAGAATTTAATGTAGAAAAAGGTAAATATACCATAAAATCTAAAGATTTTAAAAATCAAGAAGACGCAAAGAAATTTTTGGATACTATTATGTATCAAAGAGAAAACCCACTATATATAGAACATAATGGAATACCTTTTTGTGAATTAATGAGAAGTAATCAAAAATTAAAATTAGATACTAACCAAATAACAGAGATTACATATCATAGAAATTTACAAACAATACAACAAATAGAAAAATTCCCAATAGGAAAAGAAAAAATAGATGAAATTACATCTGATGAATTACAGGAATTTATGAATTATCATAAATATTTAAGTAATTCTTCAATAAATAAATTATATCAACAATTAAGTACAACTTTTAGATTAGCAATTAATAAAGGATATATAATGAAAAACCCAATGGTAAATGTATTAAAACCTAAAAGTAATAAAGAGGATAAAAAAGTTAGGGCATTAACAGTAGAAGAACAACAATTATTTACAGATTATCTTTTAAATAAGGATATATCAAGTTGTAAATATAAAAATGTATATTTAATTCAAATGTTTATGGGACTAAGAGTTAGTGAAGCTTTGGCACTTACAACACATGATATTGATTTGAAAAATAAAAGATTATATGTAAAACGAACTTTAACAAAAGATGAAATAGGAAATACAATAATGGGAACAACTACAAAAACTTATGCAGGTAAGAGAGTTTTACCAATTCCCGAATATTTAATAAATTCAATAATTGAACAAATGAAAATAGCAGAAAAACAAGGAAATAATGAAGAAAAATTATTATTTAAACCTGAATATAGAAAATATACAGATAGAGAAAATGTAAATACAGAACTAAAAAGATTATTAAAAAGACATTTTGGAATAGAAGATATAACAACACATAGTCTAAGACATAGTTACGGAACAAGATGTATAGAAAGTGGTATGGCACCAGTAGTTGTTCAAAAACTAATGGGACATAAAGATATATCAGTAACTTTAAATACATATACATCAGTATTTGACAAATTCAAAGAAAAAGAAATAGAAAAAGTAAATAAATATTATCTTGAAGAAAATATGCTAAATGCTGTTAAGTTATTAAAAGAAGAATATACAGAAGTAAAACAAGATAATGAAAAAATATTATAAAAGTGTAAAAGTCCTATAAAATCAATGTTATAGGACTTTTGCATAACCAAAATTAGCTTTGGTTATGCAAATTGGATAACCAAAAATAAAAATTTGAAAATTTGGTTATGTATTTTGGCATGTAAATTGAAAAAAGCTGTAAAAAGTTCAGAGAATTTTAGAAAAGTTAAAAATAAAAAATGGCTATAAATAGACCTTTTTGAGCAATTTTATAAATTTTGAAAAAATAAAAAAATCAGTCTTTCGACTGATTAATGGTAGCGACGGAAGGATAGCTAGTTGATATATCAAGGGAAAATGCCATTTTGGTTGAAAAGTTGGTTGAAGTTGCAATAAAGGCTGAGAAATAGCGAAAAAGATTGAAAATAAATTTATAAAAAATATGGAAAAATTATAAAAAATGTGTTAGTATGAAAGCAAATATATAATTAAAAAGGAGAATAAAATGAACGAAGAATTAACAGAAAACCTTTTGAAGATTATAGCTAATGGTGAAAGTACAACAGTAGAGTTTAAAGAAGCAAAAAATACTCTACCTACTACATTATTTGAAACTGTATGTTCTATGCTTAATAGAAATGGAGGACATATTTTTTTAGGAATAAAAGATAATGGAGAAATAATTGGTGTTTATAAAGATTATGTAAGAGATATGAAAAAGAATTTTGTGAATTTATGTAACAATCCAGAGAAAATTTTTCCAACTGTACATTTAGATATAAAAGAATATACTTATGAAGGAAAAGTTATATTATATGTATATGTTCATGAAAGTTCTGATGTTCATAAAAGTGCAAACAAAATATTTGATAGAAATGAAGATGGTGATTTTGATATAACAGCAAATACAACACAAATCTCTAATTTGTATATTAGAAAAAGTAGCACATATATTGAAAATAAAATTTATCCTTTTGCAACTATAGATGATTTAAGAAAAGATTTGATTGAAAAAGCAAGAATAATGGCTTCTAATAGAACTGCAAATCATCCATGGACTAAAATGACTGATATTGAAATGTTAAGAAGTGCTGCTTTATATGAAAGAAATTTACAAACTGGTGAAGAAGGATTTAATTTAGCTTGTATATTATTGTTTGGAAAAGATGACATAATAGCTTCTGCTTTATCATATTATAGAACGGATGCGATTTTAAAAATTAAAGATTTAGAAAGATATGATGATAGAGATGATATAAGAACTAATTTGCTTGAAAGTTATGAGAGATTAACTGGTTTTATAAAAAAACATTTAAATGATAAATTTTATATTGAAGGTGATCAAAGAATTAATGTAAGAGATGTTATTGCAAGAGAGTTATGTGCTAATTTATTAATTCATAGAGAATATTCAAATCCATATCCTGCAAAATTAATTATAACTTCTAATGCGATAACAACAGAAAATGCAAGTAAAGCAAGAGTAATTGGATTTATGGATTTAAATAATTATTCTCCATATCCTAAAAATCCTAAAATAGCAGGCTTCTTTAAAGAAATTGGATTAGCTGATGAATTAGGTTCTGGAATTAAGAAAATTGTTAAATATACTAAAATATATAGTGGTGGAATTCCAGAATTTAGAGAAGATGAGGTTTTTTCAGCCAAAATACCACTTGTAAAAACGGATGATATTGGAAATGAAGATATATCATCTCAAAAATTAAAAGAATTAATATTAAATTTTATAAAAGGAAGTTCTGGTAAAACAAGAAAAGAAATTAATGATTATATATATCCTATTTTAAATCAAGATATTAAGATTATGGATAGTAGAGTAAGAACAGCATTAACATATTTAAGAAAGAAAAATCTAATAGAAAATGGTGGAAGTGATACAAAGTCAACATGGTTAGAAAAATAGACTCTGCAGAATTCTCTGCAGAGCTCTGCAGAATTCTCTGCAGAATATTAAAACTTTACGGTATTTAACGGTACTTTACGGTTAGAATTCTAAAATTTTAAAATAAATATTATTATAAATTGAAACGAGCAATTTTATTGCTCGTTTATTTTGCGTTAGAATGTTTTAAACAAAAACTGCAGAGTTCTGCATTAATATATGCAGAAAAGATGATGAAAAAATTATTTTTAAAGATAACTATAAATTACAAATATATTATGATATAATCTAATCGAGTAATTTTTAAAGGGAGGTAATAAATATGAAAAAAGAAAGAATTTTTGATGCAATATTTACAATAATAGGAATTATTAGTTTTTTGGAATTCAGTTTTTTAAGGGGATTATTTACTGGACCAGTAATTATGATTATATGTGGTATTACGGGTATCATTTCATTTATTTATAAAATTATTAAAAAGAAATATCATTGTGCAATTCTTTATGGATTATTGTTTGCAACTATTTTTTTTGGATATTTGAATATAATGTAATAACTAAAAATTTTATGAAAAATAGTAATTTATGGAGTTGATAAACTTGAAAAAAATTTTAATTGTAGAGGATGATGTTAGTATTCACAATGTCATAGAAGAATTATTAAAAAAAGAGAACTATATAACTTATAATGCTTATTCTGGTACAGAGGCACTACTCTTGTTAGAAAAAGAAAAATATGATTTGATTTTACTAGATTTAATGCTACCAGCAATTAGTGGTGAAGAAATAATAGAAAAGATTAAAGATACACCAATAATTGTATTAAGTGCAAAAGTTTCATCTGAAGATAAAGTTAATTGTTTATTATCTGGTGCTAATGATTACATAACAAAGCCATTTGATAGTAAAGAATTACTTGCAAGAATCGAAGTTCAATTAAGATCAAAAAATAAGTCTAATATTATAGAAACAATAAAATATAAGGATTTGGAACTATTAAATGACAGTCATACATTGCTAATTAACAATAAAAAAGTAAATTTAACGAAAACGGAATATGCCATTTTAAAACATTTGCTTTTGAATCCAGATCAAGTTATCACTAAAAATAAACTGCTTGATTTGATAAGCTTAGATACAGAAGATTGTGATGAAAACTCTTTAAGAGTTCATATAAGTAATGTACGAAAAAAGATAAGAGATTATACTGAATATGAGTACATTGAATCCATTTGGGGAATTGGATTTAAAATAAAAGATTAAATCTTAACAAAATCTTAACAATTTCTTAACCATTTTCTTAACACTTTTCTATTAAAATGAATATCAGAAAGGAGAGAGATTATGGAGATAATATTAGAAACAAATAATCTTGAAAAAAAATACAAGGATTTTAGAGCCTTAAATCATTTGAATATCCATATTGAAAAAGGTGCAATATATGGACTTATTGGGAAAAATGGTGCCGGAAAAACAACACTTATTAGAATAATTTGTGGGTTACAAGAGCCTACAAATGGTAGTTATACTATTTATGGAATAGGTAATAGTAGTAGCAAAATCGCAGATGTTAGAAAGAGAATGGGAGCAATTATTGAAACTCCATCAATTTATGGGGAAATGAGTGCAAGGGACAATTTGGTGGAACAGTTTAAATTAGTAGGTATGCCAAGTCTTGATGGCATAGATGAAATTTTAAAATTAGTAGGATTAGATAATACTGGAAAGAAAAAAGCAAAAAACTTTTCTTTAGGTATGAAACAAAGATTGGGAATTGCAATTAGTTTAGCAAATAATCCAGACTTTTTGATTTTAGATGAGCCTATCAACGGACTTGATCCACAGGGAATTATAGAAATTAGAGAATTGATTTTAAAATTAAATAAAGAAAATAGAATTACTATTTTAATATCAAGTCATTATCTGGATGAATTATCAAAAATTGCAACACACTATGGATTTTTAGACAATGGGGCTATTATCAAAGAAATAAGTAGCGAAGAACTTATAAAAAAGATGGAACATAAACTTATCTTAAAATTAAGTAATCAAAAAGAGTTTGTTAAGTATTTTGAAGAAAATAAAATTTCTTATGAAGTAGTAGATAGTAAAACTATAAATGTTTATGGAAAATATAATTTATCTAAATTCATTAACGAACTATCCAAGAAAAATTTAATAGCAGATGAGGTTCACGAACAAGAAGAATCTTTAGAAAACTATTATATGAATTTGATTGGAGGTGCTAAAAATGATTAGATTATTAAATGCAGGTTTTACAAGATTAAGAAAAAACAAAGCATTTTGGTTATTAACTATATTTAGTATTGGTCTTGCTTTATTTATGATTTATACACAATATAGTGATATGAAAAAATATGAAGAAGTAATAGAAGTTGAACAACTTATGCTTAATTATGCTACAATAATAGGAATTGTAATTGCTATATTTACAAGTTTATTTTTAGGGGTAGAATATTCTGATGGTGCTATCAGAAATAAAATAAGTATAGGTCATAAAAGGATAAATATATATTTATCAAATTTAGCCATCACAAGCATTACAAGTTTGTTTTCTTATGTTTTATTTATGATAATAATTGCAATTATTGGGATACCATTATTTGGTGGGGTTACAATGTCTATGTTAGTATTGCTAAAGTTAATAGGTTGTATATTTGTGATGATACTTACATATTCTAGTATTTTTACATTTTTAGCAATGATAATTTCAAATAAAACAATTACTTCGATAACTTCTATTATGTTAGCATTTGGGTTGATAATGGCTGCTCTTGTATGTTTTAGAATTATTGATACACAAGAATATATACAAGCGGGTTCTCTAGTTGATGGAGAAATGAAATTTGAAGAAGTTAAAAATCCTAAATATCCTAGTGAGGAAAAAAAGAAAATATGTCAGACCTTATTAGATATTAATCCAGCAGGTCAAGGATTTCAATTAGCAGGAAGATCAGTCCCAAATTTAAAAGTATTACCACTTTATTCACTAGGAATTTTAGTAATATTTACAGGTAGTGGATTGGTGTTATTTAAGAAAAAAGAATTAAAATAGAGGTGATAATTATGAGTATCTGGTTTTATTTATTTCTAATAGTATCATGTATATCAATATTTTTAATTATTAAAATTTTTATAATTAAAAACGAAATCAATAATATTGGTAAGTCTATATCAAGAATTTTAAAATCAGATACAAATAATTTAATTACTATTAGTACAACTGATAGCGATTTTAAAAAATTAGCAAATATTTTAAATAAAAGTTTGAAAGAATTGCGTGAGTTGGAATTGGAATATAAAAATGGAAATCAAGAACTTAAATCATCAATAACTAATATTTCGCACGATTTAAGAACACCTCTTACTGCTATAAGAGGTTATCTTGATTTAATCGATAATAAAAATCTATCTAGTAAACAGATAAACTATTTAAAAATTATTGATAATAAAGTTAAAGATTTAACAAACCTAACAGAACAACTTTTTGATTTTTCAAAATCACTCGACATACAAAATGAAATAAAGAAAGAGAATATTTGTGTAAATGATATTTTAGAAGATTCAATTGCTAGTTTTTACGGCTTATTTAAAAGTTATAACATTACTCCCAATATAGATATATGTAAAGAAAAAGTAGTTAGATTATTAAATGAAAATATGCTAAAAAGAATATTTGAAAATATTATATCTAATGCCGTTAAATATGGTGAAAAAAATTTCAATGTAAAAATGTATAGTAATGGTACAATAGAATTTTTAAATAAAACAGATAAGTTAGATCAAGTAAGTTTAGAGAAAATATTTGATAGATATTATACAGTAAGAAATGCTAAAAAATCCAATGGAATAGGATTATCTATTGCTAAACAATTAGTTGAATTAAGCGGTGGAAAAATAAAGGCAAAATATATAAATAATAATTTAATAATTGAAGTATATTTCTAAAATATTTAAGATACAAATTACAATTTTTTGATTAGATAAAATCACTTTATAGGTATTATATAAGTTGATTTTTTATGTTTTAAGTAAAAAAAGTATTGACAAGCGCAAAAAAAGAGCGTACAATTAAATTGCACAGTATGTAAGGAGTGATTTTATGTCTAATAAAATATTTGGAGAAAGAATAAGAGAATTAAGAGAAACTAGAGATTTAAGTATGCAAGAATTGGCTAATTTTCTTGAAGTATCTAAAAGTAGTGTAAATATGTGGGAAAATGCTGGTGTAGTTCCTAGAGAACCTATACTTAAGAAGATATCACAAGCATTTGGTGTAACTATTGATTATTTACTTGGTAACACAACATTAGAACAAGAGAAAGAAAGGATTGATAACTTAAACGACATTAATGTACTATTTCAAGAATTTTTAGGTAATTTATCTGAAGAAGAATTAGAAAAATTTATTAAAATGTTGGAATTGATGAATTTAATGGATCCAAACAATAAAGTTGATAATATTTCTAGTCAATTAAAAAGTTTTTATTATGCAGTAAAAGAAGCCAAAAAATATGACTCTATTATTGGACATATCCCTACAATAGAAGAAAATGTAGAAACTTGGAAAATGACAAAGCAATATGATGAATTATTTTCAGATGAAGAAAATAATGAAAATTAAATAAATATTAAGCAGTTTAAATAGACTGCTTAATAAAATATTTTGTCGTGCAATTATATTGCACACATATTAAGTTTTTGTTACTTTGAGCAACGTTTATTTGTGTTGCTTAAAATTATACTTTGATTGTACAATTAAATTGCACAAAGTAAAAATAATTCTTTTAAATAGATTACGAATGAAAAGTAGTCTTTCCCATTTAGCAAGTCTACGAAGCATTTACTAAAGAAAAAACTAAAGTGCTTGACCAATTTAAAGAGTGCAGTAAAACAAACTCTAACACACTAGAATTTCTTTGAAATTCTGTGTGATTAAGGAATGCTTTCCTTAATAATCCTTCGTTACGACTTAAAAAATTTAAAATTCTTTAAACTTTTTAAGCCGTTCACAAAACTATTTTAAATTTTTCATTCATTTATATGAACGAACTATTTTAAATACTTTTGTGGGAATAACATTAAATATCGATACTCGTTATTTAATGTTATTAGAATAAAAACTTCGTTTTTATTCTTTATTAAGCTGTATCGTTGTAAGTACTTTATTTTAGCTAAATTTTATAGAAAGGAGGTTAATTCTACGAAAGAAAAAAGCAAAAAAAATGAGCCTTTATTTATTAGAACTGGTACTTCTAATAAATTTAGCCCTAGCTGATTTACAGCCATCTCATAACTATTCTACTAATATTATACTATGAGATTGCCTAAAAATCAAGAAAAATATTTTTGATAAGGAGGTATTCCTAATGAGTTACGCAATAATTCGTAATGAAAAGAAAAAGATGTCTGATTTAGGTGGAATGTATAAACATAATCACAGACTATATAAAAATTCATCTAATAAAGATATTGATTTTTCAAAAACAAAAGATAATTACTTTATAAAGAAAAGTCCTATTTCTTTTACTCAAAAAGTACATAAGTTAATTGAAAAATATAATTTGCTTGGAACTACTAAAATGATTAAAAAGAATCGTGTTGTTGTTTGCGAGATGATAGTAACTTCTGACAACGATTTCTTTAATAGTATTAGTCTTGATGAAGAACGAAGATATTTTCAAGAAGCTTTTAACTTTATTGCAGAATATAAAGGACTAGGTGAAGAATTTATATTGGATGCTGTTGTTCATAAAGATGAAAAAGAACCACACATGCACATATCTTTTATACCAGTTATGCACCATATTGATAAAAGTGGAAAGGAAATTATTAAACTTGATTCTAGTGGTTATTGGAAAGGAAAAGACAGTTATAAAAGACTTCAAGATAATTTTTATAAGCGAGTTAGAAATGCTGGATTCGATTTAGAACGAGGCAAAGAAAACAGTAATACTAAACATTATGATTTAGATGAATTTAAAAGAATTACCGATTATAAAATTCGTGAACTTCCATTAAACTTTAAAGAACAAGAAAGTCCAATAAAGTCTAATAATAAAAAGAAAATTAATGAAGATTATTTAAGAGTAATTAACAAATGCAATACAATGATAGGAACTTTTACTTCTTTAAATAATGACATTAATGAATTTGTAAAAGAACAAAAGAAAATTCAATCTAATCAACAAAATAAGATTGATAGATTGCAAATAGAACTTAATAATAAATCTGTTGAAAATGAAGAACTAAAAGAAGAAATTTCTAAATTAAAGAATTTCATAAATAAAACATTAGAGTATATAGAAGAAACCTATGAAATTTCAAAATCGAAGTTTATTTCTATAATTGATTCATTTAAAATAAGAAAAGAAAAAATTTATGAAAAGTTACAAGCTTTTCAAGATGAAATAAGTGAAAACTTGAAAGACATAAATTTAAAAAAATTAAGTAAGAAAGGTAAAGATAAATATGGAAAATAAATCGAATATAAAAAGGATAATAAAAGAAAATTCACCGATAATACCAACTACTCATCCAACTTCAATAAGAAGTGAACAAAAGATAATAAAAGAAAATGATAATACTATAAAAGTTATTAACTACTATATGACTATGACCGATAAACAATATCTGCATTTTGCCAAAGAAATGGAAAAAAATTTTTTAGAAGTTGGTAAATATCAAAGTGAAAATAAGAGTGTAACTGAACTTATAGTAAATAAATGTATTGAATATACAATAGAAAAATATGGCGATTTATTAAGAAATTTAACTGTTGCAGAGGTTGCAAAAGATTTAAAAATGGGAGAAAATTTGGCAAATCAATTATTTAGAAGACCAGACTTTCCAGCAGTAAATATTGGTAAAACTAAAACAGTTTGTGCTCTTGCTTATATTGTTTGGAAAATGCAACATAGAGATAGTGAGGTGATTGTTAATGAGTAGTCCAACAAAAAGTGAAGGTGGAATATACTTTAGAAAAGATAGAAAAAAATGGGAAGTTCGTTTTTTAGAATTTGACCCACTTACAAGTAAAAATAAAACAAAAACAAAATCTTTTAAAACTAAAGATGAAGCAAAAAAATACTTAGATACTGTTATGTATCAAAAAGAAAATCCACTTTATATAGAACATCACGGAATCCCATTTTGTGAATTAATGAAAACAAACCAAAGATTAAAATTAGATACAAACCAAATAACTGAAGTAACTTATTTAAGAAATTTACAAACAATAGAGCAAATTGCAAAATTTCCAATAGGAACACAATTGATAGATGAAATAACGAGTGATGAAATTCAAGCATTTATTAATTCATATAAACATTTAAGCAATTCAACTCTTAGTAAATTATATCAACAATTAGGAAGTACTTTTAAACTTGCAATGGATAAAGGTTATATTAGCAGAAATCCTATGGTTAGTGTTATAAAGCCAAAAAGTGATAAAGAAAATAAAGAAGTTCGAGCAATGACTGTTGAAGAACAGCAACTTTTGACAGACTATTTATTAAATAAAGATTTAAAAGATTGTAAATACAAAAATGTTTACTTACTTCAAATGTATTGTGGTTTGAGAGTTAGTGAAGCATTGGCTTTAACTAGAGGTGATATTAATCTTCGTGATAATAGAATTACAATTAGAAGAACTTTAACTAAAGATGAAAAAGGACGAGTCATGATGGGAAAAACAACAAAAACTTATGCTGGAAGAAGAATGATACCATTGCCAGAATTCTTAAAAGATACTATTATTGAACAAATGCAAGTGTCAGAAGATTTAAAAAATAATGATGAAAATCTACTTTTTAAACCCGAGGACAAACAATATGTTGATAGAGTAAATGTTAATACTGAACTTAAAAGATTATTAAAAAGACATTTTGGCATTGATGATATTACAACTCATAGTTTAAGACATACTTATGGAACTCGTTGTATAGAGGCTGGTGTTGCTCCTGTTGTTGTTCAAAAAATGATGGGACATACTGATGTTTCTATTACATTAAATACATATACTTCGGTGTTTGATAAGTTCAAAGAAAAAGAAATTGAAAAAGTTAATAAGTATTATATGGAAGAAAATATGCTTAATGCAGTAAAATTACTTCAATATAATGAGAATAACGATTTGGATGACATTGAAGATACAAAAGAATTATAATATTCAAAGAGCGACTTTTAGTCGCTCTTTTTTAATATTGGTTGAAAATTTAAAATATCTATTGGTTGAGAAAAATCAATATAACCTTACTCTTGCAGTTCTTCAACCAAGGTTGATTTGGTTGAAAGAATCTTTCAACCAAAAAGGAAATTTTAAAATTTTGGTTGAAAAATTGGTTGAAAAAGATGACAAATTTTGAGAAAGTTTGAGAACGTCTAAAAATAAAAATGGCTGTAACCTAACTCTTACAACCACTTACAAAATTATTCAAGATTTTTTGAAAATAAAAAATCCAGCTAAAATAGCTGGATAATGGTAGCGACGGTGGGACTTGAACCTACGACCTGCCGGGTATGAACCGGATGCTCTAGCCAACTGAGCTACGTCGCCATAAACATTGCAGATATTATTATAATAGTATTATGTGTGTTTGTCAAGTAAAAATTCAAATATTAAACAAAAAATATTATATTATATTTTTTGTTTTAAAATAAATGTAATTTATATTGAAATAAAAAATGAATATTGATAAAATTTTATAGGGGAGGAGTTTAAAGTAAATATGGATAGTAGAAAAGTAATTGATGAAATTAATAGCTTAGATGAAGATAGTAATTCTGTAATAAAATCTAGTAGAAAAGGATTGAATCTTGGAACAATTATTTTAATTATTGCAGTTTTTATATTAATTTTAGGATTTTATTTGTATTCAACTAAAGACAAAAGGTTAGCTAAAGAAGCTTTAATAGGTTTTGGGGAATACTTATCCGAAAATAAAGACCAATTTTATAATAGTGATATTGATGATGATTGGCTTTATAGTGAAAATGTTGAATATGAAGAATTAGATGAATATACAGAAAAAGCATTTGAAGAAGAAGCAAAAAACATAGCAATTTCAAAAGAATTCAATGATATAAATGGAAATTTAGGAATTGTTATAAATAACCAAAATGCAGAGGCAACTACAGGGATTTTAATTCAAGTTATTTTCTATAATCAAGAAAATAAACCAATAAAAATAGCAGAAAATGCAATTAGTATTTTAGAGCCAAATATAGATTACTATGTAACTTTTACTAATACTCCTGAAGAATATAATAGATATGAATTTTTAATAACAAAAGAATATGCAGATTTAAAAATAAAGTCTTTGAAAAGTAGTGTAACTTATGAAGTAAAAGATAAAGATGAATACGAAATTGTTATAACTGGTAAAAATTCATCATCTGAAGATATTGACGAACTAGAATTCTTTTTAATATATTATGATGAAAATAATAATATTTTGGGTGTTGATACAATTTATGAATATGATATAGACAAAAACAGTAACTTTAAACTTGAAGAATTCAAAATTCTAAATGAGGATGAAAGTTATGATGAAGTAGAGTATTTAAGATATGAATTAGTTTTAGGTTCAGCATACACGTATGATTATTAAAAGGAGTTTTATATTATGAATTTAAATGAAAAAAGATATGAAAAAAAATGTTTAAATAAAATTATACATACTACTTTAAATCCAGAAATGCCTGGTGCTGTTAGATTACATTTAGTACCTTCTAAATTTTCATGGTTTAGAAGTAGACCAAGTGTTGTGATTGTAAATGGAAAAGATGTTATACCACTTAAAGAAGGCTGGACAATTTTACTTTCAATATTTATAAATGAAGTAAATAAATTTAAAAATCAAGAAATTTCAGACGAAAAACTTAAAAAAATTATTAATACAACAGTTGATAAATTAAGAAGAATATATCCTGATGCAGGAAGAATTGAAGTTAAAGAAGATTTAATGGAGATGGTTAATTTTTTTGTAGCTGTTTCAAGAAAAGAACCTACTAATGTAGATGTTGGACAAATGTCATTAGGAGATTTTGCTAAATTTATGAGAGGTCCTCATCGAATGGATTTAATGATTAGTTCTATGGTAAAAAATGAAAAATGGAATTGTAATCAGAAGTGTTTACATTGCTATGCAGCTAATCAGCAATATGCTGAAGTAGAAGAATTAGATACAGAAGAATGGAAAGATGTTATAGATATTTGTAAAGAAAATTGTATTCCTCAACTAACTTTTACTGGTGGAGAACCTACTTTAAGAAAGGATTTAGTAGAACTTGTGGAGTATGCTGATTGGTTTGTTACTAGATTAAATACAAATGGAGTGCTTCTTACAAAAGAATTATGTAAGAAACTATATAAAGCAAGTTTAGATAGTGTGCAAGTAACATTATATTCAGATAATCCAGATATACATAATAAATTAGTTGGAGCAAATAACTTTGATAAGACTGTTAAAGGTATAAAAAATGCTATTAATGCAGGTTTAAATGTTAGTATAAATACACCTCTTTGCTCTTTAAATAAAGATTATAAATCAACATTAAAATTTGCCAAAGAACTAGGAATTATTTATGCTTCAGCTTCAGGACTTATTGTTACTGGCAATGCAACTAAGGAAGAGTCGATTGCAACTCAATTAACTGAAAAAGAGATAACTAAAATTATTGAAGATGCATGTAGATTTGCAAATAGAAATGACATGGAAATTAGTTTTACATCACCTGGTTGGATAAAAGAAGAAAAATTAAGGAAATTAAAACTAGATATACCTTCTTGTGGAGCTTGTTTAAGCAATATGGCTGTTGCACCAAATGGAGACGTAATGCCATGTCAAAGCTGGTTGGGAGAAAAAGCCTCTCTTGGAAATATACTAGATGTGAGATGGAAAAAAATTTGGAAAAGTAAAAAGTGTGAAAAAATTAGAAAAAATTCTAGCAAAGTTAGTCTTATATGTCCATTGAGAGGAGGCAAAATAAATGAAAAATAAAAAAATTAATTGTATTGTTTTTATATTCATTATAAGTTTGTTTATAAGCTTAATGTTTTGTACTCCAATATTTGCAAAAGATTTAGATTCTATAAATAAATATTATATAACAGTAAATCCAAGAACAGATGGTAGTTTAAATATAAAATATAATATTGAGTGGGAAGTTTTGGATTCTACCTCAGAAGGACCATTAAATTGGGTAAAAATAGGAATTCCAAATTCAAAGGTAGATAATATAAAGGCATTATCATCAAATATTAGTAGTATTTCATATTCTAGTAGTGGTGGTGATTTTATTAAGATTTATTTTGATAAATCTTATACAAAAGGAAATGTGGTAAATTTTTCTTTTAGTATTCATCAATCATATATGTATTCTATAAAAAATGATATATGTAGCTATGAATTTACTCCAGGATGGTTTGATGATATAGCAGTTAAAGATATACAAATACTTTGGAAATCTGATAATGTTTTAAAAGCAACAACTAAAGAAAAAAATTCAGATGGGTATTATGTATGGAAAGATAGTTTAAGAAAAGGAAAAAAACTAAAAGCCGAAGTAGAGTATAATACTTCTGCATTTAAAGATTTAAATACTAATAAACAAGTTTCAAATATAATTAAAAAACAAGAAGATTCTCAAGCTAAAGGTGCTATTGCTATATCTATTATATTTTTTGTAGTATTTTTTAGCATGATGCTTATAACACCAAGTTATAGTTCTCGTAGAGGTTTTGGATATGGTAGAGGATATCATCATTATCATTCTTCATGTGTAAGTAGCTGTGCATGTGTAAGTAGTTGTGCTTGTGCCTGTGCTTGTGCAGGTGGTGGAAGAGCTGGATGCAGTAGAAAAGATTTTTATGGAACAAACCTTAAGGTTTCAGATATAAATAATGTTTTGAATAAAAAATAAATGAAAAACCTCCAGAAATTTAATTTCTGGAGGATATCTTTTTTTTGAAGTAGTCTATTTATTTTCTTCTTTTTTATTTTTTTTATCTTCTTTTTTCTTTTTTACTGTAGGAATAATGTAATTTTTTCTATTTTTTACAGAATCTTTTGGTCTTAAATCATTCATACAATCTCCAACTTCTGATATATCTAAAATAGAATCATCACCAATTACTACTTCAATTTCTTCATTGTTTTCATTTTCAACTTTTCTATCTTTTTTATCCATGTTTTTCACCTCTAATAAAATAAACTACACATTAATTATAACATATTGAAAATATTATGTCAATTTATAGATTTACAATAAAAAAATCAGCTAATCCTAGATTTAATCAGCTTTTAAAGGAATAAAATATTGACAATAAGCTAATTTCATGTAATAATATAAGAATACTATTAAAGGAGGAAAATATGGAGTTTAGTAAAGAACAATCTATAATTGAAGCAATGCTTTTTGCAGCAGGCAGAGAAGTTTCTGTAAAAGAATTAACTAACGTGCTTGAACTAAGTGCAGAAGATATTGATAAAATTATATTAAATATGAAAACTAAATATGAAGCTTTTAATAGTGGACTTGAGATAATAAAGGTAAATGATGGTTATCAATTATGTACAAAAAAAGAATTTTATGAGTATATTTATCCACTATTTGATAATCGTGCTAAGCCAAATATCTCTAATGCTGCATTAGAAACTTTATCTATAATTGCTTATAATCCTAATGTTACTAGATCTGAAATAGAAGCAATTCGTGGAGTAAATGCTGATGGAACAGTTTATAAATTATTAGAATTTGATTTAATAGAAGAAGCTGGAAAGTTGGATGCACCAGGAAAACCAACTATGTATAGAGTTACTAACAAATTTATGAAAATGTTTGGAATAACAAGTTTAGAAGAGCTTCCAGAACTTCCAAGATATAAACTAGATGAAAATGAACAAATTGTAATAGATGATATAATTGAGGCTCCAATGCCCGCAAGGGAAGGCGAAGAATTAGAAAAACAGGAAAATAATGAAGAATAAGAAATATAATAATTTTTATTATATTTTATAAAGTTGGAGGTTAATTATGAAAAAAGAAGAATTTGTAAAAGAAATAACAAATATAGAAGATGATTTTGCACAATGGTATACAGATATTGTAAGAAAGGCAGAACTTGCAGATTATACAGATACAAAAGGTTGTATAGCAATAAGACCTTATGGTTATGCAATTTGGGAAAACATTCAAAATTATGCAGATAAAAAATTTAAAGAAGTTGGTATAACAAATCTTTATATGCCAGTTCTTATACCAGAAAGCATGCTTGAAAAAGAAAAAGATCATGTTGAAGGTTTTGCTCCAGAAGTTGCATGGGTTACAATGGGTGGAGGAGAAGAGCTAGACGAAAGACTTTGTATAAGACCTACATCAGAAACTATGATGTCAACAATGTATTCAAAATGGGTTAAATCTTGGAGAGATTTACCAATACTTGGAAATCAATGGTGTAATGTTTTAAGATGGGAAAAAGAAACAAGACCATTTTTACGTTCAAGAGAATTTTTATGGCAAGAAGGTCATACAGTTCATGAAACAGCAAAAGAAGCAGAAGAAAGAACATTATTGATGCTTGATATTTATGCAGATGTAATAGAAAATCTTTTAGCAATTCCTGTATTAAAAGGTCAAAAAACTAAAAAAGAACAATTTGCTGGTGCTGATAGTACATACACTGTAGAAACTATGATGCATGATGGTAGAGCACTTCAAGCAGGAACTTCACATTATTTTGGACAAAACTTTACTAAACCATTTGATATAAAATTCCAAAATAGAGAAGGAAAAGAAGAATATGCTTATCAAACTTCTTGGGGAATTAGTACAAGATTAATTGGTGCTGTTATTATGGCTCATGGAGATAATAGAGGGTTAAAGTTACCACCAAAAGTTGCTCCAATTCAAGTTGTTATTGTTCCAATAGCACAACACAAAGAAGGTGTTTTGGAAAAAGTTTCTGAAATATATTCAAACTTAAATAAAAAATATAGAACAAAATTAGATGATAGAGATAATTGTTCTACTGGTTTTAAATTTAATGATTGGGAAATGAGAGGAGTGCCAGTTAGAGTAGAAATTGGACCAAAAGATATAGAAAACAATCAAGCTGTTTTAGTAAGACGTGATACAGGTGCAAAAGAAACAGTAGAACTTGAAAAATTAGATGAGAGGCTAGAAACTTTATTAGAAGAAATTCAAAGTAATATGTATAATGAATGTTTAAAAAGAAGAGAAGAAAAAACTACAGTTGCATATACTTTAGATGAAATGACTCAAAAAATGGAAGAAAATCAAGGATTCATAAAAACAATGTGGTGTGAAAATGTTGAATGTGAAGACAAAATAAAAGAAGTTACAGGTGCACATTCAAGATGTATTCCATTTGTTCAAGAAAAATTAGCTGATGTATGCCCTGTCTGTGGAAAGAAAGCTACTAAAATGGTAGTTTGGGGAAGACAATATTAATAAAAAACTAAATAAAAAATAAACTGAACTAAATATTTAGTTCAGTTTATTTTTTATATTGATAATCTTTTTATTTGTTTTACTTCATCATATAGTTTTGCAATATGAGCTTTTCTTACTTTATATGCCTCATGGAATTCTTCTAACATTTGAGGTATTTTTTCTGGATCTTCATGAGGTTTTAAATAACATTTTATTTCTAATTTATAATATTCTTTTTTATCTTTTGTAAGAGCTGCCATCATTTTATCATAATATCTTTGAGCATCACTTATTCTTTTAATTTCTTCTTTTAAAAATCTTAAATAGTCAGTTCTAGCAACAATCTCATATTCAGTATCATCAATTACTACTTTAAATAATGCTTTTAATATTTTCTTATCTATTTTTCCAACTCCACCAAGTCCCATTCTTTTTAAAGCATCACCAACATTTTTTGGAACAGTTGGTCTTGCATGGTCTATTAATATATTTAAAGCATCAACAACTCCAATATGGCTTTTATATTGCCTTTTGGCTGTAATTGCTTCAAATTCATCTGCAACTCTAATGATTTGAGCTTCATAAGGAATTTTATTTCCTAAAACACCATGTGGGTAGCCTGTACCGTCTAAAGCTTCATGATGGTAAAGAGTACCTGCAGCATAAGGACGTAATTTTAAATCATTCATACAAATTTTATACCCTATAGATGTATGTGTTTTCATGATTTCATATTCTTCATCTGTTAATTTTCCAGGTTTTTGAAGAACAGCAGGTGGAATAAATATTTTCCCAATATCATGTAAATATGCACAAGTTGTACAATAAATAGTGAAACCTTTTGATAAACCAAGCTTTTCACATAATCTACAAGTTATATTTGCAACATTATCAGAATGACGTCTTGTAAAAGCATCTAATCCATCTAACATCTTTAATTGATAACGAATAGTCTCATCTAAATTATAAGATTTTATTGATGTACTATTATAAAAATCAAAAACTTCTTTCATTTATTTCTCCTCGTTTGTATCTTATAAATATTTTATATCTTAATAAAAACAAGGTCAAGTGAAAATATTAGAAATAATTATGTTTTTTGAGATTATAAAATACTTGAAAAAAACTAAAAACTATAATATTATATGTATAGTTTTATGTAGAAAAATAAAGGAAGAAGAATATGTATTTAAAAAGATTAGAAATGTATGGATTTAAGTCTTTTGCTGATAAAACAGTATTAGAATTCATGCCAGGAATAACAACAGTAATTGGACCAAATGGATCTGGAAAAAGTAATATTTCAGATTGTATTAGATGGGTTTTGGGAGAACAAAGTTTAAAATCATTAAGAGGTACAAAATCTGAAGATATTATTTTTGCAGGAACTCAAAATAGAAAATCTTTAGGTTATGCAGAAGCTTCAATGGTTATTGATAATTCAGATGGAAAATTACCTATTGAATATAATGAAGTAGTTGTAACTAGAAGAATATATAGAAGTGGAGAAACAGGATATTTTATAAATAAAACACCTTGTAGATTAAAAGATGTTTTAGAATTATTCATGGATACTGGTATAGGAAAAGACGGATATTCTATTATAGGACAAGGAAAAATAGAGGAAATTTTAAGTAATAAATCAGAAGATAGAAGACATATTTTTGAAGAAGCTGCTGGAATTGTAAAATATAGGACTAGAAAAGCAGATTCAGAGAAAAAATTAGAGCAGACAAAATTAAATTTATTAAGAATAAATGATATTATTGCAGAAATAGAAAACAATATAGAACCACTAAAAAATCAATCAGAAAAAGCAAAGAAATTTTTGAATTTAAGAGAAGAACTTAAAAATATCGAAGTTGGTTTATTTTTGTATAATATAGAAGATTTTAAAAAGCAAATTGATGATATACTTGAAAATATAGAAATTCTAGAAACAAACCAAGTTAGAGAGAATGAAAACTTAAATGAATTGCAAGTAAAAAAAGAAGAATTAAAAGAGCAAGTAGATTTATTAATTGAAAGGATTGAGGAAACTCAAAATTTAGGTTTTGAAGGAAACCAAAAAAGAGAACAATATAATTCAGAAATAGGTGTATTAACAGAAAGACTATCTAATAATAAAGAAAATTATGAAAGATATGCTCTTGAAATTGAAGATTTAGAAAAACAAAATAAAGAATTAGAAGAAGAGAAAAATCAGAAATTAGAAAAGAAAAATAATTTATTTACCAATAAAGAAAAATTTGAAAAAGAATTAAAAGAAAAAGAGGAAGAACTAGCTAAATATTCAAAAACTTTATCTGAAAAAGAGCTAGAAATAGAAAGTAAAAAACAAATTGTACAAAAAAATATTGATGATAAATATGAAATAATAGCAGAAGTAAATACAGAAAAAGCAAATTATGAAAATTTAGAAAAAAGAGAAAAAACTCTAAAAAATGAAATTCAAGAAACTATATCAGAACTTGATTCTACAAGAACTAATAAAGAAGAAAGCTCTAGAGGATTTTATGAATTAGAAAAAAGTAAAAATAGTATAAATAAAAAACTATTAGAGATGAAAAGTGAGAAAGATGTAAGCTCTCAAAAATTAAAAGATTATGATACAAAAATTAATGTACATCAATCTGAATATAGAATAAAAGAAGCACGATATAAATTTTTAGTTGAAACAGAAAAAGAAAAGGAAGGATATGCAAAAAGTGTTAAAGCATTAATAGAAGCAACAGAAAAAGATTCCTCTCTTGCTAAAGGTGTTCATGGAGTTTTAGCTAACTTAATTTCTGTAGAAAAAAAATATGAACTTGCAATAGAAATGACTTTAGGTGCAAGTATTCAAAATATAGTTACAGATACTGAAGAAGAAGCAAAAAAACTAGTAAATTATTTAAGAGATAATAACTTGGGTAGAGCTTCTTTCTTACCAATTTCTTCTGTAAAAGGGCAAAAAGTATCTGGAATAAATACAAACAAAATAGATGGAATAATTGGAATTGCTTCTGATTTAGTTAAAACAGATAAAAAATATAATGAAATTATATTAAGCTTGTTAGGAAGAACTGTAATTGTAGAAGACATTAATTCTGCAATAAAACTTGCAAGACAAAATTCTTATAAATTTAAAATAGTAACTTTAAAAGGAGATGTAATAAATCCTTCTGGTGCTATAAGTGGAGGTTCTGTTGCAACAAAAACAGCTAGTATTTTAGGAAGAGGAAAAGAAATAAAAATACTAGAAAAAGATTTATCTGAAATAAAAAATAAAATAGAAAAACTACAAGAAGAAAAAGAAAAATATGAAAATAGTATTTCAAGTTTGTTAACAAAATTTGAAGAAAAACAAAAAGAAGCACAAGAACTAGAAATAGTTTATGCTACTGAAAAACAGAAAATAGATAGTATTGACCTAGAAATAGAAAAGCTTGACTATAAATTATCTAAATTAAGAGCAGATTTAGATAATATAAAAAGTGAGAAAGAAGAAAATATTTTAAAACAAAAAGAATTAAATGAAAAAGTTTCAAAAATGGACGAAGAAAATGCATCTTTGAATATTGTAATTGAAGAATTTACAAAATTAAATAAAGATAATCAAAAATACATAGATGATTTAAATTTTGATATTACAAATTTAAAAATTTCAGTTTCATCTTTTGATGAGAGTGAGATGTCTATAAATGAAATTATGGAAAGAATAACTTCAGAAATTGATAAAAATACTTTGAGTATACAAAATAAAAAATCTACTAGAGAAAAAATTTTGGTTGATAATCAAGATATAGAGCTAAAAATAACAGAAACAAAACAAAAAATTATTGATTTAGAAAAAGAAATTTTAGAAAGTTCTGATAAAGTTGAAAAATTAAAACAAGAAAGAACAAATAAAAATGAAAAATTAAATAATGTTGAAAAAGATATTGAAGAGCAAAATGAAAAAATAGAAAATTTGAAAAATCATATTTCAAAATTAGATTTGAAAAAATCAAAAATAGAGCTTGAATTAAACCAAATAATTAACAAAATGTGGGAAGAATATGAATTAACACCAAATACTGTAGGAAATATTGAGAAAATAAAAAATCCTACAGAGGTTCAAAAACAAGTAAATTCTTTAAGAAATGAAATTAGAGATTTAGGAAGCATAAATGTTGATGCAATAAAAGAATATCAAGAACTTAAAGAAAGATATGATTTTATGAGCGAACAAAGATTAGATTTAGAAGATTCTAGTAGTAAATTAAAAAAGATAATTTCTGAAATGACAGAAACAATGAAAAAACAATTTGCAGAACAATTTAAAATCATTAATAAAAACTTTGGAGAAGTATTTACAGAATTATTTGGTGGAGGAAAAGCAGAACTTATTCTTGCTGATGAAGAAAATATACTTGAGTGTGGAATTGATATAGCAGTTCAACCACCAGGAAAAAAATTGCAAAATATGATGCTTCTATCAGGTGGAGAAAAAGCATTTACAGCGATTGCTTTACTATTTGCTATATTAAAAATGAATCCAGCACCATTTTGTGTATTAGATGAGATTGAGGCAGCCCTTGATGATGTTAATGTTTATAGATTTGCAGAATATTTGAAAAAATTCTCAAAAGATTCTCAATTTTTAGTAATTACTCACAGAAAAGGAACTATGGAAGCAGCGGATACTGTTTATGGAATTACAATGGAAGAAAAGGGTATAAGTAAATTATTATCAATGAAACTTAAATAGGGGTGTAAAAATATGCAAGATAGTAAAAAAGAAGAGAAAAAACTTGAAATTATGCGAATTAGAGAGTTTGTAGACCAATATTTATACGAAAGAGGTATATCAAGTTATATATCAGAACATCCTAGATATGATTCTATACTTTGGAGGTTGTCTAATTTTCTTAGAAAATCAGATTGCAAAGGCTATTCAGATAAATCAAAAGAATTATTAAATTCTATTATTGTGGTAGAACAAAATGGAAGTTTAATATTATTTGATGGAATTGGACCTGATTCTACAATAATTACTAGTAAATACTATGTTGATGCCACAGATGATAAATTAAGAAGATTAAGAACTGAAAAGGACAGAGATGGAAATATACAAACAGTTACTCTAAATACTTATAATGATGATGGAATTGAAGAAATTTTATCAACAGAGCAAACTACTAATAAGGGAAAATATTTTAGTAAAGCTACTAGACTTCCCAATAGATTAGATGTTATAAAGATTGAAAGAGTTAGAAATGAAAATGGTGGTCTAAAAAAATTAGATGATATATATCAAGGAAGAACTTTTTTAGTTGGCTTAGAAGATATATATCCAGATATAGAAGAAGTGGATCCATTGGATGCAATGCATTTTTCTATACTTGGAATGCCACCAATTTATAAAGATTTGCCAGATGATATGCAACAAACTTTAAGACAAAATAAAGGAAGTCTACCTCCACTTTTAGAGTCACAGAGACAAGAGCTTTTAGAAGAATATAAACGATTAAATGAGATGTATGGTAGAACTAGAGCATTTGAAAAAGCAATGGCAAAAGCTTTAGTAGTAAAAAATAATCTTGAAAAATAAGGGGGATTTTATGAAAAATAAAAGTTTGAATAAAATATGTTTGTTTATATTTTTTATAATACTAGTATTTGTTTTATGTCCTAATAAAACGTATGCAAGTCAAGATATGAAAGAATTAAAATTTGACATTGAAGTTACAAATTCAGGTGATATGATTATAACAGAAGACTGGAAAGTAACTATTTCAGATACTAATACTTTGTTCAAAACTTTTGAAAAAGACGGTAGTTATGATGAAATTACAGATGTTTCAGTAACAGAAATCACTAATGGAATAAAAAATTTTAACAAATCTGATGAGTATCAATATCATGTAGATAAGAACAATTTCCAAGCTCTAACAAATCAAGATGGTTTATTTGAAATTGCTTGGGGAGTTGATCAAGGAAGTACTAAAACAAGAGAATTTATAATTAAATATACTGTAAAAGGTCATGTAGTAAAATATACTGATTGTGCTGAAATCTATTGGAAGTTAATTGGCGATGATTTTGGAATGTCTGTTGATAAAATAAGTGGAAAAATAAATCTTCCAGTAGGGATAGAAAATTTGGAAGATTTGAGAGTATGGGCACATGGACCTTTAAATGGTACTATAAATAAAGATTCTAATACAAGTATAAGTTTTTCAGTAACTGATTTACCAAGTAAAAATTTTTTAGAAATTAGAATTGCTACACCAGTAGGAGTTTTTGAAAATGTTACAAAAAAATCTGATGTTACCAAACTAGATACTATTATTTCAGAAGAAACTAAATGGGCAGATGAAGCAAATAATAAAAGGAAAATGGAAGCCAAAAAACAAGAAATATTTTCCAAAATAGTTATGATTAGTGCAATAGTTATTTCTGCATTTTTAGCTTATAAAGCTATTAAAAATATAAAAAAATTAAAACAAACTCCTAAATTAGAACCTATGCAAAAAATAGACTATTTTAGAGAAACTCCAGATGAAACGGCATCACCAGCAGAAGCAGCATTTTTGTATTATACAGCAACTATTGAAGGAATAATAGGGCAAGTAATATCTGCGACTATGTTAAATCTTTGCTTGAAAGGCTGGATCTCTTTTGAACAAGATGCAGAAAGTAAAAAAAATATAAATGTTATTATAAATATGTCAGGAAAAAAAGATTTAACCGAAGATGAAGAAAAGGTTTATAAATTTTTAACAAAGATACCTAAAGATAATAATAAATTTTCAATGAAAGAATTTCAAAAATATTGTAATAGTCATTATAGCAGTACTAGAAGTTTAATAACCGAAGTTTCTAATATAGCAGAGAAAAAATCAGAAGAAAAAGAGTTATTTGATAAAACAATAAGGAAAACAGGTAATAATTTATCAGTAATGTCAATATTATATATTTTTCTTGCTATGTTTATGAGTATTTTTATATTAGCTTCTAATGAGATGAATTTAATACTTATGCTGATTGTAATTGCATTATCGATAATAAATTTTGTGCTATTAATAATGATGGCTAATAGAAATAATGGATTTACTCAAAAAGGAATTGATGAAAAAGAAAAATGGAAAGCTTTAAAAAAGTATATGGAAGACTTTTCAATGCTTGATGAAAAAGAAGTTCCAGATTTGGTATTATGGGAAAAATTTTTAGTTTTCGCAACTGTATTTGGAATATCAGATAAAGTAATAAAACAATTAAAAGTGAGATATCCAGAATTAAATGATGAACAGTATTTAAGAAGTCACTATGTGTATATGTATATGTTAAGTAGTAATAATAACTTTAATTTTATTAATAATATAAATTCTTCTATAGGAAGTGTAACAAATTATTCTTCTGGCACAGGTTCAGGAGGAGGATTTTCTAGTGGAGGAGGTTTTGGCCGGAGGCGGCGGAGGCGGCGGAGGTCGTTAATCTCTAATAAAAATTAAAAATTAGAAAGATAAGAATTTTGTAATTCTTATCTTTTTTTATTAATATAATATAATATGAAATATAAATTTTTGTAAATTTACTAAAAGAATAATATAAACTCAAAATTTTAAATAGTATTAACTTAACAAAATTTCAAAAATTTACTATGTTTTTTTATAAATTTTTGGGAAAAATAATAAAAAATGTATATAAAAAAAGCAAAAAATACCACCAAAAACAAAAAGACAAAAAATCGAATGCATAGAAAAATGAAGAAAAAGCAAGAAAAAACGAATAACAAAAAGTAAACTATAAATATGACTAAAGCACAAAAGAAAAAAATAGGATAAATGTGTTTAAAATTGTTTAACAAGAATTTTTGTTGTTGAAATGGCATTATTTTTATAGTATAATAGTGATTAGTGACGCATTTAAAAAAGCTTAAAAAGGAGAGTGAATTTTATTTTAGTAAATTGGGTTAAATATTATACAAAAGAAGCTGCAAAAACCCTAAAACTTGTTACAATAGGTTCTGCTATGGTTTTAACTGTAGTAGGTATAAAATACAAACCTGCATATGAAGTCACAATATCAGGTGAAACTATTGGATTTGTAAATAATAAAGAAAGAATAGAAAGAAAAATTGAACAATATATAAATGATACTTCTGGTAATATTGCATATAAGGAAATTGAAACATTACCAGAGTACGAATTAAAACTAATTAATAGGGATAAAGCAATAGAAGAAAAAGAAGTAATGCTTGCTGTTGAAAATGCAACAACTACAACTTATAAAGCTTTTGCTGTAACATCTGATGGAGAGCAAAAAGTAATTGTTGCAACTCAAGAAGAAGCTGAGAGCATTATAAACGATTTAAAAAACGGATTAACACCAGAAGTTGACCTTAAATTAGGTATAATTGATGTATATTCAACAGACTTAAAAATAGATTCAAAAGAAGTAGCAATGAATACTTTAAATGATTTTAAGGTTGCAAAAGTTACTGAATATGAAACTAAAAAAGCTGAAGAAGAAAGAATAGCAAAGGAAAAAGCTGAAAAAGAAGCAGCAGAAAAGAAAGCTAAAAGTATGCGTTTAGCAACAAGTACAACAGCAAGTTCTGCACCATCTGGAAGCTTAAATGGGCTTGCACTTTCAGTACCAGTAAGTGGTTCTATATCATCAAGATTTGGAAGTAGAAGTTCTGTAAGATCTTCTGCACATACAGGTGTTGATATATCAGCATCTGCAGGTACTGGAATAAGAGCTATTGCTCAAGGAACAGTAAGCTTTGCTGCTTATAAAGGAACTTATGGAAATTTAGTAATAGTAGATCATGGAAATGGTATTCAATCATATTATGCACATTGTAGCGCATTATATGTTTCACCTGGACAAAGCGTTGGACCAGATACAACTATTGCAGCAGTAGGTTCTACAGGAAATTCAACAGGACCACATTTACACTTAGAAATAAGAATAAATGGTACACCTGTAAATCCACTAAACTATTTATATTAGAAAATTAAAATTTAGATGTTTATGATTTGTTGCATAAATATCTAAGTTTTTTATATTATATGAAAATTTTAGATGTTTATTATATAAAGTATTTACCAAATATTGATTATTAATATGATATGTGATATATGTTAATTAGTGATTTCAATAAATTAAAATAAATGAGAGTAAAGATTTGAATAAATATTAAATACGTTGGGGAGAAAATTATGAATAAGAAAATAAAGTTTTTGTTAATAGTTTTAATAATTTTAATTGGAATCATTGTTTTAAATTATAAAAATATAATTATAACTATATTTTCTCAAAAAAGCAAAAAACTAAATAGTGAAACTGAAAAAGAACAGAGTTTTACTACTGCTTACACACCAGATATTAGTCACGAAACTGAAGATGTAAATAATTCAACTAATATAGAATTAAATTACAATAGAAGCATAGAGAATGTAACAATAGAAGTTTTGGAAGATACAATAAGTAGAGATGGAGTTACTGTTGTTATAACAGATAATAATGAAGATCAATATGGATGGGGAGAAGACTATATAATTGAAAGAAAAGATGGAGACGAGTGGCAAGAAATTGAACCAACTAAAAGCAAAATTACAAGACTAATTGCATATAAAAGAGATGAAAAAAATCAAGTTACATTTAATATAAAATGGAATGAGTACTATGGTAGTTTAGAAGATGGAATATACAGAATAGGAAAAAACGCAGGTAGTTATCAAGAGGACAACCTAGTCTATTCAGAAGAATTTGAAATAAAATAGTAATTAAGATATTATTCAATCAAAGAGATGAATTTTATTAAATTCGTCTCTTTTTTAACAAAATATGTAGCAAATTTTTGGTATAAATATCTTGTATTTGTTTTAAATTATATATATACTAATAAAGAAAATAAAAATTAAGGAGGTACGTTATGGCAGAAGTAACGGATGAAGAAAGACTTGAAATTGAGAAGATGATTAATGATCTTGTTAAAAGAGCAAGGAAAGCTTCAGAAGAATATAAAAAATTAGATCAAGAACAAGTTGACAGAATAGTAAAGAAAATGTCTATGGCTGGACTTGATAATCACATGAGATTAGCCAAAATGGCAGTTGAAGAAACAGGTAGAGGTATCTATGAAGATAAAATAACTAAAAACATGTTTGCAACTGAATATGTTTATCATAGTATAAAAAATGATAAAACAGTTGGTGTAATTTCTAAAAATGAAGAAGAAGGATATTCTTTAATTGCTGAGCCTATTGGTGTAATTGCAGGAGTAACACCTGTTACAAATCCAACTTCAACAGTTATGTTCAAATCTATGATTTCAGCTAAAACAAGAAATGTTATAATTTTTGGTTTTCACCCATCTGCACAAAATTGTAGTAGGGAAGCAGCAGAAGTTGTTAGAAAAGCAGCTGTTTCTGAAGGAGCTCCAGAAGATTGTATATTATGGATTGATAAACCATCAGTTTTAGCAACTAGCTTATTAATGAATCATCCTGATGTTGATTTAATTTTAGCAACAGGTGGTTCTGGCATGGTTAAAGCTGCATATTCAAGTGGAAAACCTGCTTTAGGAGTTGGACCAGGTAATGTACCTTGTTATATAGATAGTACAGCTAAACTAAAAAGAGCTGTTACAGATTTAGTTATGTCTAAATCTTTCGATAATGGTATGATTTGTGCTTCAGAACAATCTGTTATAGTTGACAAAGAAATAGCAAAAGACTTTGAAAAAGAAATGAAACAACTTAATTGCTATTTTGTAAATGAAGAAGAAAAAGCAAAACTTCAAGAGGTTATGTTTGATAAAGAACATAATAATAAATTAAATGGAGCAATAGCTGGACAAAGTCCACTAACAATAGCTACTTGGGCTGGATTTAAAATTCCAGAAAATACAAAAGTATTAGTAGTAAAAGAAAATGGAGTTGGTGATGAACATCCATTTTCTAAAGAGAAATTAAGTCCAGTATTAGCATATTATACTGTAAAAACATCAGATGATGGAATTGATTTAGCAGATAGATTAATAAAATTTGGTGGAATGGGACATTCTGCTGTAATCCATTCTGAAAATAAAGAAACAATATTAAAATTTTCTAAAACAGTAAAAACAGGAAGAATAATAGTAAATTCTCCATCAACACATGGAGCAATAGGTGATATTTATAATACAAATATGCCATCATTAACATTAGGTTGTGGTACTTTCGGAGGAAATTCTACAACATCAAATGTATCATCAGTTAATTTAATAAATATAAAAAGAGTTGCTAAGAGGAGGGTTAATATGCAATGGTTTAAAGTTCCAGAAAAAATATTCTTTGAGGCAGGCTCTATAGCATATCTAGAAAAAATGCCTGATATATCAAGAGCATTTATAGTAACAGATCCATCAATGGTACAATTTGGATATGTTGATAAAATCTTATATCATTTAAGAAAAAGAATGTCTTATGTTCATGCAGAAATATTCTCAGAAGTAGAACCAGATCCATCTTTTACAACAATAAGAAAAGGTGTTGCTGCAATGAATGTATTTAAACCAGATGTAATTATCGCACTTGGTGGTGGTAGTGCAATGGATGCAGCAAAAGGAATGTGGCTTTTCTATGAATATCCAGATGCTGATGTTGAAGGTTTAAAATTAAAATTTATGGATATTAGAAAAAGAACATATAAATTCCCAAAGCTTGGAATAAAATGTAAAATGGTTTCTATACCAACTACTTCAGGAACAGGTTCAGAAGTAACTTCATTTGCTGTTATATCTGATAAAGAGAAAAATATGAAATATCCTCTAGCAGATTATGAGTTAACACCAGATGTTGCAATAGTAGATCCAGATTTAGTAATGACATTACCTAAAAAATTAACAGCAGATACAGGTATGGATGTTTTAACACATGCTTTAGAAGCTTATGTATCTGTTATGGCTTCTGATTATACAGATGGTTTAGCAGAAAAAGCTGTAGAATTGGTATTTAAATATTTACCAGTAGCCTATGAAGAAGGCTCAAACAAAGAAGCAAGAGAGAAAATGCATAACGCAAGTTGTATAGCAGGTATGGCATTTACAAATGCATTCTTAGGAGTTAACCACTCTATAGCTCATAAATTAGGAGGAGAATTCCATATTCCACATGGTAAGGCAAATGCTATAATTTTACCTTATGTAATAAAATATAATGGAACAGCTCCAACAAAAATGGTTTCATGGCCAAAATATGAACATTATGTTGCAGATGAGAGATATGCAAATTTAGCTAGAAGATTAGGATTACCAGCTTCTACATCACAAGAAGGTGTAAATTCTTTAGTAAAAGCGGTATTAGAATTAAATGAAAAATTAGGTGAAGAAAAATCTTTAAAAGATTGTGGAATTGATGAAGCAGAATTTTTAGCAAAAGTTGATACATTAGCAGATAGAGCTTTTGAAGATCAATGTACAACAGTAAACCCAAGAGTTCCACTTGTTTCAGAAATTAAACAAATTTTATTAGATGCATACTATGGAAATGAAATAAAATTTAACTAATTTTAAATAATGCACTTTGTAATATAAGTGCATTATTTCATTTTTATAACATTAATAAAAATTATTGACAAAAAAAATCATTTAATATAATAATAAAGTATAAAATTATATAGTTAAAAGGAGAAATTACAATGGAAGAAAACTTAAATGTAAGTAAAAAGAATAGATTTACAACATTAATGTTATGCTGGTTTTTAGGATTTTTTGGAGTTCATCGTTTATATGCAGGAAGATTAGGATCAGGATTTTTAATGTTATATGGAACTATTTGTTCAGGTTTAATACTTGCAATAAATTTACCAATAGGTTTAATGTGTTTAATAACAATGGCTGCTTTGGTTGTAAATGATTTTGTAGTTATAGCATTTAAACAATTTTCTGATTGTTACGGAAAATGTATTTGTGACGATAAAGTATATTAATAACATAATATTATAAGGGGGATTTTTTTATGGCTGATGATGATAAATTTTCTGTTGATACAGAACAATTAAAAAACGAAACAAAAGAAACTGTTAATCAAGTTAAAAGTTCTATAAAAAATGTTAATTTAAAGCAAGATGCTGAAGAAACTAAGGGTTTTGTTAAGGAAATGTTTTCTAATCCTTTTGAAGCTGTTAGAAGAGTTGCAAATGAAGAAGAAAATGTATTTAAAAAAGTTATTTTCTTAATGATTATATTTATTGCAGCTTCATTTGTTTCACAAATAGTTTCTTTAATAAAATATGGAAGACTTGCAAGTATTGGTTCTAATATAATGAATGTAATAGTATCTGTAATAAATCCAATACTATTTATTTTAGTTCCATCAGTTGTAATTTTAATATTTAATAAACAAAATAAAAAATCTTTAATAACAATTATTTCTACTGTAGTAGTTGCTGGAATTCCAACAATTTGTAATGAAGTGATATACATTATAGAAAAAATAATTCCAGGAATAAGTATTATAACAAGTCCAATAACTACACTTTTATCTGCAATAGCACTAATTCTTACTTATTTTGGAATAAAAGATTTACTTGGAATAGAAGAACACAAAGATAGTATAAAAAAATACGCAATTATAAAATTAATATCAGCTTTTGTGTTAGTAATTTTAGGAAGAATTGGAATTTATTAAAAATAAGAAATTTTAGTTAAATCGCTAGAAATAGCGATTTTTTTCTTGTTTTTTTTTGAAATTCATTATATAATAATGCATTATGTGAAAGGAGATGAATTATATGGCAATAAAAAAAGAAGATGTAATTCATATTGCTAAACTTGCAGATTTAAATCTTTCTGAATCTGAAATAGAAAGATATACAAAAGATATGCAAGAAATTTTAGAATTTGCTAATATGATAAACAGTGTTAATACTGATGGAATGAATGAAACTATTGCATCAAATGAAAAGAGCAATGTATTTAGAAAAGATGAGGTTAAAAGTTTTAATAATAGAGAATCATTGCTTTCAAATGCTCCAAGTCAAGATGAAGGAATGTTCAGAATACCAAAAGTACTAAATTAGTATTTAAGAAATATATAAAAAAAGAAAAGAGATATAATATGATAATTGGAATAGATATAGATGATACAATCGCAGATACCTATGAAGTAATGATGAGCTATGCAGCAGAATATACTGCAAATGCTTTGAAAAAAGAACCAATATTAAATCAAAAAACAAATTGTGATAATCATTTTTATATGCGAGATTTGAATGATTGGGAAGAAGGAGAAGACTATAAATTTTTAGAAGAATATTACGAAAAAATTATAAAAGAAACAAAACCTAAAACTTTAGCTTTAAAGTATTTGACTAAACTTCATGAAGAAGGTAATAAAATAGTTTTAATAACAGCAAGATGGGAAGCAAATAATTTTAATGTTAGAGAAGTTACAGAAAATTGGATAAAAGAAAATGACGTTCCTTGTGATAAACTTATAATAAATGCAGAGAATAAGCTTATTGCAGCTAAGTCTGAAGATGTAGATGTTTTTATAGATGATAGTTATAAAAATTGTAATATGGTTCAAGAAGCAGGAATTAAAACTTATATAATGGATACTAGAGTAAATCGTGGTCTGGAAAATGAAAGCATAAAAAGAGTTTACTCATGGCCACATTTTTATTATTGTTTAAAAAATAGATAAAATATCTATAATGCCTAAAAAATAAAAAGGAGGAAAGTTAATGGAACTTTATGAATATACAGTTCATGAGCTAATAGAAAAATTAGAAAAAGGTGAAATAAGTTCAGAAGAAATTACTAAAAGTTATTTTGATAGAATAAAAGAAATTGATCCAAAAGTAAAAGCTTATGTTTCAACTTTAGAAGAAGCAGCTTTAGAAAAAGCAAGAAAAATAGATGAAAAAAGAAAAAATGGAGAAAAGTTAAGCAAATTTGCAGGAATTCCAATAGGAATAAAAGATAATATGTGTATTGAAGGAACAAAAACAACTTGTAGTTCAAAAATGTTAGAAAATTTTGTTGCACCTTATAATGCAACTGTTATAGAAAAATTAAATGATGAAGATTTAGTATATCTTGGAAAATTAAATATGGATGAATTTGCTATGGGAAGTTCAACAGAACATTCAGCGTTTTTCATAACACATAATCCTTGGGATTTAGATAAAGTTCCTGGTGGAAGTTCAGGAGGAAGTGCTGCAGCAGTAGCAGCAGATATTGCACCCTGGACACTTGGAAGTGATACAGGAGGAAGTATTCGTCAACCATCATCACTTTGTGGTGTAGTAGGATTAAAGCCAACTTATGGTTTAGTATCAAGATATGGTTTAGTTGCTTTTGCTTCATCACTTGATCAAATAGGTCCTATAACAAAAGATGTTACAGATTCAGCAATGCTTTTAAATTTAATTGCAGGACATGATGAAAAAGATTCTACATCTATGGATTTAGAGAAAAAAGATTATACTTTAAGTTTAGTTAATGATGTAAAAGGAATGAAAATAGGAATACCTAAAGAATATTTAGGAGAAGGAATTAATGAAGAAGTAAAAAAAGCAGTATTAGATGTTGCTAAAAAATATGAAGAGATGGGTGCAATAGTAGAAGATTGTTCTTTTGATGTTGGACAATATGCAACTTCTGTATATTATATAATTGCAGATGCAGAAGCAAGTTCAAATTTAGGAAGATTTGATGGAATACGTTATGGTTATAGAAGTGAAAAATATGATAATCTAAAAGATATTTATAGAAATTCAAGAACAGAAGGTTTTGGACCAGAAGTAAAAAGAAGAATAATGGTGGGAACTTATGTGCTTTCTTCAGGATATTATGATGCTTATTATAAAAAAGCTCAAAAAGTAAGAACTGTTATAAAGGATGCTTATAGTAAATTATTTGAAAAATATGATTTATTATTAACACCAACTTCACCAACAACAGCATTTAAAATTGGAGAAAAAACAGAAAACCCATTAGAAATGTATTTAGCAGATATTTGTACTGTTCCTGTAAATATAGGAGGACTTCCAGGAATGAGCATCCCATGTGCACTAGATAGTAATGGAATGCCAATAGGTTTTCAATTAATAGCAAAACCATTTAATGAAGAAGCAATTTTTAGAGCAGCATATACTTATGAACAAAATACAAACTTTAGAGAAAATAAACCAAGCTTTAAAGGAGGTAATAACTAATGGCAAGAGAAGATTATGAAGTAGTAATAGGGCTAGAAGTTCACTGTGAACTTTCAACAAAAACAAAAATATTTTGTTCATGTTCAACAGAATTTGGTGGAGAACCCAATACTCATTGTTGCCCAATTTGTATGGCAATGCCTGGAACTTTACCAGTATTAAATGAGAAAGTAGTAGAATATGCAGTAAAAGCAGGACTTGCTACAAATTGTAGTATAGAAAAAAATAGCAAAAATGATAGAAAAAATTATTTTTATCCAGATAATCCAAAATCATATCAAATATCTCAATTTGATAAACCTCTTTGTTATGATGGATATGTAACAATAGAAACAGAAGATGGAGAAAAGAAAATTAGAATAGAAAGAATTCATATAGAAGAAGATGCTGGAAAATTAAATCATGATGAATATGGAAGAGGAACATTTGTAGATTTAAATAGAGCAGGAGTTCCATTAATAGAAGTTGTTTCTAAACCAGATTTAAGAAGTGCAAAAGAAGCTGAAAGCTATATGAGAAAATTAAAATCAATTTTTGAATATATAGAAGTATCTGATTGTAAAATGGAACAAGGTTCATTAAGAGCAGATGTTAATGTGTCTGTTAGAAAAAAAGGTTCAGAAGAATTTGGAACTAGAACAGAAATGAAAAACATGAACTCTTTTAGAAATATTGTAAGAGCTATTGAATATGAAGCAGAAAGACAGATAGAAGAATTAGAAAACGGAAATAAAATAATGCAAGAATCTTTAAGATGGGACGAGATTTCAGGAAGAACTTTTTCAATGAGAGATAAAGAGGATGCAGATGATTATAGATATTTTCCAGAACCAGATTTGGTAGCTATAAATTTATCAGATGAATATATAGAAAATATAAAAAAATCTTTACCAGAATTACCAGAGAGCAGAAAAAAGAGATATATAGAAGAATATGATTTAACAGAAAAAGCAGCAAATTTTGTAACAAGTTCAAAATATTATTCTAATCTTTTTGAAGAAGCAATAGAAATTTGTAAAAATCCAAAAATAGTAGGAAATTTAATAATGTCTGATATAGCTAGAATTTTAAATGAAAGAGAAGAAGAACCAGATTCTTTAAAATTTACAGGTAAAGAATTAGGTGAACTTGTAACATTAATAGATAAAGGAACAATAAGTTCTGCCATAGCTAAAAAAGTTTTAGAAGAACTATTTAATGAAGCAAAAATGCCAAGTAAAATAATTGAAGAAAAAGGTTGGGTACAAATTTCTGATGAAGGAGCTATAAAAGAAGTTGTAGAAAAAGTGTTATCAGCAAACCCTCAATCTATTGCAGATTATAAAGCTGGTAAAGATAAAGCTTTGGGATTCTTAGTTGGTCAAGCAATGAAAGAAACTAAAGGAAAAGCAAATCCACAATTATTAAACAAATTATTCTTAGAAGAATTAAAAAAATAATTTTCAAAATTTAATTTAGATAGAGAAAATTTTAGAGACTGCGAAAAAATAATTGTAGTCTCTTTTTTATTTAAAATTTTAATTTGAGAAATTTACTTAATTATATTTAATCTATTTTCATACCTTGCTGTCGCAACTTTAATTATGCACAAATTTTAAAAAATTTGGCATAATTATATGTAAGTTGCTCCATTTCGCACTCACTAAAGTTCGTTTGGTCGCTTACGCGGTATTCAATAGATTAAATATAATTAAGTAAATTAGAAGATAAAACAATTATATATAATAAACGATAAATTAGTTAAAAATAAATGTTTGATAGTAAAAACTAATTATGATATAATCATTTAAAATAAAAAGGAGTGAATGTTATGGAAAAATCAAAAGTATATTTTACAGACTTTAGAGCAAGACCAGGATATAATTTGTTACAAAAATTAGAGAGATTAATTAAAAGAGCGGGAATCGAAAATATTGATTTTAAAAATAAATATGTTGCTATAAAAATACATTTTGGAGAACCAGGAAATTTAGCATATTTAAGACCAAATTATTCAAAAGTAGTTGCAGATGTTGTAAAAGAACTTGGGGGAAAACCATTTTTAACAGATTGTAATACTCTTTATGTGGGAGGAAGAAAAAATGCTTTAGACCATATAGATGCAGCATATACAAATGGTTTCACACCTTTTTCAACAGGATGCCATGTAATCATAGCAGATGGATTAAAAGGTACAGATGAAGCTTATGTAGAAATAAACCAAGAGTATGTAAAAACAGCTAAAATAGGTAGAGCAATAATGGACGCTGATATTGTAATTTCATTAAATCATTTCAAAGGACATGAAGGAACAGGTTTTGGTGGAGCAATAAAAAATATTGGTATGGGATGTGGTTCAAGAGCTGGAAAAATGGAAATGCATAATAGTGGTAAACCAATTGTTTTTAAAGAAGAATGTAAAAAATGTAAACAATGTATAAAGATTTGTGCTCATGGTGCAATTTCTTATAATGAAGAGGGAAAAGCAGAGATAGATCATACAAAATGTGTTGGTTGCGGTAGATGTATAGGAATCTGTAATTTTGATGCAATAACTGCGCCTAATGATGAAGCTGCAGATATTTTAAATATGAAAATGGCTGAATATGCTTATGCAGTAGTAAAAGATAAACCACAATTTCATATTAGCTTAATATGTGATGTTTCTCCAAATTGTGATTGTCATGCTGAAAATGATGCACCTATAGTTCCTAATATAGGAATGCTTGCATCTTTTGACATGGTGGCATTAGATAAAGCTTGTGCAGATTTAGTAAATAAACAAACAGTTTTTGATAATAGTGCTTTAGGTGAAAATATGAAAAAATTTGATAAAACATATATTGATAGACTTAAAGGAGATAGATTCCATATAAATCATCCTGAAACAAATTGGGAATCACAAATTACTCATTCAGAAAAAATAGGACTTGGAAATTCTGATTATGAATTAATAGAAATAAAATAAATATAAATAAAGTAAATATAAATATATAGAAAGTATCTCATATAAATTTTATGGGATATTTTTTATGTAATAAGATAGTTCTTTTGAGCTTCTTATTATATATAAAGTTTTTACTCAATATTGTATATAAATTCTAAAGTTTTAAAAAAGTAAACTCCCACTACGCCGAGTGCATAGTGGGAGGAAAAAAATAATTTCACGGATTTGTGATATGTGTGCCTGTGATAATTCCATTTTCTTCACTTATGGAATAAGAATACTGGTGCAAGGAATCATTATGCTTGTCTGCACAAGCAAGAATATCTTCTGCTAAGTCGTCTTTTATTGTGTAAGTATTTACTACTTTGCCACTCAAGTCATGACTATATACTGTAACAGAATTATCAGACTTATCAATGCTGATCGAATATTCCTCCTCCAAAAGTTCACCAGATTTTAGAAGAATTGTCACATAGTAATTTTCACAGTCTTCTGCTAAGCTTTTTGTGCTCCGAGTGTCATGATGGCATGCAGTCAAAGAAACCACAAATGTCATCAAAACAATAAAAATAATTTTTTTCATATTACCGTCTCCTCTCTATTTTTTTTGACTGATCCCCGGTAAAGATAGAGGATATTAGAATTACTATAATATTTAGTATAACATTATAAAGACAAAAAATCAAATTTAACTTGAAATATATAGTGTTTCATGATAAAATATTTATGTTAACTGTAAGAAAGGAGATATTATGGTATTTAATTTAAATTCATTAAGTACAGAAGAAATCATAATATTAGAAAAGTATGTTAAAGGAAAATTAACAAAAAGTTCAAAAGATGTGGATAAATTATTTGAAGATTTAAAAAATGGAAAATTAAAAGATAGAAATGTAGAGATAGACGCTTTAGATTTTATACAAGATGGTTTATCAGAAGTTGTTGAAGATTGGTACAGAACTAAAAATAACAAACCTAAAGAAAATGAAGTAGAAAAAGTAACAATAACTCCAAATAAAGAAGTAAGGAAAAAAGAAAGTGAACAAGAAGATATTGGAAGATTGGAAAAAATGATATGTGCTCCTAATACTAGAATAGGAAGATTTTTAATTACAGATAAAAGAAAACAAATTACATTACAAGAAGGTTTTGAAATATTAAAAAAGCAGGGAAAATTAGAGAGCCTTTTATACTATCTTGCAGATTTAGAAACCAGAAAAGATTTGTTTAAATTTGTATCTCATGATTTAGAGCATACAAAAAGAGTACTTATTAATGCTGATTTATTAATGAGCTTAAAAGGAGATATATCAGAAAGAGATAGAAATATAATTTTAACAGCAATTAAATATCATGATAGTGGGAGAATAAATGACTATGAAGATAGAAGTCATGGTAAAAGGGCAGCTGAAAACATTACAGATGAGTTAAAAGGATATGATCAAGAAGAACAAGAATTAATAAAATTTATAATAACAGAACATTGTAAATCAACTGGTGAAAATGAAGTAGCAATAAGCCTATTAGATAAACCAGAAGGAGAAAAAATAAGATATAGAAAATTTCTAAATATTATGAAAGATGCAGATAGACTAGATAGAGTAAGATTTCCAGAAATTTCTCAGTTAATGACAGATTCTTTAGATCCAAATAGATTAAAAAACGAAGAAGCAAAAGGATTAATAAAATTTGCAGTTGGTTTATTAGAAAAAAATGAGACATTATTTAAAACTAAAAGTGATGACAAAACATTAGAACATCTTTTTAAAAGAACAAAAATTTTTGCTGAAGGTGAAGAAGGAGAAAAATTATATAATACTGTAGAGAAGATATTATCAGAAAATGGATATCCAAAAAGAAGTAGTAAAATAAATTTTAGAAAAATACAAAAACCAGAGCAGAAATTTATAAAAGATGGATATTTATATGTATTTAGAGGATCAAGAAAAGGTCAAAAAAGTGGTTTTTATAGTTATCAATACGGAACAGAAAAACAGAATGTTAGTCAGTATTTAAAAGCACATCCTAGTGTTTCTGCTGAAGACCTTGCAAATAAGCAGAGCTTAAAAGGAAAAGAAAGATTCATATCAACAACAACAAGCTTGATGACAGCATTAGGATTTTCAAAATTTAGTAAAAAAGATAATATAGCAGGAAGTATATATATAATAAAAATTAAGCCAGAAGATGCTTATAAAACATTTACCCCAATGCAAGATTTTCTTAAAATGACAGAAAAGAAGGCTGGAGAAAATGAAGGAAAAGATGAAAGAGAATATTTAATTCCTGATTATATAAAACCAGAAGAAATAGTAAAAGAATTCGACTGTAGGGATTTAAATGGAATATATGAGTTTCTAAGAAAAGATGTAGGATTAAATATAAGTTTGGAAGATATAGGAATAGATAAAGATCTTTTAGAAAATCCTGATCTTTTAGAAAGAATTTTAGATGATCTTTGTAGAGGAAATGAAATAATAAATAAAGGTTTATATTGGGGAAATTCAGATGGCGTGAGAAATGAAGTTGCTAATTTGGGACTAGAATTATTAACTGAACTTATGAAAAAACCAGAGGGAAGCAAATTATTAAATGAACTGATGTCAGCATTAATGACAGGAAAATTACCAGGAGATGATTCAGAAATTAGATAAATCTTATTTGATTGAAATAATATATGTTAATATGATAAAATAAAAAAGAATTATATTGAATAATTCTTTTTTATTTTATAGGAAAATTTTTAAAAATTCTTATTATATAAAGGCTTTGCTCAATACGTATACAAATAGAGAGGTTATTATGAAATTAGTATCTATTCCTAAAGAAAAATATGAAGATTATAGACTAGATCTTATGTTTGATTGTTATAAATGGGATCCACAATTTCTAGACAATAATACTATAGCTAAATATGCTTTGGTTATAACAGAAGAAGAACACAAAGAACTAGAAAAGTTAACAGAGAATTTGGATAAAGAAACAAGACAAGCTGAAGAATTTTTAGTTAAAAATTTAAATAATTCTAAAATTTTAAAATTGTCTTCGAAAATACATAGTGAACTTAAAACGATGAAAAATTATGATCCAAATACTCATATAAGACTTATGAGATATGATTTTCATCCAACATATAAAGGATTTAAAGTAAGTGAAGTAAATAGTGATGTTCCAGGAGGATTTGCAGAAGCGTCTTTGATGCCAGAAGTTGCAAGAAAATTATTAGGAGAAGAGAAGTACTATTACAATAATTTCGGAGAAGCATTATCTAGTGCTATTACTAAAAAAGTAAAACCTAATGGAAGAATAATGTTAGTACATTGTACTTGTTTTAGTGATGATAGACAAGTCATGCAATTTATAGGTGATAAATTAGAAAGCTTGGGATTTGATATTATTTATGGAGCTTCAGATCATGTTAGATTTAAAGATAATGAAGCATATAGTATTCTTAGTGGAAAAGAAGGCAAATTAGATGGAATAATCAGATTTTCACCTATTGAATGGGTTATGCAAGTTAAACCCAAATTTTGGAAAGGTTATTTTAATACAATAACACCTTCTTGTAATCACCCAATAGCTATATTTGCTCAAACAAAAAGATTTCCATTTGTTTGGAATATTCTTGAAAATTATGGACTATCATTTGATACATGGAAAAAATTATTGCCAGAGACAAAAGAAGTTAATAATAATGAAGATATATCTAAGTACATATATAAACCTGCTTATGGAAGAGTTGGAGAAAAAATTTCAATAAAAGAATCTTGTAGTGATGAAGAATATAAGCAAATAATGCAAGATGTAAAAAAACATCCTAAAAACTATATAGCACAAGAGAAATTTGAGAGTAAACCATTAGCTGGTGAAAATAATGAACAATATCATTTATGTTTAGGTTCTTATACTGTTGATGGAAAACATGCAGGGTATTATGGTAGAATTAGTAAAACTTTGCGTATTGATTCAAATGCAGCAGATATACCTGTTTTAATTGAGAGGAGTAGAAATGACAAGTAAAGAGGTCTATAGAATATGGGCGCCTGCTAATGCAAAATGGACAGATTGGGTAAGACCAGTCCCTTTTGTTGCGATAAATTATAATTTAAAAATGTATGAAACTAGTAACTTTTCTATTCCTGAAATAGAGGGAGTAGAGAATTTTCTTGAAAATGCAGCTATAATTGTAGATATGCCAGGTTTAGAAAGTATAAAAGATGGACTGGCTTTAGCTAAATTAAATTTTATACCAATACCTGTTTATAATGGAACAACAGAACAAGATGGAGTATTAGCAACTACAGATAACAGAAGTATAGTATATGGATTATTAAAAGGAGCAACAGTATTAAAAAATATTCAGATAAAAAAAGATGCAATGCCTGCTTTTTTACTAGATACTAATCGTATGAATAGTTTTAAAATGGAAGCTGCTGTATTTGATAATAGTTGGGATATTTATGATCAAGATTTACCTTCATCAGATTATTTATTAAATAATGGTGTAGAAAAAATTTTAGTAATAAGTAGTACTATTCAAAGAGATTTAAAAAAGATTTTATATAAATATCAAAAAAAAGGAATAAAAGTATTTTTAAAAAAAGAATATGAAATACCTAAATTAATTAAAATTAAAAAGCCAAAAAAAGATAAAAATGAATGAAAGGAGAATATGAATATATAATTCATACAATTTCTAAATGATAAAGTTTGAGGGAAGAATAGTTCAATTTGGTTTTGGAGCAGTTGGAAAAAGTTTTTATGAAAAAATTTCTAAAGAGATTAAATTTAATGAAAATAATTATTTTGTTATGTCAAGAGATAAATACGAATTTGAAGCTTTTATAAACTTAGGTGGATTAGTGGAAAATTTTTTAGTTTATGAAGTAACAAAAGAAAATTTTGCTACAATTTTTGAAAAATATTTATCAGAGGGTGATATTCTTATAGATTTTGCAGATACTGTAGGAACAAAAGATATTTGCGATTGGTGTGCTAAAAATAATATTATGTATATTAATACTGGTGAAACAGATTGGCCAGATAATTGGTATTGTATTTTAGAAGAAAATAAATTGAAAAATGATTTAAAAAGAAAGTATTCAAATAGCAAAGAATTTAATAAAAATCCAATTGTTTTGCAACATGGAGATAATCCGGGACTTGTATCTCATTTTGTTAAAGCAGGGATTGAATATATTATAGATAAACAATATAAAAAAAATAAAGAATTAAAAAGATTACTGAGGGATAATAAATTTAATGAAATTGCATATAAGTTAGGATTGAAAACTATCCATGTAAATGATATAGATCTTCAAAAAATTAAAGATGAATATAAGAGTGATAAATTATATAATACTTGGTGTGTAGATTCATTCTTTTTTGAAATGTTAAGTGAGGCTACTGTAAATATAGGAACAGATGAAAAAATTGATTATCAAGAAAAATGTAAGAAAATAGATTTAGAAGAAGGATTTGTAGAATTAAATAAAATGGCTTTAGAAGTAAAATGTAATACTTATTATCCTAATGGAAAATTTGAAGGTTTTTTAGTACCACATGAAGAAACAATTACTATTGCGAAAAGCTTAGAATTAAAGGAAGATAATAAAGTAATTTATAGACCAACAGTAGCTTTCATATATTCTCCTTGTGAATTTGCAAGAAGATATTTGAGTGATGCAAAAGTTAATTCATATTCTATTTCAGATTTAGAAAAAACACAAAATATTGAGAATATAAACGGTAAAACAATAGTAAGAGGTTATTTATATCCAGACAATTATGAAATAGTTTATAAAGAGAAGATAGAGTCAGGTACAGAATATGTAGGAGTATTGCTTATGGGAGAAAAATTTGATCCTGTTTGGGTAGGAAATAGAGTAAACTTAGATTTTTTATATAAAAATTTAAAAGACTCATATTGGCAAACACCTACAATCACTCCTGTTTCAATGTCTGCACTTGCAGTAGTTTGTTGGATGATAAAAAACAAGAATATAGGCGGAATATATTTTCCAGATGATATAAAGGATTATAAATATATTTTGAAAATTGCTGAAAAATATATATCTAAAACAGTTTTTAAGACTTTTGACAAAAAAGAGATAGAAGAAAACTTAAAAATAGATTTATCAAAAATGCAATTTAAAGATTTTATAGTAAAATAAAAGGAGTTATAAGATATAACTCCTTTTTAATATAATAGGAAATTTCTTTGAATTTCCTATTTATAAAATTTTTCTTTTGAAATTTATATAATGTCTACCTTTGTTTTATCACAAGAAAATTACAAGTATTTCCTTGTGATAAACTAATTTTATAGCTTAATATTTTTGATTTATACTATAAACTTAAGATTAATGACCTCCTCCGGCCACCGCCACCTCCACGGCCTCCTCCACCGTATCCGTGACCACCGAATCCACCACCATAACTATAAGAACGAGAATAGTGTGCAGCATAGTGAGTAGCAGATCTAAAAGAGTGACTGTAATGATAAAAACTTCTAGATCTATAATAAGGATTACTTAAAATATCACTACTACTGAAGTCCATATCAGGACATCTAATTTGTAATGCTTTTATAACTTTGTCTGAAATACCAAAAGCTGTTGCATATACTAAGTATTGTTCCCATAAAGGTAACTCTACAACAGTACGTTCACTCATAAGAGTAGCACTATTTAAAAAGTTATATAGTCCTCTCCACTTTGTATATTCGTCTTCACCAAATTGTGTAAGCAATAAATATTTATTAGAAATCTTTCTTAAATATATTGCAGAGAGTATAAGTACAAATCCTAATATAAAGAAAGAACCATAAGCTAATCCGAGATATGTATAATATGAAATTATATTACATAAAGTAATAGATAATATTCCTAGAATTAGATATGTTTTAGAAACATGTTGTAAATGTTTTTTAGGTTCATTATAATTTGATTTTTGATAATAACCATCAGTTATACCAATATTTGTTATTGATTTATCAATATTTTTTACAAAATTCTCAGTATTTATATAATCTGAAGAGATTTTGCTTTGTAATTTAGACATAGATAGTTCAAATCCAGAAGAATATTTTAATATTAATTTAAAATAAAGTTCTTCAGTTGGAGTAAGTGATTCTTCTGGTTTAGAAGTTATTGTATCTTTAATTAAGCCTAATTCTTGAAGTGGTTCAGGTTGTTTTAAAATTATAATTTTAACATTATTATAAGTCCAATCAAAATTGTCCTTAATTTTTTGAAGAGAAATATATTTTTTTCTAACTAAATTTAATATTGTAGCAGAATATCCATCATTATCATATTTTTTCTTATTACTCTTACAAAAAACTAAACTAGCAGCAAAATTAGGATCTAAATTACTTGGAATTTCTCTAAAATAATCCATTTTCATACTAGGTTCATAAAAGTTATGTTTTTGTTTCATTCTTTTATCTGTGTTTAAAATATACCAGAAAATTATTACTGAAACAGTAATAACAGCTAATAGTACATAGCTTTTATGTGTTTTAGAATTTTCTTTAGTTTTTTCAAATTCTGCTTGTTCATCTCTTAATTCTGAAAGTACGTCATCTCTTGAATAAAGATTAGCTGGAGCATATTGTGTAAATGACCTTTTATCATCACCAAATGATATTAAAGCAAATTCAATATAATTATTATCTGGTGTAAATTTTAAAGTATTTTCATCAAGATTAAAATAAAAAGTGTGATATCCAGGAAACATAGTATCAGATTCTGAATATGGAAAATCATAATTTGTTGTTCCATAAGTATGAACTTCATAATTTCCAGATTTAGGCATAATATCATTAGCAAATAATATTTTACCTTTATATGAATCTAAATATTTTATAGTATTTCCAGAGTAAAGAGATATGTATAATTCAGAACAATCATTATAATATAATGATGCATTACTCATTTCATATTCTATTTCAAAAGTTACTTTTTCTCTATATAATCCATCAACATAAAATAGAAGACATTCATATTGCCTTTTATAATCATTATACGGTCCTTCGCTATGATACCATTTACCTGGTCCGTATTTAGATGAAGATTTAAGATAATCACTATCGTTCCAATAAAGTTTAGGACTTTCATCATATACAATTTCTGTACCATCATCTAAAATCTGTTTTACAGAATGAACCTTATATTTAATTGGTAATCCATCAATGTTATCTTCTGGTAAATCTCTCCATAGTTCCCAGAAAAGATTATTTTTGGAAGCGGCATGTATGTCATAAGTTAGTCTTTCTGTTACAAAAATTTTTCCACCATTTTCTTCGCTATCTGTAACAACTGCAGTATAATCAATATCTGTAATTCTTGCGTAATCAAATGGGTTTAGATTAATTTCAAGTTCTTCAAGTGTTACTGATATAAATCCTAATATAGGTATTATAAAATATACAACAATCAATAATATTATTATAAAAGTACTAAGTCTGTTTCTCATAAATATCTTCCTTTATATAAATTTAATAAAATCCATAATCAGTATATATAAAAAAATATAGCTTGTAAATAAAATTCTATTTTTTTCACTAAAAAAATAAAAAATCATATTATATAGGGAATAACTATGAAAGGAGTTTGATATGGCAAAAATTTTAGTATATAACAATAACACAAATAGAATGGAAACATATTATAGAGGTGAATCAGAAGCTATGCCATATAATTCTAATAGAACTTTAAAAGTTGGAGAATTTAGAGGAAGTAGCAATTCTGGACTTTTATGGACAGATAGAAGAGCAATGCAAGCTTGGAATAGCTTTAGGTATATATATGGTAGACCTATTTATGTAGGGTATGCTTTTAAGAGACCTTGGGAAGGAGGACATGGAACTTTTTCACAACATTATGCTGGAGTTGCTTTTGATGTTGGGCAAAATTTAACTGATGCACAAAGAAATGAAATGAGAAATTTAGCAATAAGCTCAGGAATATGGAATTTTGTTGAACCAGCAAATTTAACACGAAATGTGAAATGATACAACATAAATACAATAATACCCACGAAAATTAAATTCGTGGGTATATTGTTATCTCAAAATCACTTTTTCTAGAACCCTTAGGTTTATAATATTCAATTTTTTCAATACAAGATTTTAATAATTTGTTTTTTTGTTCAGTATTAGCCAATGGATAGGTCTCAATAATTCCTTCAACCTTAGGAATAAATTCTTCTTTTTTATTTTTTATTGTTGAATAAGATGATTTTAAATTTTTCAATTCATCTATTTTATTATTTATTTCTAATATTTTTTCAGCTAATTTATTACTTCTGGATAAAAAAGTGTTTTTATCATAAATTCCTTGTTCAAGAAAATCATATAATTTTTCTTTTTGTGCATTAGTTTTTTCAAGTTCAATTTTTAATTGATCAATTTGTGTATTTGTATTTTTTATTAAAGTAGTAATTTCATTATTCAAATGGTTTTTAGATAAATCTAATTTATAATCTTTTAACAATTCTTTTAAACCTTCGAAAACTTTTTTTTCTACTATATCTAAATGTGAAGAAGCTACATCATAATTTTTACAGCCAATTCTTTCACAAGTAGTAAAAGAACTGCAACTGTATAATCTTTTTAAAGTTCTTCCACATATCTTACATTTTAATAATGTGGAAAGAGGATTTTTTAAATCAAATTGTTCTTTTGTTCTGGTATCAGCTAATTGATTATTTTTGTAAATTTCTTGTGCTTTGTTAAATATTTCTTCAGGAATAATAGGTTCGTGCAATCCGTCTATTAAATAAACCTCAGGATTAGGATTTTTCACATAAACGATTTTTCCTAAATTATTTCTCTTTTTTAAGTATCTTTTATCTATATATTTGATTTTTCCAGTGTATGTAATATTAACTAACATTCTTTGAATTGTTGTTTTGTACCAAATCTTACCATTTTTAGGAGGTTTAATTCCCATTTTTTCTATTTCTGTAATAATTTCACCTAAATTTCTTCCACTTGTATACATTTCAAAAATCATTTTGACTATAGGAGCATCTTTATTAGGTTTTAGAGAATAGCCTTTTCCTTTTAATTTATATTTATCATATCCAAAAGGAGGTTGAGAAACTATTTTTCCTTCTTTAACACTTGCAAGAGTTCCACTGTGTAATCTTCTTCTAATGGTTTTATATTCACGTCTTGACATAAACAATCCAAATTCAAAGTACTCTTCATCAAATTCATTATTTGGATCATATATTTTAGAGGGGGTTATTATTTTTGTTGAAGAATATTTAAAAGTTTCTGCAACAATTCCTTGGTCTATAGTATTTCCTCTTGCAAGTCTTTCAACTTCTACTACTATTACACCTTTCCACATACCAGATTCAACATCTTGTAATAATTCTTGCATAATAGGTCTAGCAGAGATACTATCTCCACTTACTATTTCTTTATATATTTTTCCTATGATTAAATTCATTTTTTTAGCTAAATCTAAAGTTAATTGCTCATGTCTAGCAAGAGTTTCACCTAAGCCCATAGCTTCAGCTTCTTCATCTTTTCTAGACTTTCTTAAATATATTGCATATTGTTCCATATTAGAATTTATTAAATTAGACATAAAAATATACCTCCTAAGAGTAATCGAAAACTTGTTCTCTTGAAAAAGGTATTTTAATCTTATATAATAAAAATACCTAACAAATGATTTTCATTTGTAGTAGTAGCGATAACACACAAACTTTGGTAGGGGAGTGTGTTATCTTTTTTACAAACAAGTTAATTGCTTTTGATTTATTGTATTATAATATTCTAATTTTATATTTTCATCTGTATCAAAAGTACCATTTAATATGGACGTTAAAATCTTTTTAAGAAAATTTTTATCTATACAATTATCAGCAACAAATATAGATATATTTTCACTTTCTCGGATAAATACTTTAGAAGCAAATAAATATCCATTATATAATAGAAATGCTTCACTCATTACTATTGCAGCTCTTTTATTTCCATCTGAAAAACAGTGAAATTGACAAAAACCAAAAAACAAATGAGTCAGTTTATCAATAAAAGAGGGATAATAGTCGTCATTCTTGATATGTTCTAAAATACTTTCAATTTGGCCTTTATTTAAAATTTCTTTGCTACCACCGCCGACTAATTTCAACAGTTTTTGAGTGTAATTCTATAACTTCATTTAATGATAAGTAATGAATCATTATTCATCACCTTCTTCTTTTAATCGTTTTAATACATCTTTGTTTTCATTTATTCTTTCTATCAGTTCTTTACTTTTTTCTCCTAAAAATCTTTCATAATCATCAGCGGGTAAACTAGAAATATATTTAGCAAGTTCTGGGTGATAGGCATCCCTAAATTGATAATCACGACTTGCCATTTTTTTTCGTGCTTTTTCGATTAAAGGAAGAAAGAAAGGATTATTCTCTAATTTTTTTATAATTTGATCTACTTCATAGAAAGATAATTTTTTATCATTATTATTATGATAAGAAGATTCAATCTCTTTAGCTAAGCCTAATTCAAATCCTGAAATTAAGTCAAGAACTTCAGAATACATAGTATCTCTGGTTTTGTCCTTAATTTCTAATTTCAATATTTGCCTATATTCTTGTGATTTTTCCTTAAAAATTATTTTATATATCTTATCAGTATAGATTGGATATTTTGATTTACCTCCAGACACAAATTTATTTAATGCATTAGTAAATTCTTTTCTACAATTTTCGGATGTGTACCAAGAAATTAAGAAATCCTCATCTCGTTGATTAATGTATTTAGTGGATCCTCCGGCTTTCTTATTAATTATATCTATAGAAATATCTAATATAATTTGTCTGACAACTTTAGCTCTATCGTTATCTGCAAAAAGCATAGCTAAATCTATGAATGATCTAAAGTCAAAAATACCTAGTGATGGTATAGTTCTAGGTAGGTCACCGACATCATTGTCGGTGACTTGACTAGTAAATTGGTTATAAATAGTAATAAATTCTTTTAATCTTTGTCCTCTTAAAATTTCATATCCATTACTTATTAATTCAGAATTATACTTTTCTATATATCTTTCTATCGTTCTAACATCAACTTCAAAGAAATTTGCAATTTCATCTTTTAAGAAACGAATTTTACCTTCGAAGTATATTTTATCAAATTCAAATACATCTATTAATTCTTCTAAAACATACTCATTATTAAGTATGTTTTGTCGATCCGTTTGACTATTAATTAGTTCTTTTTTTGCCATATATTATTACTCCCTTTTTAAAATATTGAAATTTACTATTTTTTTTCATTAACATTATGAAGATCATTTAAATATTGATTAAAGGATTCTTGATTTTTTGAATAGATTTGCTTTTTTTGATCTTCATTCATTAAATTATATATGAATTTATTCTCTTCTTGTAAAGTTTTGATTTGAGTAATATATTTATTTTCTAATTCATTTTCAGAGATTTTACTATATGATAAATAAAAGTATATTAAGTATCCAAAAATAATTATTGTACTAATGTATGAGATAAGTAAATTATCATTAAATAAAGGACTACAAGCAACACATAAAATTGTATAAGAAATAAATATAAATGCTATAAAATTTTTAATTTTATTTTTCATATTTTTTCTCCTTAATTTACAACTAATTTTTTTCAGCTAATCGTTTTAGTATTTTTTGATGACATTCTTCACAGGTTCCATATTCGTTGTATGGAATTTCTTTTCCACAAACTTTACATTCAATTATATTAGTTTTTGATTTTTGTTTTTCAATGTATTCTGCAGTTTCATTATCTAAAGAACTTTCTATGTTTTCTTTTTTTTGATGAGTTTGTTTTATAGAAATATTTTCTTTAATTATTAAAAAAATTATTATTTCTATTACAGGAAGAAAGAAAAAAAGACCACCTAGTTTATTTCCAATATAAGTACAAATAACTAAAATTATAAATTCCAATATATAGTATTTTTTATTCATAACCAATTCTCCTTTTATTTTCTTCTTCTTAATTCTACAACTTTACCAATGACACGAACTGGTAAGTCTTCAATTTGTTCATTGGTATAAATCATAGGCTGATAATTATTATTTAGTGGTTGAAGTATTATACCATTTTGATTTTTAAAAACTCTTTTAAAAGTTCCATCATTTCCATTTACCATTACAACACAATCATCTCCAGATTCGCAATCATCTACTTTTTCAAGAATGATTGTATCATTATCTAGATATTCAGGATACATTGAATCGCCTTTTATTTTTAAGCCAAAATATTGTTTTCCACCTTTTAACATATCAGCATCTATTTCTTCAGTATCAATAATATCTTCAATACATTCTACAGGTGTTCCAGCTGGAATTGTACCATAAACAAAAACTACTGCTGAAGAAGTTGTTTTTTTATCTAATCCTTTAATATTTTTATTAAAATTTCTATGTATGGATACATCATAACCCATTAACCAAACAGGATTAACATTAAAAATGTCTGCTAATATTTTTACAGTAGTAACTTTGGGTGCCATTTGACCATTCATATATCTGTATATTGTAGATTTACTTTTTATTCCTAATTGATTTATTAAAAAATTAATATCAATTTGATTTTCATTTACTAACTTAGTAAGTCTTTTTGAAAACTTTTCTAAAATAATGTCATTTTCCATTTTTTCACCTCAAAAATATTATACACTAAGTTTTTTCGTTTTGCAACTAAAAATATTATATTTTTTTGCAAAAAGCTATTGACATTGAAAGAGTAATATGATAATTTGTATTTGCGAAACGCAAAAAAAGAAAAGAGGTGAGAAAAATTTGAATAAATGTAGAGAGTTAGTAGAATTAAAAGGAATCATGAGAGAAAAGAAAATTACTTACGTAGAAATGGCTGCATATTTAGATATGGCACTAAGTGCATTTTCAAATAAAATTAATGGAAAATCTATCTTTAATATTGTAGAAGCCGATAAAATTATGGAAAAATTAAATGTAGAAAAAGAGAATGCATATATTTATTTTTTTTAGCTCGTTATTTGCGAAACGCAAACGATGTAAAATAAAAAACCAAGAAAGAAGAGGTGAGAATATGGAATCAGATACATTAATTTTAATAAATGAAAAAATTAGAGAATTATTAAAAAAAGATGAAGAAGTGGCTTTTGATAAAGCTATTAAATTAATTGAAGTAATAAATAATCCGCTAAGGGTTAAGTTAAAGCGGATTATAAAGAATTATTTGTTCAATTCATTTATTTTGTTAAAGATAATTTCGTAACATTTAGCAGTAGATTCTGCAATACTTTCATCAGAACCATACATAGTTGTATGTTGATTACCAATTAATGCTACTAAAATATCTTTAGCTATTTCAGCATTACTCATTATAATCACCTCACTTTCGAGATGATTATATAGCACTAAAAAATAAATGTAAATAAGACAAGTACAAAAGAATAAGATTTTTTAAGGAGGGATGTAACTTGATTGTGAAAAAAATGAAATTAGGCAATACAACAATATTAGTTGATGATACCTATATGCCTAAGAATGAAGAAGAAAGAAAAATAAGATATGAAATATTTAATGCAATAGGATGTGAAATTATAAATAACTCTATTAAAGAATAGAGTTATTAGAAAGGACAAGCTAATGATTAAAGAAATAAAAGAAGAAATTAAATTTATAAAAGAAAATCCAGTAGTAATTTTAATATTACTTACAGTAACCGGAATATTACCAGCATTTTGCTGTGGAATATTATTTAAAATATTTGGAATATAGAAAGGAGTGAGATATATGAAAGAGAAATCAATAAGTTCAAAAGAACAAGAAAAAATATCTATGCTTGATTACATACTCTTGGAAAATTGTACCAATGAAGAACAGAGAAAACAGATGTTAAAAATAATAAAAAATAGACAAAAAGAAAATCTATACAGCCACCCTGAGAAAGTTAACGTATAGATTTCTAAAAATATTAAAGTAATACTTTTCTGTTACATATTATAACACAGAAAGTTAGAAAGGACAAGTTTTATGAAAAATAAAGATATTGATTTAAAAGATTGTTTTGCGTTTTACGAAACAACAAGTGGAGAAAAATATTGTAGTGCTTTAAAAGAAAAAAACTGTGAGAATTGTAATTTCTATAGAAATGATATTAAAAGAGCAGATATTGAAAAAGATGTAAAGAGTTACAATCCTCAAATGAATAATTATAAAAAATGGGATAAGGAGAAGAAATAATATGAGTATTGATTATAGTAAATTTGCTTTTCCTAAACCACCTAAAAAAGAAAAGAAAAATAGACAACAGATAAAAGGAAAAAAACACAAGAGAACAAAACAAACAGATATAGATCCTAAGATAAAAGTTATTGTATGGGAAAGAGACAATCACAGATGTATTTTTTGTGGTAAAAAAGTTTCTTGGAAAAATGCGAATTCACATTATATTCCGCGAAGTGCAGGAGGGTTAGGAGTGCCTAAAAATATTGTGACAGCTTGTGAAAAGTGTCATCATGAACAAGATAATGGTAGCAATACAGTTTATTATGATGAAGAGGCAAGAAAATATTTAAAGAAAGTTTATGGTGATGACTGGTGTGAAAAATCACTTATATATAGAAAATATGATTTTTAATATTAAAGAAAGGAGGAAAAAATGGCTAGAAAAAGAATGATTTCTCCTAATTTTTGGACAGATGAAAAACTTGGAGAGTGTACGATATGTGAAAGACTACTTTTTATGGGTTTAATTAGTAATGCTGATGATGATGGATATGGTAGAGCAAATCCGAAACTGATAAAATCTGTAATTTTTCCTTATGATACCGATTTAAGAGTTTCCGATATTGATAAATGGCTTTCCCATTTAGGTACATTGAGTTTAATAGTTTTGTATACATACAGAGATCAAACCTATTATTTTGTCCCTAATTTTCATAAACATCAAACTATTAATAAACCTACTCCAACAATTCTTCCAAAAATAACTGATACGCGGTGTAGTAATACTACGGTAGTCCTACGGTAGCACTACCGCCTAAAAGAAAAGAAGAGAATAGAAAAGAAATAGAAGAGAAGATAAAAGAAGTAAAAGAAATTTATAATTCAATTTGCATTAATCTTCCAGAAGTAAAAAAGATAACAGAAGATAGAAAAGACAATGTAATTAATTTTCTGAAAGAATTTGATGTAGAGAAATTTAAAGAAATATGTAAAGTTGCAAATGCAAGTGCATTTTTAAGAGGAGAAAATGATTCTGGATGGAAAGCAGATTTTGATTTTATAATTCGAATTGATAAAGCTACATCTATTCTAGAAGGAAAATATAATAATAGGAAAAGTGGTAATACACCAGAAAACCTAGATAAATTATATGATAATTAAAAGGAGATAAAATGGAATTAAAAAAATTAGAAAATAGGATATTTCCAAAAAAATATGTATTTTATGAAATAAAAGAAAAGCGGAAGCAATGTAGTAAATTCAATAAAGAAACCTATGTATGAATATTATATATGCGATTATTGTGGAGATAAAATTATATTAAACAAAAAGAAAGAAGATGAAAGAACAGGTGGAATATTAAATGCTCCTATAAAAGATTTTAGAGATTTGAAATTAGCTTTATGTTCAAAATGTTTAAAACAAGCATTAAAAGAAATAAATGAATTTTATAATACTAATTTTTGAGGTAGATATGGACAATTTAAAAGAAATAGAAGGTGAAGATGGATTATTCATGATCAATAAAGTAAAGATATTATATGAATTAATTCCACTTGAAAATGAAAGATTTTTTATAAAGAAAAATATAGATACAAGAAAGATTGATTTATTACAAGTAAAAAAATAGAAATTGAAAGACAAATATAAAACTTTAGCAAAGTATAAAGAGAAAAGGTGATAAAAATGAGTGAAACAAGACTAGAATGTTATAACTGTAGTTATTATAGTAAATGTTAAGAAAAAGATATAAAGTAAAAACAGAAAAATATGAGAATATATTTGGAAATGTACCATTTGAAGATATATACAAAATCAAAAAATATATTCAAGAGAATTATATTAGCAAAGAAATTATAGTAGAAAAAATAAACGAAAGAAAATTCAAACTACAACAAGAATATAAAAATTTTGAAACAGATGAAATATTAAAAAGATACAAGGAATTACTGGAGGAGAAATAATGTCAGGTGATAAAGATGAAATAGTAAAACAAAGAATGAATAAAATAGCTAAATGCGTAGATGGATTATTGCCAATAAATTATGGATTCATAGTATTAGCTTTTGGATTTAAGAATGAAGGGAAAGAATTAATATATGCTAGTAATGCGAATAGAGAAGATGTAGTAAAAGTAATGAAAGAATTTATTACTAAAACAGAAGAAAATTATGGAAATGATACTGGAAAATATTAGGAGAAGTAAAATGAAAGAAAATAAAGAAGTAATTGAAACAAATTTTAATAATTTCAATGAACAGTTAGAATCAATAAAAAGATTAGAAAAATTAGTAAAATTAAGAAAAAGTAAAAACAATATAAAATACGATAATTGTATTTGTTCTACAGAAGATTTAGAAAATGTTTTAAAAGAAATAAATATATATAAAAAGACTATAAATTTAATGGCTGAAAATATATTGCTATTTAAATCCGAAAAAGAAAATCCTAAACTACCAGATGGAATTACTCCTGTAAAAGCAGTGCAATTATCTACAGAAGAGGTAAAAGAATATTTTATAAGGAGAGTAAAAGATGAGTGTAAAAAATAAAGTTAAAAGATTAAATAAAGAGATTTTAAATTTAAAAGATGAATTAGAAACAACAATTTTATCTAATAAAAGATTAAGAGAAAAACTTGATGAGGAAAATCAATGTAGGAAATATAATGAGCAGTTAGAAAATATAGTAAAATTTGCAATAACTAATCAAATAGGGGGACTTAGAGGAGGTATGGCGATTGATTGGTTTGGTATAGATAAAATGCAGAATTTAAGATTAGATATAGAAAAAAATATAATAGAACATACATATATAATGAGAGTAACTTATAGATAAAATAATTCAGTTGGATGGTGGAGTAGATAAAATGAGAATATTGTTCCAAAAAGAAGAGAAAGAAATTGAAAAAATAAAAGAAGAAAATAAATTTTTAAAAAGAGGATATAGGGCAATAAGTAGATGTTTAGATTACGAGAAAACAATTGTTTCAATATTGAAAACTTTAAATATAAAGCAAATTGAATTAGAAGATTATTTAATGTTAAGCAAAGAAACAATCCAATGCTATCATACAGAGAATAATACAACAATAATTAGATTGTTTGAGGAGAAGTAGTTATGAAAGAAGATGTTGTTTTAACACCAATATATAGTAGTGATATATATAAATATCATGAATGTTCTAATTGTAAAAAAGAAATATATATTGAAGAAGATATGTTTAAGCCTTTTTATTTTAAGGAAAATATAAAATTTTGTCCTTTTTGCGGAGGAAAGGTTGTTAGATATGCTAAACCAAAATACATAACAGAAATAAATTGGAGTTGGCTTGAAGAATATAACGAAATTATAGAAAAAACATATGAATTTTTACAATATAAAATACATTGCAATATGACAGGTAAACAAATAAAAGAGTTAGAAGAAAAATCAGCAGTAGGAGAAGAATATTTTAAAGATGATAGTTGGCAATTTCCATATAGTAATAGTATTACTTGTAAAATAGTAAATCAGATAACAAGAGAGAAATTACATTATACAACAAAAAGAAAGTTAGAAAATAAATTTAAAGAGGAAAAATAATATGGATGAAATTGAATCAATTATAGAAACAATAATACATAACAAAACATGTGAATATATTAACAAATATTTAAGTAAACCTAAATATGTAAAAATACCATTATGGGTATTTAATATCTTAAAAAGAAGAATAAAAGAGATATCAACATTTTATATTGATTATCAAACAGAAAGATTTACATATAAAGGTCTTATAATATGTGAAACTATAACCATAGAAAAAGTAGAAGAAATAGAGGTGTTCTAATGAAATTAATAGATTTTATAAATATTGTTAATTATAGTGAGTTTTCTGTATGTGAAAATACTGAAAAAGGTTTAAAAGAAATATTTAAAATAAGTAAGGATACACCAATAAAATATATATCATATGACTTTTTAAATCGAGAAATTGAAATGGTATATATAGATAATGAAAATGATGAAAATAATTTGTTTGTTATTGAATTAAAAAAGGAGTGATTTATTTGGGAAAATATACGGATAAGAAAGTGAATAATACACCTAAAGCAAAAAAGATAAAAAAACACTTAGAAGAGTTAGGACATACTAACGTAGAAGTTTGGTATGAACCTATAAGAAAAGGTTGTGAAATGAGTGGCTATGAAGGTGGATGGGCATTTTGTAGTGGAAACGAAGATGAAGAATATTTTGATCCTTGTTTAGGCTATAACATTGAAGAAGTATTAGAAAATATAGAACAATATAATTTAAAGGAGTGATTTAATTGAATAAAGAAAAATTATTAAAAGCTTTAATAAAAACACTTATAGTTTTATTAATAGCTTCAATATTTGTTATAGTTACTATGTTTTTCCCTTATATAGCAGGTACAATTATTTTTTTAATAGGTATAGTTATATTTTTTATGAATTTTTATAAATGGGAGGAATAACTATGTTATCAGAAGAGGAAAAGAAAGCTATTGAATATTTAAAATATATGAATAACAGATTAGATTTTAATAAAATTGGATATGTATATGCAAAGAAATATATAGATACAGTTTTAAATCTTATAACTAGATTAAAAAAAGAAAATGAATACTGGAAAAATGGATTTGAAAGAGAATTACAAGATAATAGAAAAAATACTTGTGAGTTATTAAAGCAAGATTTAATAATAAGAGAAAAAGATAAGCAAATAGATTTAATGGCAGAGCATATAGTAAGTAGTGCAATAGTAGATGATACAGTATGTGCAATAAAGTGTGATTGTGAAAGTGATATTTCAGAAGATTGTAGTCATGAAAAAATGTTAAATTGCACGAAAGAATATTTTGAAAGAAAAGCGACAAATATCGGTTAAGAGCGATATTTTAGGAGGTGGAAAATGAAAATAAAAGAAGCTAAAAATCAATGTAAAAGTTTTATAAGATATTTAAAAACAGATTTAAGAGATGAATCAAATGAAGATAATTTTTTGTTATTAGAAGCAATAGAAACAGTATTAAATAAACTAGAAACAACAGAGCAAAAATATATATTAGAAAAAGTTGCAAAAGAAGAAGTAGAAGAATTACTAGAAAATAGTGTAAGTAAAGACATTATAAGAAAGTATTTAGAAGAGGAACAGCAAAGATATAATGTTTATAAAAAAGAACTTAAAGAAAATGATAATTTGAAAAGTGGATTGTGGCGACACATGGGAGCAAAAAACATGTGCGAAAAAATATTAGGAATAGAAAGTTTAGTTACATTAGATTAAAAGGAGATGAAAAAATGGATAATTTAGTAATAATTTTAATAATAGTAATTTATGGAGTTTATAAAGTAGTAAATCGAATATGTGAGCATAAAGAGATGATGGAAGAGGATGATGATAGTGATATATACTTTATAATAGATAAATTAATAGATGAAAATAGAGAATTATATGAAAAACTATTATATGAAAAGGAGAAAAGAAATGAAGATAGAGTGTAGTAATTGTAAAAGTAAAAACTTATTTGTAGAAATACAAGGAACTAGAAGAGGATTATATTGTGGAGATTGTGGAAAGTGGCAAAAATGGATAACTGAAGAAGAACTACGAGTTTGTGAATTAAATAATATAAAAATAAAAGATATAAAAGATAAAGTAATACAAAACTATAAAGAACAGTTAGTAAATAAATCAGAAAAAGAAGAGATGTGTGAAAATATTTTGAAATACTTAATAATTACCATTACAGAAGGAAATGGAAAAATAATGTTAGAGAGTTCTAACATAGACTTTAATAAATTAAAGAATTTAGAATTAACAATAAAAAAAGATAAAATTACAAATAAATGGATTATGGTAAAAATTATAGAAAGTGAGGATAAATATGATTAAAAAGAAAGTAAAAGATTTAAAAAATGGTGAAATTGAAAATATATGTAATAGCCAAGATGGGTGTGCTAATTGTCCTTTTATTATTTCATCATATGGAAAGAAAATACGTTGTATAAGAGATGATAAATTTGAAATCTGGGAAATTGAAAAAGTTTATAATTTATTAAATACTGAAATAGAGGTGAAAAAATGAGTAAATTAGAACAATTACTGGAGCAAGAAGAAAAACTAGAAAAAGAAAAGCAAGAGTATCTAGAAGCAGATGATAATAGAAGTGTGAAAAGAATAGAGAAGCAAATATACAGAACTAGAGAACTTATAGAAATAGAACGAGAAGGTGGATACTTAGAAATGCAAAAAGAACTAAAAATGTATAAAGACTTTATAAAAAGAAGAGGCTTAGAAGAGCAGCTTAATAAATTTTATGAAAAAGAGGTAAAAAGATATGAATGAGATAAAAATAGATGAATATAATTTAAAATTAAAAGAAAGACAAGCTGTATGCTTTGATTTTGATGGTGTAATCCATAAATATAGCAAAGGTTGGCAAGACGGGAGCATATATGATGAAGTTAATGTGGAAGTAGTAAAACTTATAAGCATATTACAAAATTATAAAATACCAGTTTTTGTATGTTCAACTAGAAATCCAAAACAAATTATAGAATGGTGGGAAAGAGTAATAGATTTACCAGTAAAGCTTATAAAAGATGAAACATTTTGGAAGGATTTAACAACTGTAGGTATTACAAATAGAAAATTACCAGCACAATTATATATAGATGATAGAGCATATAAATATAATGGACAAACAGTAAAAGAATTTTTATTAGATAATATAAAATAGAAAGGAGAAAAATAAAAAATGATAGTAATAACATTGCAAGATATTTTTGGATTAATAATAGTAGGATTAATGATAATACTTTTTATAGTTTCTTTGATAGTCTTAAGAATAAAAGCTTGGTTAGATAGTATATTTAAGAAAAATTGTTATGATTGTAAATATTATGAATTTTATGATACTTGTGGATCAGGTAATTATTGTAAATATAAATGTAATAAAAAAGATAGAGTAGATGATGAAGATATGAATAGTAGTATACATTATGAAAAATGTGATGATTTTGAAAAGAAAGAGAAGGAATAATATGAGTGGTGGAAGTTATGATTACCAATATACTGTTTTAGAAAATTATTACATAGGAAATATGTTTGATATAGAACTAAATGAAATGCTAAAAGATTTAAAAGAAGTGTTACATGATTTAGAATGGTGGCAGAGTTTAGATATTTCAGAAGAAGACTATAGAAAAACAGTTGCGAAATTCAAAAAGAAATGGTTTAAAACAGATTATGTTATGGTAAAAAAGATAATAGAAAGAGAATTTGAAAACAAAAAACAAGATTTATTAAAACAATTTGATTTATTTGGAGGATAAATACATATGATTACAAAAAAAGAGTTAGAATCTTTAGAAAAATTAAAGTTAGAACAAAAAGATTTATTTGAAAGAATAGAGAAATTAGAATCAACGCCACAAGCAATAGTACAAGATAGTGTAAAAGGGAGTAGTAGAGAGTTTCCATTTACACAACATAATTGTATAGTAAAAGGATTTGAAGAGGATAAAGTATTTAAAAGAAGAAAGAATTTAATAAAAAAACTTAAAAATATGTATAAGCAAAATGAAGAAGATATTTTAAAAAGTGTAGTACATATAGAATACGAATTAAAAAAGATAGAAGATAGCGAAATTAGAAAAATAATAAGATACAGATATGAAGATGATTTAAATTATATACAAATTGCTCATAAATTAAATGATAAAGAGGGAAAAATATATACTGCAGATAGTATACGTATGAAATTAAATAGATTTTTTGAAAAATAAATAAAAAAATAATTAAATGTTCGTTTTGTTCGGTCAAAGTGTGTTATATTTGTATTATGAAATACTTTGATTAAAGAAGTTTTTCATCTCTAAAATAATTTGCAGTGGTTCAAGGAAAGCTTGGACAAGCCCAGAGACTGCAGTTCTAACTTAGAACTTTAATAAAAAGAGTAATAAAAAAGAAATTAGTAGATAATAAGGTACAACCTTTTTGATACTAGTTTCTTTTTTTATATTAATTTAGGAGAAAACATATGAAGTCTAAGGAAATAACAGAAATGGCAAACGAAACAATAGATAGAGAGACAAAGAGTTTTATTAGTTTAATGTGTAGTAAATGCAAATTTTATATTAATAATATGTGTAGTAAAAAAAGAATAATTAGAGAATGTGCAAAAAAAGGGTTAAAAAATAAAGAATAAAAAATATTAAAGAAAGGAGTGAAATATTTGGATACAGAAAAACAAGTTGGCAGACCTAGAAAGTATCATAATGCTGAACAAATGCAAGATGTAATTGACAGATATTTTGCTTCTTGCATGAAAATAAAAACTTATGGAGATAAACCTCTAAGAGATGCTCTTGGAAATTATATATATGAATTTTATAGACCACCAACAATGTCTGGGCTTGCAGATGCACTAGATATGACTAGACAAAGTTTAATAAATTATAAAGAAAGAGATGAATTTTTTGACACGATAGAACGCGCGCGAAGAAAAGTAGAAATGTTTACAGAAGAAAAACTATTTGAAAAAGAAACTTGCAATGGTTCGAAGTTTAGTCTTTCTAATAATTTTGGCTGGTCAGAAAAACAAGAGATAAAAGCAGAGATAAAGAAAAAATTGGAAGATGTATTATGACATATACAGTTGATTACTTTATTGAGCGAAGAAAAATAAAATGGAATGAAGACCATGACATTGAGAGGGATAAAGAATTTAGAAATGTTATAGCTGATGAAATAATAGAAAAAAAAGATTTATATTTAAAACAAATAAAAGAAAAACCTGAAAGAATGATTGAACTGTTTTTTGTAGTAGTAGATAAAGAACAAAACACAGTACCATTTTTTCTAAATAATGTACAACAAGATTTTATAAATAAATTAAATAAAGCAATAGAAGATTACAAAAACGGAATAATTGTGGATATATCAATTTTGATTTTAAAGGGACGTCAACAAGGTTTTACAACTTTAATAACAGCTTATCAGCTTGCAAGTACGATAATGAATAAAAACTTTCAAGGATTTACTGTAGCAGATGAAGGAACTAACACAGAAACGATTTTTCAAAATAAAGCTAAATATCCGTATAATCTTTTACCAGATGTTTTAAAACCAACAGAAAAATTTAATAATAAAAGACAATTTTTATTTGAAAAACTTAATTCAAGCTGGGAAGTAGATACCGCAACAGAAAATATGGGTAGATCAAGAACAATTAATTTTCTGCATGGTAGCGAATGTGCATTTTGGAAACATGGAATTGCATCTACTCAAGCTGGAATTGGTGAGGCTTTAACTAAAAATTGTATAAAAATATATGAGTCTACGGCAAATGGATTTAATGATTTTGAAAAAATGTGGAGCTCAGGCAGACATATAAATTGTTTTTATGAGTGGTGGAAAACTCCAGAATATAGATTTAATTTCAGAGATGAAAAGCAAAAACAAAAATTTATAGAAGAACTAGAAATAAAAGATTGGATACATGAAAGATGTAAATGGCTATTAGAAGAAAAAAAGATAGATTTAGAACAAATATACTGGTATTACAACAAATATTTAAATTACATAGATAAAGAATTAATTAAGCAAGAATATCCATGTTCTCCGCAAGAAGCTTTTTTAACTACTGGTTTATGTTATTTTGATAAAGAACAAATAGTTAGAAGACTTTTAGAGGTACAAAAACCTATAAAAAAAGGATACTTTAATTATACAACTAAAGCTTTTAGAGATACTTATGGAGAAGAATATATTAAAATAGATAAATATGAGTGGGTTGAAGATGAAGAAGGATGTATAGAGATATATGAAGATGTTCAAAAAAGACATCCTTATGTTTTAGGCGGAGATACAGCAGGAGATGGTTCAGATTTTTTTACAGCTCATGTTTTAGATAATATAACAGGCAAACAAGTTGTAAAGCTAAAACAAAAATTTAATGAAATTGAATACACTATGCAAATATTTTGCTTAGGAATGCATTACAATGAAGCATTAATAGGACTTGAAACGAATTTCAGTACATATCCGACCAATAAATTAGATGAAATGAAATATCCTAATCTTTATGTTAGAGAAAAAGAAGATACATACCAAGATAAAAAAGAAAAAAGATTTGGATTTAAAACAACACCAATTACAAGACCACTTATACTTGCCGAATTACAATCTATTGTTTTAAATGAAATAGAAAAAATAAATGATAAAGAAACATTAGAAGAAATGCTAAAATTCATTAAGAATATGGATAAAAAGGGAAGACCAGAGGCAGAAGCAGGATACCATGATGATCTAGTTATGGCTCTTGCAATAAGTTTTTATATTAGAACAGAGCAAAGTTTTAAATTATTACCAGAGAAAATTAAAGAAATAAAATTATTAGATTCATCTGATTTAAAAAATAATCAATATTTTGATATTGGAAGTGAAATAGAAATAATATAAAGGAGAAATGAAATGATTAATTTAATATACACAGTACTTACAATCTTATGCTTATGCATAGGATTTTATTTTGGCTTTAAAATAGGAAAAAATTCAGAAATACCAGAGTTACCAAAAATAAAAACACCAAAACAAATAATAAAAGAAAAAAAAGAAGAAAAGCAGAAAGAAGAAAAATTAAATGAAATGAACAGATTTCTAGAGAACATAGATAACTTTCCAAATAATCAAAAAGATTTTAATTAAAGGAGTATATCATGAAGAAGGAAGATAAAAGAACACATATTTGGACTCAGCTTGAAAGAGGAAAACAGTATAATATTTTACAGCAAATGTATTCAAAAGGTAAAACATATTATGATAATTATCATGGCAGACAATGGGAAGGACTAAAGAAACCTAAATCGGATTCTGAAGTAATAACTTTGAACATTATAAAACCAATAATAAAATATAAAGTTAATATTGTAAATCAAAATCATTATGAAATTGTTTTTAATCCAAATTCATATAATACAGAAGAAGAACTTGAAACATTAAAATCAGTTTCAAAAGGGCTATCACAATTTTTAAATAGAATGTGGGAAAAATCACAATCAGGAAAGAAAGTGAGAAGTATAGTAAAAAATGCATGTATTAATGCAGAAGGAATAATATACTTTTACAAAGATGAATTAGAAGATCAAATTTTATCTGAAGAAATAGATAAAAATAATATTTATTATGGAAATGAAAATGAATCTGATATACAAAACCAACCTTACATATTAGTTACTTTTAGGAAAACTGTTCAAGAAGTAAAAGATTTAGCAAGATTATATCGAGATCAAGGATATAACAATTTAAGTGATGATGAGATAGAAGAAATAGTATCTGATAAAGACATAGAAGAAGAACAAGCAAGTGACAAGAGACTTATGGAAATAATGCCAATGTGCACAATTGTGAAAAAATTTGAAAGAAAAGAAGATGGAATAATTTATGTAAGTGAAGCAACATCTACTTGTGATTTAATTACTCCACAGAGTACAGAATGTAAACTTTATCCTTTTGCACACTTTTTATGGGAAGAAGAACTTGGTTATGCAAGAGGTGTGTCTGAAGTTGAGAATTTAATTGATAATCAAAGAGAAATAAATAAAACTGCAACAAGAAGGGCTATAGCGGTAAAAATTGGGGCATATCCAAAACTTGTAGCTGATACAAAATATGTAAAAAATCCAGATAGTTTGACAGGAGTAGGAAGCTTAATAGAACTATATGATATGAGAGCAGATAATGTAAATAATGTGGTTTCATATTTAAGACCTACTAGCATGAGTGGTGATGCTTATAATTTACAAGCCGATTTAATAAATACAACAAAAGATTTAGCAGGAGCTGGGGATACAGCAACAGGAAATGTAGATCCAACTCAGGCATCTGGTAAAGCAATTTTAGCAGTTCAACAAGCTTCTCAACAACCACTTAATGAACAGCTAGAAAACTATAAATATTTTCTTGAAGATTGTGCAAAAATATTATTTGAACTTATAAAAGTGTATTTTGTTAATGGATTAATTTTATATACAACAGAAAGTCAAATTAATGATTTAGGACAAGCTGAAAATATAGAAAAACCATTTAAAATAAGTAAAAGTGAGCTTGCTAAAGTTAATTTAGATTTAAAAATAGATATAACACCATGTAGTCCTTATGATAGATATGCATTAGAACTTTCGCTTGAGAATTTATTATTAAAGAATTTGATAACATTAGAAGAATATGCAGAAGCTCTTCCAGATAATAGTTCTAGTGCGAAAACAGATTTAGAAAATATTATAAGAAAACGTAAAGAAGCAAGACAAAAAATAGCAGAAATGCAAGCACAAGCTGAAGCTTTATATGGTGCTGTACAGCAAGAAATGATAGCACAGGAAGGAGCAGTTGCAAATGAAATGCCCGAAATGCAAAATGGTGGAAATGACAGTAATATCAGTCAAACAGAACAAGTTCAAACACCAATGTAAAAGGTGTGGTACAGAATATGAAGAAATAATTGAAGATGTAGAGAGACCTCCTACTCTACAATAATTTTGAAAGAGATAGTTTATTTGCTATCTCTTTTTACTATGTTTTTAAAATTTAATATATATGTCCAATGGCTGTGTAAGACTAGAAACTGCTATCAGAGAAGTTGGGAAACTTAAAATCGAATTAATAGTCGGGAGACTTAAAATCGGGAGAAAAAATATGGAAGAAAAAGAAAATGTTAATCAAGAGAATTCTAATGCTAGCGAAGAGATTAACAAAAATGAAGAGAAAAAAACTTTTACTTTGGAAGAAGTAGAAAAAATGAAATCTGATATGAAACAACAATATGAATCATCTTTTGATGAGAAATTTAACAAAAGATGGAGTCATGCAATGAGAACAAGAAATCAGAAAGATGCTGAAAAAGATGAATTAATAAATCTTTTAAAAGAGCAAACAGGGAAAGATACTCTTGAAGATTTACTAAATCTATCTTATGAGCAATATGGTGTCGAAAGGCCTAAAGTTTCAAATTCTAAAGATGATGAAATATTAGGTAAATACGATGCAAAAGAAATTTTAGAGTTAGATGAAGAAGCAATTGTAGAAGAAGCTAATCGATTAGCAGGGATAAAGAAAAGAACTGCGAGAGAACAAACAGCTTTTATGGAAATTGGAAAATATCTAACATCTAAGAAAAATCAAGAAAAAAGAAAAAATGAAATTAAAGAAGCAGGTATTGATGAAGAAATATTGAATGATAAAGATTTTAATGAATTTGCTAAGAGATTTAAAGAGGATACTTCGATAAAAGAAATATATGATGTTTATAATCAAGTTAAAGAAAATAATAATTCTAGTAAAAAGCCATTTAATCCGGGAAGTTTGAAAGATAAAAAAATAAGGGAAGAAAATGAATATTTTACAGAAGAAGAATTTAATGCTTTAACTAGAAAAGATTTACAAGATCCTGCAATATACCGAAAAGCAATGAAAACAAGATCTAAATTATTTAATAATTAACCAATTAATACCTAGAAAGGATTAGTATGGGAAAAGAAGTATTTAAACAAGAGCTTTGGGCTCAAACAATTCAAAATGAATTAGATTTATTAACAGGATTATTTACACATAGTGATTATTCTTACACAGGTGAAATAAAATATGGTAATAAATTACATATTACTGGTTCTATTCAACCAACTGTAGGAGATTACACACCAGGGAAAGATATTACAATCGAAGATTATTCTGGAGATAATAAATTGCTAGAAATTGACACAATGAAATATGTTGCTATGTATTTTGATGATGTCGACCAAGCACAATCTATTCCTGGAGTAATGGAAAATCAATGTAAAGAAAATGCTAAATTTTTAAAATATGAAGCAGATAAAAAAGTAGCTTCTACAATTTTAGCAAGTATAGAAAGTGAAGAAGCTAATGAAAAGATAGAAGTTATAGGAGAGGCATTTACACCTTCTAAAACAAATGCAACAGCAAAAGTTGAAGAAGCTTGTGTAAAATTATATGAAAACAATGTAAATCCTGTTGAAGATTTATGGGGAGAATTTTCACCTAAAATGTATTCAGCATTGAGACAAAACTTAACAGAAACATTAACTAATAATGTTGAACTTGCTAAAGTAGGTGCTGTTGGAAAATACAACAATGTAAAAGTTTGTATCGAAAATTTATTACCTGTAAAAAGTACAACAAGATATAATATTGTTAGAACTGGTAAAGCAATAGGCTTTGCTGGACAAGTAGATAAAATTGAAAGAACTAGAAAAGAAAAAGGTTTTGGAGATATTTTCAAAGCTTTATATGTTTGTGGATGTACTATAGTAAGAAATGAACAAATAGTAGCATTACCAGAAACAGTACCAGCATCTACAGTTTCAAGTGGAACAGGAGAAGGATAAATAAAAGGGAGAGATAATCTCCCTTTTAAACATGTATTTTATGGATAATGTGGGTTCGATTCCCACAAAATGCAAAGGAGTAATTATGGAAATAGATAAGACAAAGAAACAAAAAGAAGTAGTTAGATTTATGGAAAAGCCACATTATGGACAATATTTAGGATTAAGAGTTAATTCTTCAACAGATATAGAAGATGAAGAAATTGTAGATGAAGAAAATTATAAAGCAACTATAAAGCAAAAAATAAAAGGATTTGTTTTTACAACAGAAATAAAAATAGAAAACAAACTGAATGGAACTGATACAGAAACTTTTACAAGAACTAAAACAGTTTTGAAAGAAGGACAAATATTAATTTGGTATCCTAAAAGAGGCTATATAGTTCCCAATATTGAGTTTAAAACAGTAGATGAAGTAAAAGAAGATTTAAAATGTTTAGATTTTTCAGATAATAATCTAGAGAAAGGATAAATATAAATGACTGTTAATGATGTAAAAAAACAATTTTTAGCTTTAATAGATGAATATGCACCAGAAAATATAACATTTACAGAAGATGAAGATGCAGACATAAAATTTAAAACTTTACTGGGACTTGCATATCAAGCAATGGCAAATAAAAAACCAATAGAGAAAACTAAAAATCTCAACCATGAATATACTGGAGAAAACGTTTATAAAGAATACAATTTGCCTAGCATGAAACAACTAAGAAGAATAATAGTACAAGATGAAAATAATAGATTAATTTCAGGTGATTATTACTTTGTAGGAGAAAGAAAAATATATATAAATCAAAATTCTAATGCAACATATATTGTTGAGTATTTAATAGACCCAGAAGTAATAAATGATGAAACTGATGATGATTTTGAACTTGAGATAGCACAAGATGCTCAATTCTTTTTAGCTTATAAAATAGCAGATGATATTTTAAAAACAGACCCAAGTGCAAATTATACAGCTTTTGCAAATGAGTATCAAAGGTTACTACAAGACTTTGATACAAGAACAAAAGGAATAATGGTAGAAATAGATGAAGGAGAAGCTTTTTAATGGCAAGTGGAGATTTAATAACTAGAAATTATAGTGATTTTAAAGGTGTCGATTTTAGTAATGATCCTGGAATTGTTTCACTACAAAGAAGTCCTGATGCTCTTAATATTTGGAAGAATTATTCAAACACTCAAGGTATGTGTATTGAAACAAGACCTGGTTATAGAGAATTGATAAATTTTAATGAAAAAATAAATGGAATATTTATTTATAAAAAAACTTTAGCTATAATCCATGCTGGTGAAAAGTTATATGCATGGGAAGGCTTTCCTGGAAATGAAAATTCACCAACAATATTAAAGTCAGATATGAAAAATGAAAGATCACAAATGTATTTATTTGGTGGAGATTTATATATAAATGATGGAGATCATTTCTTAAAATACGATGGAGAAAATTTAAAAGATGTTGCTGATGAAGCTTATGTACCAACTACTACAATCGGAAGAAAACCCTCTGGTGGTGGAACTTTATATGAAGATGTAAACTTATTAACAGGACAAAGAATAAATACATTTTTAGCTGATGGAACAAGTACAGAATATTATTTAGATTCTACAGAAATAGATAGTGTTGATAAAGTAACAATAGATGATGTTGAAATAAATAATGATGAGTATTCTGTAAATTTATTAAAAGGATTAATAACATTTAATACAGCACCAGAAGAACCAAAAGTTTTAGGGCAAGATAATGTTGCAATTAAATTTACTAAAAATGTAAGTGGGTATAAAGAAAGAATAGAACATTGTAAAATAGCTAAAGTTTTTGATAATAGAATATTTTTTAGTGGAAATGAGGATTTTCCTAATGCGATTTTCCATTCATCAGTTAATGCTCCATATTATATTTCAGACTTAGATTATTATGAAGATGGAACGGAAGTCCCTATTAAGGCTTTAATTGTTGGTAATAATTCTCTGTGGGTTCTAAAGGAAAGTAATCAAAATAAAGATACAATTTTTTATCATACACCTTATACTGATGCAGATTATGGAAGAATTTATCCGAGTTCACAAGGAAATGTTTCAATTGGTTGTTATTCAGAAGGAATGAATTACGATGATACGATTGTGTTTTTATCAAGAGAGGGATTAGAGAGTTTAACTAGTTCAGTAACTTCGCTACAATCAGTATCTCATAAATCTTCTTTAGTTGATAATAAACTGATAAACGCAACAAATTTTTCTAATGCAACTATGGAAAGATGGCAAGGATATTTAGTTATAGCAATAGATAATGAAATGTATTTAGCTGACAATAGAAATATGTTTAGAAATAATAAAAATTATGAATATGAGTGGTTTTATTGGAAAATAAAAGAAAATATAAATATTTTAAAAGAATATGAAGGAAAGTTATATTTTGGCACTATAAATGGTGCTATTTTTTATTTTGATGGAACAAATGATAATGGAGAAGCTATAGAAAGCTATTGGACAACACCAAGAGATGTGTTTAAATACATGATGTTTTTAAAAACAACTAATAAAAGAGGTGCTGTTGTTAAAACTAAAAATTTACCTAACTCAAAAATTAAAATAGAAGTAAAAACAAATAAAGCAGATTGGAAATTACTAAAAGAAGTAAGTTCTAATGGTTTTAATTATGCTAATATGGATTATTCTAATTTTTCTTATAATACAGGTGATAATTCATACATAGCTTTTAAAATAAAAATAAAAAAAATAATAGATTACCAATTAAAGTTTTCTAGTACAGAAAAAGATAAACCTTTTGGTATATATAGTTGTGTATTAGAAGCTTTCTTAGGAAGTTTTGTGAAAAGGAGTTAAAAAATGAGTATAAATATACCAGAATTAACAGAAAATCTTAATATACATCAAAGTTTACCAGACCAACCACCTTTGCCTGCACAAGAGCTAAAAAAGGAATGGGACAAACCTGCAAATTTAATTAAAGAGTATATAAATCAAACATTAGTAAAAAGTTTAAATAAAGTTTTAGACGAAGAGATTACAGGAATAAAAGAAAAACTAAAAAAAGAAACACTAGAAGAAGCATTTCCGATAGGTTCGACAGTATTATTTAAAGACGATAAGGATCATTCCGATTTCTGCGGTTTTGTATGGCAAAGAACAGCAGAAGGAAAATATATATCAGGTTATAAAGCAGATGATAATGTTTTTGGTACAGTAGGAGAAACTATAGGAAGTAAAACAATAAAAATTACTAAGGAGAATTTACCTGATTATAGTCTTTCAGTTACAGATCCAGGACATTATCACGATATTAAGGATAATAGACAAGGTGGAGGACAAGTTGGTACAACAGTTCCAGATGGAAATTCAGGAAATGCGGTTTTTAGATCTAATACTGCTAAAACAGGTATAACAGTAAAGTCTGGTGGTAGTGATAAACCTATAGACAATAAACCACTTAGTGAAGTACATGCTTTATGGACAAGAGTTTCATAATAAGAAAGGAGTAATATATGCCAAACGTAGATTATTCTGATATAGATAGATTAGAAGAAAAGCAAAATTCAATGCTTGACGAACAACAAAAATTAAATGACAAAATCGTAAATACATCTCTTCAGCAAACTACAACTAGACTTGAAAAACAAAAAGAGGAACAAGAAAAAGAAGCGAAAAAAGAAGCAAGTGGATTATATACAAATTATAAAAAACAAAGTCAGCAATTTGGAGTAAATCAAGAACAATTAGTAGCTCAAGGCTTAGGTAATACTGGTTATGCAGAAAGTTCAAAAGTAAGCTTATATAATCAATATCAATCTAATGTAACAGAAGTAATGAATAAAAATAATGAGCTAAAAGCAGAAATAGACCTGCAGATGAATGAGGCATATCAAAATGCAGATATTCAAAAAGCCCAAAATGCTGTTCAAATGTTTGAACAAAAAATAAATTTATTACTACAAAATTATAGTTTAAGATACCAAAAATATAGGGATGCTGTGGCAGATGAACAATGGGAAAAATCATATCAATTACAAGTACAACAAATGCAACAAAGCCAAAGCAATTGGGAAAAGGAGTATGCGTTATCCCTAGCGCAATCTTCCAGGTAAATCTAGTTCAAGTGGAAGAAAATCGAGCAGTAAGAAAAGCTCAAGCAGTTCAAAAGGTAGTAGTTTAGTTTTAAAATCTAACGATACTAATAATTCAGAAAAACAAGAAACAACTAAGAAAAAACCACTATTGGAAGAACCATTAGATTTCAATCAGAGAACTTCTGGAAAATAGGAGGAAATGATGAGAAAAAAGACATTAGCAGAAATAATGAGAGAGCATGCTCAAGGAATTGAGAATGTAAGTGCATATACAGATGAACCATTAAAAAAATCAAGTAGTTCAAATAGTAATGTAAAAACACAAGTAGATCAATTATACAAAAAAAGTAGTTCTGTAGATAATACAAGTCAAGGGATATGGGACAGAATACAAGCAAGAGCCAAAAATATAATGGATTCTCAAAACATAATGAAAACATTAGCTAATACAGGAAAGATAGCAACTAATCTAATTACAAAGAATTATGTAGGTGCTGGAATAAATATAAAAAATATTTTAAATGATAATCAAAAAGAAAGTAATATTTCTGATGATGCTAAAAATGTAGGTGAAAACTATATTTTAGGAACAAAAAAGGCTGGAAAATCTTCTTTATATTATATTCAAAATGCTTCAGAAGAAAATAATCCAGAATATAAAAGAATACAACAAAATGTATCTATGTTAAGAGATAAACAAGAACAAAATGAAGCTATGAGAACCGGAAAATTTGATGAGTATATGGCGAATAATCCTTACGTAAAATCTTCGAAAGATGTTAATGGGATAAAAATAAATTCATATAATAGTTCAATATTAACTGGTTTAGATAAAAGTATACAAAAAGATGAAGAAAAAATACAGCAGAATATAGAAAATACTAAAAATCCTATAGCAAAGAAAATTGCCGAATTAACGCCTAGTATTGCACAATCAGTAACTGGTATGGGATTGAGTGCTGTTAACCCAGCATTAGGAATGAGTTTTTGGCAAACATCAGCTGGAGGAGATTATACAAGAGATGCAAAGGCAAAAGGCTTAAATGATAAAGATGCAATGTTATATGGAACTATTATGGGAAGCTTAGAAAGTGGTACTGAATGGATAGGTGGCAAATTAACAACAGGAGTAGGAAAAGCAATTTCAAAAGATGGAACAGTAGCAGGCTTAAAAGCATTAGGTCTTGATATAGGAGAAAACTTTTTTGAAGAGGCTATAATGGAGCCATTACAAGAAACAGTAATGAGTATTACAGGTGGAAAAGATAAAGCTGATTGGAATAATATGGGAGAAAGAATGCTTGAAAGTGGAATTAATGGGGCATTAACTTCTATATTGATGGGTGGAGTTTCAGCAGGATTAGGAAAATCTGTTAATTTAGTTATTAAAATGGAGAATAAAGAACAAATTACTCAAAAAGAAGTAAAAGATGCATTAAAAGAAATAAATGATCAAGAAGAATTAGATATAGAAAAAATATTAGTAGATAGTTTTGGATTTAATTCACAAGATTTATACAAAAATACTGATGTTCAAAAAAAAGTTGATTCTAAAATTGAAAATATGGCTAGCCAATTTTCAAAAGAAGAAACTAGAAATATTTTGCCACAAAATCCAAATAAGAACTTAATAAATAATAGTGAACTAAATGATAACCAAAAGCAAAAATTAACGGAAATATCAGAAAAGTATAATTTAGGAGAAAAAGATGTACAAAATCTAATTGACAACACATTAAATGGAAAGTACGAAGAAAATCAAGTTACGAGATTGCCCAATAACGATTTATTAAAAAATAACCAACAAACTACTTTAATAGGAGATAAAAGCTCTCAAAATCAATTGTCAAGCAAATTAGCAGAAAACAGTCAAAATGCTATAGAATTAACAGAAGAAAACAGACAAAAACTTGAAAACACATTAAAAAAAGAAAAATATGTTAACAATGAAAGAGCAAAACAATTTTTTGAAAGTGCAGTAAATAATGATTTGGATTTAGCTAATGAAAAAATAGAAGCACTTTTTGATTTACCAGATAAAAGAGGAGTACAAACTAAATTTGATACAGAAATATTTAAAGATTCAAATGGCAATGTAAGAAATAATATAAATGCATTATACATAACAGACAGAGAAGGAAATAGAAGTATATTATATAATCCTAAAGCTATTGATGAGAGTGTAGTGGAAAAAAATACAATACATGAAACTTTTCACGATATGGCAGGAACACAAGAAGCAAACGAAATAATAGATTTTGTATATAATAGAATGAAAGAAGATACAGATTTCCAAAATTCTTTTAATGAGTTAAAAGAAGCTTATGCAAATGTAAAGGATAATGCTGGAAATATACTTTATAATACAAAATCTGTTGAATTTGAAAATATGATAAAAGAAGAAGCTGTTGCAGATTATTTGGGAACGAATCTAGGAAACCAAGAGTATATAAATGAATTAGTAAATGGAAAAGAAAGTAGAAATATAGCTCAGAAGATTTATGATGCAATAGTAAAATTCTTTGATAAAGTAAAAGGATATAAATCAGAAGAAGCATTTTTAAGAGGACTAAAAGATAAATTTGAAAAAGCATTTAATGCGGAGTATACTAATCAAGGAGAAAATAATAGATATTCTATATTAATAAATAGTAAAAATCAAAAATATGTAAAAGCAGATAGACAAGTTATAAAAGGAAATAATCCTAGAGAATGGCAAAAACAAACTAGAAATTATATTAATGAAAAAATAAGAAAAGGCCAGGATGTAAAAGTTATTACAGATAATGGGGAAGTTCTAACTATAACTAGAGATACTGCAGGAAAAGCACAATTTAGAAATGAAGTTTTGAGAGCAGATGGAACCAAAACTACATTATCTAATGAAGAATTAATAACAAAATTAACAGCTGAAACGCATATTGATGAATTAGCACAGATATCAACAAAAATAAACAAATTGCCAGTCCCAGATAATAAAAAACATAAATTTGCGAAGGATGGATTTGATTATAGAAGAGCTTATTTTGAAGATTTTGATGGACAATACTATAGAATAACTATGTCTGTAGGTAAGAATGGAAATATCAATACTATTTATAATATTGGAAGATTAGATAATCTAAGCAAAAAAAATAGAAGTAAATCTTCAGTTACGGCTCAAAGGCCACTTAGTCAAAAGACTAACAAAGAAGACTTATCTTCTATTAATAGTATACCACAATCAAAAGAAAAAGGCAATACTACCACTAAATATTCTATTCAAAAAAATAAAAATAATGCAGGACTAGAGAACAATTCTAGTTCTTTTTCTTTACCACAAAATGAAAATGTTTTAGTCAACACAAAAGGTAAAAAAATAGATATATCAAATTTACAAGAAACTGCACAAATGAAGGTAAATACGTATAACAGAAAATACAATAAGGAAAATATAACTGCATATAGAGGAACATCAGAAAATACAGGAAATAATGGAGCTTTTTATGGATTAGGTTTATATACAACACTAGATAAAAAATATGCTTCAAAATATGGAGATGTTGAGATAGTTGATAATAGTTTGTTACCAGATAATCCAATAAAATTTAAAACACAAAATGATTTTGAGATATGGAAACAAGATTTAGCAAGTCAACTAGGAATAAGATATAGTGAATTAGAAGGTTCAGATTATGGTATAGAAAAATACATAACAAAATTAGGTTATGATGGACTGATGATAGGAAGTGGAAAAGATACAGATTTGATTTCTTTTAAGGAATCTATACAAAAAAATAAAAAGTTATCTCAAAACAAATTAGGAAGTTGGGAAAGTTTTTTAGAGAGAAATAAAATAAATAAAGGAACAACGACAACTTTAGGAGAGTTAAGACTACCAGAAGCAAAAAGAAATTTACCTGCAGTAAAAGAAATACAATTTCAAGACACAGTAAATAATGCAAAATATATTCCAAAAGAAGTAAAAACAGAACTATTATCAGAACTAGAAGGAGTTGAAAAAAATAATAAAACTTTAAAAGAATTTAAGCAAGTAGTAACAGACATGGAAAATACATACAAAGAAATAGACAATGATTTACTAAAAAAGCAAACTTACAATTCTGGTAATAAAGAGATATATCAAAGTTATTTAAAAGCTACTAATAAATATGATACAAAGGCTATTAATAATGCTTTAAATATAGTAAAACCTAATAGTCAAGGTAGAAGAACTAAAGAGCAATGGATAAATGTAGCAAAACAAATAGGAACAGAGATTTCAAATAAAAGTAATAAAGAGATTCAAGAGATTGCATTTAGAAGTTGGCAAGATTTGAGACCTAATTCAAAAGAAAACTTAAATAGACAAGGAAAAAAATATGTTGATTTTAATTCAGATACATGGGTGAATACAATTTATGAGCAAGTAGAACAATCAAGAATGAGATTTAGTATAACTAAAGACAATAATAATGTGATTCTACCAGGTCCTAAAAAAATAGAAATAAATAGAAAAGAACTACCAAGTGATCCAAATATATATGATGACGAAAATATTAGAGCTTTTAAATATGCGACAGATAACATAGATAATATAGAAGAATATAGTGACTATGCACCACCAGATCCTCCTGATGTAGATACTAAAAAATATATATCGAAAAAAAGAACAAAAGAAAAACTTAAACCTAGAGAAGTTTTAGATTCACTTACACAAAGTTTTGTGAATAAAGGACATTATATAGATAAACTAGCAAAAGAAACTGGAAATAAAAATTTAACATATAAATATGATAGAACTCTTAGTACATTTAATGAAGCTCAATATTCAATAGGTGAAGAACAAGTTAATTCAAAAGGTGAAATTGTTGGGGAATCATTGTTAGATATATTTAAACCAGTAGAAGAAGCTAAACTTAGTGAAGATTTTGAAGATTATTTATTAAATAAGCATAATATAGCAAGAACAGCAGTAGGTAAGAGTATATATGGAGATGATGTCTCAGCTCCACAAAATAAAAAGAAAGTAGAACAATATGAAAAAAAATACCCTCAATTTAAGGAATGGGCTGAAAAAGTATCTAAATATAATCAAAACACTTTAAGAGATATGGTAGATACAGGAATGATTACAGAAAATACATATAAAAATTTAAGATTATTATATGGTGATTACATTCCAACCTATAGAGATATAATAGAAGAAAGAACAATTGCAGATGATGGAAATATAGGAAATAATGTTTTAGGAAAAGCTACAAAATCTAATTTAAAAATATTAAGTCCAAAAGAATCAATGGCAGAACAAACTTTAGCAGTAAAAAAAGCAATAAGAATGAATGAGCTTGGAAAAGAGTTATACAAGACTTTAGGAAAGGGCTCGCAAGTTTTTGAAGGAATAGAATTTGATACAGGAGCAATACAAACATTAGGTGGAGAGGTAATAGAAAAAGCACAAGATGGAACAAATACTTTTACTATATTTATAGATGGCAAAATGACACAATTTAAAATAAGTGATGAGCTATATAGTGCTTTTTCAAAAGATACTTTACAGGCAAGAATAAAAAATAATAAAGGCTTAAATGCTCTATTAACACCAGTTGAGAAATTATCTAAGGCTCAAAGAAATTTATTAACAACATATTCAATTGGATTTGCTTTTAATAACCCTATAAAAGATTTGCAAGATGCTGTTTTTAATACTAAATATAGTGTTGCTAGGTTTGGTAAGAACTATGTGAAAGCTCTATATCAAAGAGCAACAAAAGGTGAATATTATAAACAATATATAAGAAATGGTGGAGCAGGAAATACTTATTTTGAATATGATAAAGGATTATTACCACAAAAAAGCTTAAAATTAAAGAAAATTGTAGAAAAAGTGCAAACAATGAATGAGATTTTAGAAATGACACCACGTTTGGCAGAATATATAAGTACTATAGAAAAAGGTGGAAGTATAGATGAAGCAATGTACAATGCTTCAGAAATTACAACAAATTTTAAGAGAGGTGGTGATATAACAAAAGCAATAAATAAATATGGAGCAAACTTTTTAAATGCTTCTGTACAAGGACTTGATAAACAGATACGAAATATAACAGGACAAAATGGAATAAAAGGTTATGCTAATTTATTAACTAGAACAGCTATTTTAGGAGTATTACCTTCTGTTATTAATCATTTATTATTAGATGATGATGAAGATTATCAAGATTTACCAGATTATATTAAAGACAGTTATTATTTATTGCCAAGTAGTGAAGAAAAAGGAAAATTTATAAGAATACCTAAAGGAAGAGTTTTAGCGACAATAGGAACAACAGCAAGGAATATTTTGGAATTTGCTGAAGGTGAAAAAGATATAGAAAAAACAGTAACAGGTTCAATAGGTGGGATATTAAATAATCTAGCACCTAACAACCCAATGGCAGATAATCTAGCAGCTCCAATGCTACAAGCTAAAAATAATAAAGCCTGGTATGGTGGAGAAATTGAAGGTTCTAGATTACAACTATTACCTATAGCAGAGAGAACTGATGAGAAAACAGATGAGTTAAGCAATAAAATTTCTAATTTATTACAAAGTAATGATTTAACAAAGTATATAGCTGATAAATTAGGAATAAGCCCTAAAAAAATCAATTATGTAATAGATCAATATTCTGGTGGTTTAGGAGATGTATTACTTCCAATGGCTACACCATACGCAGAAACTAACATATTAGAAGATAAATTTACAACTTTAAGTATACTAAAAAATAAAAATGTAGAAACTTTTTATACTGCTTTAAAGAATGCGGAGTTATCGAATAATAGTGAATATGCAACTGACACAGATAAACTTGAATATAAGTATTTAAGTGGAATTTCAAAAGATGTGGGTGAACTGTATGGAGAGAAGAGAGAGATTCAAAACTCAAAGTTATCAGATAAAGAAAAGAAAGAGCAAACAAAAGAAATACAATCAAAAATAAATAACATAGTTAAAGAAGCTTTAAATACTTTAGAAAGTGCTAAAATAACAAATTCTACAGCTAATTTTAATGGAATTCAGTATTATAAAGATGAAGAAGATGAATGGAAAGCTATAAAAGAAGAGGATATTCCAAAAGGATTATCAACAGAAACTTATGCTGATTATAAAAATAAACTGGCTGAAGCAACAGAAGAAAAGAAAAGGAGAGAAAATGATGAAGATGCAACATTAAAAACGAGAGAGAAAAATAGTTTATTAAAATCAGCTACATATACAGATAAAGAGAAAAAAGAAATCTATTCAAATATATTAGGAAAAAATGATGATGACTATAAATATTTATCTAAATTAGAAGATATAAATATTGAGGGTTATTTGGATTATAAAACACAAGAAATAAAAGCAGATGATGATCCAGAAAGTGATATAGTTGGAAAAACAATAAGTGGAAGTAAAAAAGAAAATCTAATAGAATATTTAAACTCAAATGATGAATTAAGTAATTTAGATAAAATATATATTTTAGGAAAATCTTATAAATTAGATAGTTCTCAAAGAGCTTATATTCAGAAAATAGTTGATAATTCAGATTTAACTGCAGAAGAGAAGAAAGAGTTTTATAAAAATTTAAGTTCTTCTAATATCGAAGAACTTAAAGATGGTACTATAAGGTGGAAAAAATAAATAAAATGAGACACTTGTAACTTTATAAGTGTCTCTATTTTTTGGAGGAAATTATGGAAAAAATTAAAAGACCAAACAGAACAAGGGATGAAACACACCCTATGAATGGGCAGAATTTTCAAGAATATGTAAATGCACAATTTAAAAAAATATTTGACAAACTAGATGAAATAGTTGAAAGAATAAATGATTAAAAGGAGATTTAAATATGAGCAATAAATTTTTAGATTTAGAAGGAATAAAGAAATTAATAACTTTATTAAAGAACACATTTGTAAAAAAGGAAACTGGAAAAGAATTAATGACAACAGAAGAAAAAAATAAATTAGCAGGATTAAATAATTATGTGCATCCAACAACACCAGGAAACAAACATATTCCTTCTGGAGGAGAAGCAGGACAGATTTTAAAATGGACAGCAGATGGAACAGCAGTTTGGGGAGCAGATAAAGATACTACTTATAATAATGCTACAACTGTAGCAGATGGTTTGATGAGTAAAGAAGATAAGAACAAAATTAATACTATAGCTAATGGAGCACAAGTTAATATTATTGAAAGCATAAAAGTAAATGGTACTGCACAATCAGTATCTAATAAATCTGTTGATATTTCAGTTCCAACAAATAATAATCAATTAACAAATGGAGCAGGATATCAGACAGCTAGTCAAGTGACAGAGGCAATAAATAGTGCGGTTGGAGGAATTACTGGATTAGAATATCAAATTGTATCAGAATTACCTGCAAGTGGAAAGAAAGGAACAATATATTTGATAAGTAATAGTGGAACAAATCCAAATGCTTACGATGAATATATCTGGGTGAATACAACTTTTGAAAAAATAGGATCTACAGAAGTAGATTTATCAGGTTATTTAAAAACTACTGATATGGTAGCAATAACAGAAGAGGAGTTAGAATCAATTTTTGAAGAAGGGAATTAAAAAATGAGTGAGCAAAAAAGTTTTTTAGATAAAAGTGGAGTTGCGAAATTATGGCAACAAATAAAAGATTATGTAACATCTAAAACTAGTTCAGCTACAATAGATTATAATTTATTATTTCCAATAGGAAAAACAATAATGATTTCAAATATAGATGCGGATTACAGTAATTATTTAGGATTTACATGGGAAAGAGATTATGTAGGAAAATTTCCTGTAGGATATGATCCAGAGGATAGTGATTTTAGTTCTCAAGGACAAACTGGTGGAGAGAAAAAACATCAGCTTACATTAAACGAGTTACCTAAGTATTCAAAGACGATACCTTGGAATAAATCGGGTAGTGAAATGTCAGGTTGGGGACTAGCTTCCAGTGGAGGATTTACTGATAGAGTTATTATTTCTACCGGATCAAATACAACTACTGCTAGTTTTGGTAATAATCAAGCGCATAATAATATGCCACCTTATAAAGTTGCAGCATTTTGGACTAGAGTTGCATAAAAGAAAGGAATAAAATATATGGAACCAGAAGAATTTGATATAGAGTTCACAAGAGGAGATACTTGTCCAGTGTCTTTTGAACTAACAGATGAAGAAGGAAACTCTTTAAATTTGAAAGATGCTGAAATATATTTAACTGTAAAGAAAAATTATAATACTAATGAATTTTTAATTCAAAAAAGATATACAAGAAAAGAGATTGTAGTAGAAGATAAAAATGCAAATCTTATTTTTAATCATTCTGATACAGCTGAAATGAAATATGGAAATTATGTTTATGATATTCAATTTAAAAGTGGAGATTATGTAAAAACATTAGTATTAGGAAAATTCATTTTAACTAAAGAAAGTACTTTTTTAGCAAATGAATAAGAAAGGAGGATTAATGACAGGTATAAAAATAGGAAATTTATCTATTCCGGCAATAAAGGGAGATGATGGTAAAGCAGGAATTATAAAAGAAATAAAAATAAATATGTTAGAGCCTGGAGCAGAGCCTACAGTTAAAAATAAAGGAACAGAAACAGAAGCAATACTTGAAATAGGAATTCCTCGAGAAAAAATAGAAGTAATAACAGATGAGGAAATAGAAGATATATTTAATGAATCTGAAGATGAAGAGAGCATATAAATGTTCTCTTCTTTATTTTATGGAGGAAAAATGGAAAATTTATCAACAATAATAATGGGGATTGCAACAATAATATCAGCATTATCTGCTTTTTTTGTTACTGTGATTAAAAGCAAAAAAGATTTAGAAGAAACATTACCAACAAAGATAAAAAAGCAATGTGCTGTAGATATAGAAATAACAGATAAGATGGAATACTTAAAAGAATATTTAGTAGCAGACCGTATACAAATTTATGATTTTCACAATGGCGGACATTATGCCAATGGTAGAAGTGCACTAAAGACAACATGCACATTTGAAGTTGTTAGAAGTGGAATAGTAGCACATCAAAAAGATTTGCAAGCTGTTCCACTTAGTTGCATTCCTAAATTTATACAAAAACTTTTAAGTGAAAATAAATTAAAAGTAAATGATTTAGAAGAAATAAAAGAAACAATGCCAGCAACTTATGAACTAAAAAAAGCACAAAATGTAGTTAGCTTTTTTGATGTAATTTTAAATAATAAAAATGGAGAGCCGATAGGATTTTTGGCGATTCAATATAGTAGAAAAAATTGTGTGAATTTTAACTCAAATGAGAAAAATGAAATTTACAGATTAAAGTATTTTATAGAAGAAAACCTTGAAAAAATGGTAGGAAAGGAGAAACAAAAATGAAGAAAGAAAATTTAATATGCATATTTGATACAGCAAAAGAAACAAAAATGGATATTGCTATTGAAGTAACAATACCAGGACAAGAAACAACAGAAGTAATAGTAAATAGATTTGAAAATCTAGATAATAAACTAGAGTTTTATAAAAAAGCTTATGATGAAAATTGCGTGCATTGTATGAACAAAGATGTAAGAATGGTAACAGCTTGGTGTGTAAACTTTTTTGAAATGTATGATAAAAAATCTGGTGAATTATTTACTAGTAGAAAAGAAGTAGAATAGGAGGTAAGCAGATGAAAAAAGAAACCAAAAAGAAAATTTTAATTGTAATTGCTTGTATTTTAGCAGTTGTTGGAGTTTTGTGTGGAATTTACCTTCCAGATGAGCCAATAAATAATACTATTGGGGAATATCAAAACATTGTAAAAAATGAAATAGAAGCAATAGATGAAAATATAGTTGTAGAAGATATAACAGAAAATGAAGAAGAAAGTTCAACAGAAAATACTATAACAGAAGCAAGCATAGAAGATGAAAAAGCTCTTGAACAGGAAAATATTACAGAAGTAGAAGGATTTGAGTTACAGGATGAGGAAAATATAAGTTACGATGGTGATAGGGCAAAGACTTGGAATGTTGAATTGGGGGATTATAAAGGACTTACATATTATAGCCAGATAGATTCAAGATGGAAAAATAATTTATATACGGCAACTGGAAACAGAACTCAAACTATAGGAAGTTCCGGATGCGGTCCGACTTGTGCATCTATGGTAGTATCTAGTATAAAAGGAACAATAACTCCAGATATAATGGCAAATTTATTTGTGCAAAATGGTTATCGTTCTGCAAATAACGGAACATATTGGTCAGCTTATAGAGCAGTAGCGGATGAGTTTAACATTGGTTATACAGAAACAAGTGATATAAATAAAGCATTAGATTTATTAAGAAATAATAACTATGTAATATGTTCAGTAGGAAACGGATTATTTACTACAGGTGGACATTATATAGTAATTGTAGGTGTAGAAGGAAACACACTTAAAATCTATGACCCATATAATTATTCAGGAAAATTTAATACTAGCACGAGAAGAGGAAAGGTAGAGATTTCAGGTAATACAATATATTGTTCAATAGATAACTTTAAAAATTATGCAAATTATAAAAGCTTTTTCTGCTATAAAAATGAAAATAAATCCTCTAATTATACAAGCGGAAGAGTTTTAATTGACGTTCCGATAAAAATTGCTTGGCAAGGAAGTACAAAAAGTTATGAAGACTCTCTAGTAGACTCAAATGGTTATCAATTCTGGATAAAAAACAGCGTGATTATAAATAATCATGTATATGGACTTGCAGATATAGCCTTTGATGGGGGAGAAGTTGATATAGTACAGATATTTGATAGGCAGTTTTGGTGTAGAGAAATATATATGTCTAATATTCCTGTAGTATCTCAAATTCAAAACACAGTAGGTCAAGTTCGTAAGTTAGGTAGAAGTTGTATAATTTATTCAAATTCTAATTTAACTGGTTCAAAATACAATTACAAAGCCAATACTACTATTACAATATTGCAAAATATATCTAATACTATAGATAAGATAAAAGTTAATGTAACTGGAAGAACTGGGTTTATTGACATTAGTAATTATAGATAAAGATGTAATAAAATTGCAAAAAGTTGCAAAAAGTTGCAAAAAGTTGCAAAAAATGCTATAATTATATTGACATTAAATAGTAGAGATGCTAAAATAGTAAAACAATTTGTTATACAATTTTGTCAAAAAAATAATCAAATTGTAATATTATTTTTGTTGACCAGATAAAAAATTATGAATATAATTATAAAAAAGATAATGTTAAATTCTTGCTAAAGTTATCTTAATTTATTGAAGTATATTCAATAAAAAACGAGCAGATTATCTCTGCCCATTTCGATATGATTACATATCTATGTTATTTTGAGTTAGATTGGAGTAAGTGGATGTTACTTCAATCTTTTCTTTTTCTAATGATATAGTAGAATTATAATGTTGTGTTGATAAAAAACATATAGTAATCCCAATTACAACAGCTACTATTATAATAGAAAATGAATATTTGCCTAAGCCGTTGATGTGAATTTCCATCTTATGTAGTAACCTCCTTTCTTTAAGTTTTGCACTTGTTGCCATTGAACAACAGGTGCATAAACTAATAAACAAGTGATTATTTACTAATTAATGCACCTGTTTGAAATTTGGTTACGACCAATCTAAAAATAAATAACTTGTTTAAATTTTATATTAAAAACAATACTATGTCAATATTTGTATAAATAAATTTATATTATAATTTATATTATAATTTATGTTGTAATTTATGTTGTATCATTAAGCCTTTCGTACCCCTAGATGGGTACATTTTGATGAAAGACAAGTGGCAACTAGATATCCACTATTAAGAAGTGGTAGTAAAGGGGTTTATGTATGTATATTACAAGATGCATTAACAACTCTTGGATATGATACCGGAGGATTAGATGGAGTATTTGGTGTTAAAACAAGAGCATCAGTTATATCATATCAAAACAAAAATGGACTTTCAGCTGATGGAATAGTTGGAAATTTAACTTGGAATAAAATAATGCCAGACGTAGTTGGAAAAGGTGCAAGTAGTACAACAGTACTTCCAACAATTTAAAAATAATAATCCACAATTTGTAAATAAATTGTGGATTTATTTACATAATAAAAATTTTTGCTAATCTTTAGGAGGTACAAAAATGGATTCAAGTCAATTTGTAATTTTTATATCTATTATTGCATCTGGAATAGCCAAAGGAAAAAGTGAAGAAGAAATTAATATATTATCTACCTTTTTTTCTCAACTTGGTGATACATTAGCAACTATTTTAGCAGTTAATTCAAGTTGTAATAATCAGAATGCAGAAAGTATATGCACTAAAAATGATGAAATTGAGACAGAAAAATAATATGATTAAAAATGTACTAAAATAGCATATTTATGAGATATTCTACTAATAGTAGATTGATTAAAAATATGTAAAATGTTATTATTTTTATAAATGATTTAATATGTTTTTTTATAGCATAAAAGTTTAACTGAGTTTTTATATAAGATTTATTTATATAAAATTTAATACAATAGAAAGGTATAGTATTAATGAATAATGAAAAATTTGGAAAATTTATAAGAGAATTGAGAGTAAAAAAAAATTTAACTCAAAAACAATTAGGAGAAAAAATTCATATTACAGATAAGGCAATTTCAAAATGGGAAAGAGGACAGAGTTTTCCAGATATTTCTATTTTAAATTCCTTGTCAGAAATTTTTAATGTTTCTGTTTCAGAGTTGATAAATGGAGAATATGGTAAAAAAGAAGTAGATGTAGAAAAAGAAATGCTAGAAGCTTTACAAAATTTAGAAAATAAAAGAAAAAAACAAAAAAATAAAATTAAGAAAATAATTAAAATAATTTCTATTATATTATTTATAATCTTTTTTATAATACAAGCTATATATTTATTAGTAATAAAAAATAATGGATATGAGTATATTAATAATTCTATTTTTTATATTGTAAATGAAGTGTTGGTTTTAAGTATGACAGCAATTTTTATTTGCAGCAAGAAAAATAACATAATGAAGATAATTTCTTATAGTTTATTTTTTTATTGACTGTTGCTAATCTTGCTTTTTTTATAAATAATGAAGCAAATACCAAAAACTATATAAGTTTTTCTAAAAATTTTTCAAATCAAGTAGTATTAAAGTTAGATGAAATAACCGGAAATATTAAGTATTATAGAGATTTTAAGTTTTTTATTTTCACAAAACCTAAGGAAGATTTAGAATATGAAGCAAAAGATAAGATAAAATTACAATGGCTTACAAATGATATTTGTAGTATAACTTATGAAGATAAAAATAATAATCTTCGTGAATATGTTGCTACTTTTGGAGATAGAGGAAATGGAATTTCATATTATTATGTGACAAATGCAATATTAGGAGAATGGAAAAATTTTTCTCAAGATGGTGAAAATACAAAAATAATTGTAGATTCTAAAGGTATTACAATAAAAGATGAGAAAGAAGAGTTGTTCGAATATTCTGATTGTAATCAATTTGGAACAATAGCTTTAGTTTTATATAAAGGAGATATTCCTAAATATGTAATCTCTTTAAATGAAGATTGCTATATAAAAGATACTTATATAGAAGATGGTGGAACAATTAGTTTAACCAAAGTTTCTATGGAAAAAACTAAATCTGAACAATTATCTTGTATAACAAGCAAAAGTGAAAATATGAGTAATTATAATGTTGTAGATTTAGGAATAAATGATTTTGTAATTAAAAATGGAATTTTATATGTTAGTATAGATGGAAAAACAGTGAAAGAAGTTCCAGGCGATTTTTCAGATCGAAGAACTCAAGATTTTAATGAATCTAACTCTTGGGTTTCAGAGGAAAAAATTGTTTTTTGCTATGATAATAATGATAAAAGAATTTTAGTTTATTCTAATGATTTAGGAAATACTTGGGAAACAGTAGAAATGAAAAAAGAAGGCTATATAAAAGAAATTCAATTTGTTAATTCTAATGTAGGCTATATCTTTGAGATTGATGATGTTGCAATGAGTTTAGCTTTTGGAAAAATTTTAAAAACAGAAGATGGTGGAAAAACATGGGAAGCTGTTTTTGAAGGTTTTGGAGATAATGATATTAAACAATTTTCTAGAGATACTAAATTTAAGTTTATTAATGAAAATGTTGGATTTCTCAGAATGTCAGATGTTTCAGCAGAAGAGGCAAAATTATATATAACTCGAGATGGAGGAAATAATTTTGAAAAATTGCATTTGTTAGAAAGTGAAATATATGATTGTTATGAACTTCCAAAAATAGATAATGGCAAATTGATTGTTAAAATAACTCAAGGTTCTGATGGCGACTATAATGGTGGAGATTATAAAACTTTTTCTTCAAATGATTTAGGGAATAATTGGAAAGAAGAGTAATTGATAAAGTAAATATGATATGATAAAATATGAAAAATAAAATAATAATTTATTTATTAAACTACCTTTATAACTAAGAGGGGGAATTAGTTTGAAAAAAAAGAAAATAATTGTTGTAATAACTTTAACATTTTTGGCATTATTATTGTTAGGAATTGTTTTTGCTATTGCAATACATAATTACCAGATAGTTAATTTTTCTGTAGATGAAGATTTTAATGAAACAGTAATAGGAGAGAAGATTGCAAACCCTGATAGGATTGTATATAGAGATAAAGATGGAAATTATTATGAATTTGGTAAGGATACAGAAAAATATAACAATTTAAAAGCTCTACTTGGAAATTCCATAAGAGAATATAATGAAAATGGAGAATTTTTAACAGATGAAGAGATTGACAAGCTACATTCTAAAAGTTTTATAGAATTTGATTATGAAAAAATTAGTAAAAACTATATAATTAGTTTAGAGGATAATCAAAATAAAAATGTAGTAAAATTAGGAAATACAGGGGGAACAGTAGTTTCAAAAGAAATAGATAATTTGAGTAAAATTAAAAAAACTCTTGAAACTTTAACTAATGGAGAAAATCCTAAGAAATTAGAATTTAAAGAATTATATTCTAGAAATTATTTAACAGGTATTGAATATAAATATACTCAACTTTTTAATACCTCAGACTATCGTATATATCAAGCTAAGATAACAAACTTAACAGATTATGAAAAATTTAAACAAATTTGTAATATTGCTATAGAAGAAGAGATAAATGAAGAAACTTTTATAGATAATGATGTTATTTTAACAGTTTCAACTCTTCCTAAAATAGAAGTAAAAGTTAATATTGGAAATATAAAATATAATTATAGCAATATAGAAAATGCGAATAACCAATATACTGTTCATCTGCTTATTGTTAATAAAATAGTTAATACAGATTGTATATATAACACTGATTTAACAGCAATAGAAAGTAAAATTCAAAGTGAAAACTATGAATTTGAATATAATGATAATGTAGAAAATTTAGATAGTAGTGTTTTTGTTACAGATGCTCAAGAATTTATGAAAGAATATAATTTAGCAAGTTCAAAAATATCTGAAGAAGAAGCTGCTAAAATTGCAGAAGAAGGCTTTAAAGAAGCTGAAAGAATTTGTGGAGTTTATGATATTAGTACTCAAACAGTTACAAAAGGAACAGTAAAACCTAATAATTTCTTTACAAGAAAGTATACGGAAACAGATAAAGTTTATACTCAATATGAAGTAGAGTGCTATATATTTACAAGACTTGATGATATGGAGCTTAATGGTGTAAGTATTTGTGTAGACACTAAACTAGGTAAGATAGTAAGGGGTGATGCTTTTGGAGACTAATAAAGAAGATAAAATAATAAAAGTTTTAGCTATTATAATTTCTATAATAATAACACTAGGCACAATAACTGTATTTGGTAAATATTTATTTGGATTTATAGCAGTTCCATTAAATTTATTATCAAATGAAATATTTAGAGAAATGTCATTATATGTAATAAAAGAAATATTAATTTTAATAACAAATCTTATATTAATATTGTTTTTATTTAAAATATTATATTTATACATATATTATTTTTTAAAACAGATTGTAAACAAAAAAATTATAAAAGGTATATTGCTTTTAATACCAGTTGTAGCGATTTTAGTATTACTTTTGTATGTAAGAAATAATGTTCATTATTTGCTAAGAAACAGCATATTACTAATAAGTTATATAATTGCTTTAATATGTGCTCCAATCATAATTTTAGGAAGAAACATATTAAAAGAAATGAAAAATAAAAAGATAAGACTAGTAATATTAATGTTATTAACAATTTTTATTTATACAGTTAATTTTAGTTCAGTAATTAATTATGCTGAAGTAGTTGTTCAAAATTTATCTGGAAATTCTATTAAAAAATTGCTTATAAAAGAAGATAGTTCAACACTTGATTTATCGTACCTAAACAACTATACACAAATAATGGCAAGAGATGGATATTTAGATAAATATGATGTTACTCAAATTTTATCTATAGTAGATTCAAAGTCTATGAAAATTTTTATAAACTATAAAGATTCTTCTAAAAATATAGATTTAAATTTAACAAATAAAGAGGATGAAAAAATTGCAAAATTAAAAGATAACTTAGAATCAAATTTTTATAAGTTTAACTATGAAATAAATGATGAAAAACAAATAATAGTAAATATAGAAAGATATGTTATTGATGAAGTTTCAGAAAATACTGAAAAAAATTCAGAAATAGTTTTAAAAGGAAATAAAAATCAAAGCCTAGTAGAAAAAACTAAAAATTCAGTAGATAATCAAAGTTTTAACTATGTTTTTGAAAATGAAATGAAACAAGATAACCAATTTAATGTAGCAAGCTTATATTCATTAAATTTACTTTTAGTATATGATGAAGAGAGCAACAATTATATACCAGTAGATATAGGAGAGAGCAATTATAAGTTAATTGAAAGTTATAAGGTGTATTCTACAGGAATTGAAATAACTTTAAAACAAGAAGTAAATTTACAAAAAGAGGATTATACTTTAAGAATTAATAGATATGATGAGAATTTAGAAATTTTAAAAGAAAAAGATACTAATTATTATTATAAATATGAACCAGTTGTAGATATTTTAACTAATAGTAAAAATAGTACAGTTTTAGAAATAGATTTTGACAAAACTTATGAATTAGAAGATTTAAAAAATATAGAAATTATATTTTAGAATTGGAAAATAAATTCATAGTTAAAGAAAGATAAGGCTATTAATTTTTGAAGTGGTTTAAATTTTGTCTTGATTGTTAAGCAATGTAATTTAAGGATAAAACTTTTATATTTTTATTATAAAAAAGCTTGCCAAAAAAATAAAATGTGATATAATAATATCGTAAAATTAGGAATTAATCCTAATTTGTAGGAGATTTTTATGAAAAACTATTCAAGACAAAGAGAAGAAATAATAAAAACAGTTAAAGAATCATACAATCATCCAACAGCAGAAGAAATTTATACAGCTGTAAAAACTAAGGATCCTGCAGTAAGCAGAAGCACTGTTTATAGAAATCTAGGATTATTAGTAGAAAATAAGTTAATAATAAAAATATCAATGTTAGTTGGACCAGATAGATATGATTATTTAAAAGAACCACATAATCATGCTATATGTAGTAAATGTGGAAAGGTTTTTGATTTCGAATATGATTTTAAATATAATGAATTAAAAGAAAGTATTTCAAAACAAACAGGAGTAGAAATCTCTGAAAAAGGAATTGCATTAGAAGGGATTTGCAATTTTTGTAAAATAAATAATTAGGAGGAATGAAAAATGCCAGAATTAAAAGGAACAAAAACAGAAAAAAATTTAATGGAGGCTTTTGCTGGAGAATCTCAAGCAAGAAATAAATATACTTATTTTGCTAGTAAAGCTAAAAAAGAAGGATATGAGCAAATAGCTGCTATATTCTTAGAAACAGCTGATAATGAAAAAGAACATGCAAAATTATGGTTCAAATTATTAAATGGTGGAGATATTTCAACAACAGCAGAAAACTTAAAAGCAGCTGCTGAGGGAGAAAATTATGAATGGACAGATATGTATGACAGAATGGCAAAAGAAGCTAAAGAAGAAGGATTTGATAAAATTGCTTACTTATTTGAAGCAGTAGGAAAAATAGAAAAAGAACATGAAGAAAGATACAAAAAATTATTAGAAAATGTTGAAGGCGGATTAGTATTTAGCAAAGATGGAGACAAAATTTGGAAATGCAGAAACTGCGGACATATAGTTATTGGTAAAGAAGCTCCTGAAGTTTGTCCAGTATGTAGTCATCCACAAGCTTTCTTTGAAATAAATGCAAAAAATTATTAATAATATATTAATAATTTATTAAAAAATTAAAGCAAACTTGAAATATGAGCAATTTCTACTTATATTTCAAGTTTTTTTTTATTCATTTAAATAATTATCAAAAAATATTCCAAATATGATAGAAAAAGTTGAAATAAATAATCCTGTTCTAAAAAGCACAATAGCAATATCAAATAAATAGGCAGATATATAGTATTTATTATAAATTAAAAGTACAATAATACTAGAAATGCAAATAATAAAAGAAACTATTAAATTGATATTTACTAAATGTTTTGTTTTTTTGTTTTTTAATGAAATATGTAAGCTACTCATAATTAATCTCCTTAATATATGTTAGAAGTATTAATTTAATAATAGCACTTTAAGTTTTTAAAAACAAATGAAAAAACTGGAAATATAGAGAAAACATGGATTATGAGATAAAATTTTATATTATTTTCAAAAAAAAATAATCGTATTTTATACGATTATTTTAATGTATTTAGTTTTTTAGATAAACTTGATTTTTTTCTAGAAGCAGTATTTGCTTTTATAACACCTTTTGTACAAGCTTGATCTACTTTTTTAACAGCTTGTTTAAAAGCTTCTTCTGCTTTTGTTTTATCACCTTCTGCAACAGCAGCTTCAAAAGTTTTTATTGCTGTTTTGTAAGCTGATTTTATCATATTATTTTGTAATGTTTTTTTCTCAATTACACTTACTCTTTTTATAGCTGATTTTATGTTTGGCATCTAACTTTGCACCTCCTCTTGGTTCATAAAGTAAATTTTACTTCAAATATTTTAACATGAATAAATTTAAAAAGCAAGTATTTTCTTAAAAAAAGTAATAATAAGCCTAATTTCACAAAAAATTCACATTTATAGAATACAATAATATTGTAATATTGAAAATTCTGTGATATATTGTGAACAAATTAGAACCAAGGAGGAAATGTGATGATAGCTTTAGGCGCAGATCATGGTGGTTATAAGTTAAAAGAAGAAATAAAAAAATATTTTGACGAAATAGGAATTGAATATAAGGATTTCGGAACAGATAATGAAGAAAGAACAGATTATCCAATGTATGCTGAACAAGTTGCAAAATCAATTCAAAGAAAAGAATGCTCAGCAGGAATTTTGATTTGTAAAACAGGATTTGGAATGACAATAGTTGCAAATAAATTTAAAGGAATTAGATGTGCTCCTTGTTATGATGAGGAAACTGCTAAACAAGCAAAAGAGCATTCTAATATAAATATATTATCTTTACCTGCGAGTTATTTAACTGTAAGTAAAGCAATAAGTATAATTAGAATTTGGATAGCGTCAGAATTTTTAAAAGGAAGATATTTAGATAGGTTACAAATGATAGAAGAAATTGAAAAAGAGAATATGAAATAAAAAATAGTGAGGTTATATAAACATGTGGGGAGATATAGCAATAGCATTTATGATAGCATTTTTAACAGCTTTTATGGCAACACCACATACAATAAATTTAGCTAGAAAAGTTGGAGCAGTTGATACACCAAAAGATGCAAGACGTATTAATAAAATTACTATGCCAAGACTAGGTGGACTTGCTGTAATAGCCGGATTTTTCTTATCAGTTATATATTTGCTTGTAACAATGTCTATTGAAAACACAATAAATTTAGAACAGGACAATTATATCAATAAGCTTATAGCATTTGTCATAGGAGCACTAATAATCGGAATAGTATGTTTTATAGATGATGTAAAAGGCGTACCAGCTATAGTTAAATTAATAGCTCAAATTGCATCAGCATTAGTTGTTGCAAAATCAGGAATAATAATAGATACATTAGAAGTTCCATATATTTATATGAGTGATTTTTGGGATATATTTAATTTAATTATAACTGTCCTATGGATTGTTGGAATAACAAATGCTATGAATTTAATAGATGGTTTGGATGGACTTTCAACGGGAATATCATTAATTTCATGTTTATCATTATTAATAATATTTTCTTTAAATGGTTCACCACTTATCTCAATTGTTTTAATCACAGCATTAGGAGGAGCGTTATGTGGATTTTTACCATATAATTTTAATCCAGCTAAAACTTTTATAGGAGATACAGGTTCAAACTTTTTGGGGTATTGTTTATCAATAATTTCAATTTTAGGAATAGCAAAAACATATACAGCAATAGTTATTGTTGCACCATTACTTGTTTTAGCATTACCTATTTTTGATACTATATGGGCTATTATAAGAAGAATAATACATGGAAAAAATTTAAAGGCTGTATTTCAACCAGATACGGGTCATTTGCATCATAAAATGTTAAAAAAAGGTTTTACACAGAAACAAGCTGTTTTAATAATGTATGGAATAAGTGCAATATTTGGAATGTTTGCAATTATACTTTTAGATAGTGGAATTTGGAAAGCAATTTCTTTTGCAGTAATTGTTATAATAATTATTGCATGTGGATATAAAGAATTCTTTAAACAAAAATTACTTAATGATGATTCTGAAGAGAATTTAGAACAAATAATGTATGATGAAAAACATATAAGACATGATAGATAGAATATTAATTAAAATAAAAGTATAGAGTATAAAACAAAATTTATACTCTATTTTTTATGAAATAAAGTGAACATAAAAAAAGTAAAGGCTACTTGCAAGAGAAAAAGAGATTAAAAGAGATTTTTAAACTATAAATGTAAAATATAAAAAATATCAAAGATATATTGCTTTTTTTAAAAGAATATAGTATAATATCATTGTTAATAAAAATAATTGAATTGGAAATATGAAAAATGATAAAAAATGTTAAGAAAAATGTTCAATTAAATATTATGATTTTTGGTAATAATCAAGATAGTAGTGATTCCACTAGTAACACTATCTTTTATTTGCATGTCCGAAATAATATATGATTAAAATTTGCAGTAATAAATAAAGTAAAAGCAATACCTAAATTAATCTATATTATTTTGGTATTGCTATTTTTATGTCTAAAAGGAGGAATAAATATGATAAAAATAATTGAATATGAAGATAAATATAAAGATGCTGTAATTGGTTTATGGATACAAATATGCATAGAAGAATTTGGGTTTGAAGAATGGGAAAATGGAATTAGAAATATGGAAAATCATGAGTTTCCTAAAAATAATGGCAAATTTTTACTTGCTATTGAAAATGATGAGCTTATTGGAACTATTTCTTTAAAAGATATTGGAATGCCTCAAGGTATGCTAAAAGGTTTTTATGTAAGAAGTGATTATAGATCAAAAAAAATAGGATTACACTTAATGAATAAAATAATAGAAATGGCAAAAGAAATGGGATACAATAATTTGGTTTTAGATACTTATGAAGCTTTTGAAAGTGCTGTAAGATTTTATCAAAAATATGGCTTTACAAAAATTAATCAGATTGATGATAAATTAATTATGCAAATTGCTATATAAAAATCATAATAAGTAGATTAAAGAAATTTTTTATCGGATAAATGTAAAAAATATATAAGTTTGACAATATAGCCTCAGGTATAGTATAATATATCCTGAGGTTGTATTTTTATGTATTATAATTGGAAAGAGAAAACTGATACAGAAGAATTAAAAATAGTATGTAATTTAATAAGAAATGGTGAGCTTGTAATTTTTCCTACTGAAACAGTTTATGGAATTGGAGCAAATGCTTTAGATCCTATAGCTGTAGGAAAAATATTTTTGGCAAAAGGAAGACAATCAGATAATCCATTAATAGTACATTTAGCAGATAGAAGAAAAATAGAAGAAGTGGCAGATGATATTACTGAAATGGAACAAAAACTTATTGATGCTTTTATGCCAGGACCTTTTACACTTATTTTAAAAAGAAAACCTATTATACCAGATATTGTAACAGCAGGATTAGATACTGTTGCAATAAGAATTCCAGATAATATAATAGCAAAAGGAATTATAACTTTTGCTGGATGTCCAATAGCAGCACCTAGTGCGAATATATCTGGAAGACCCAGTGGGACAAATATAGAAGATATTAGAAGAGAATTAGAAGGAAAAGTTTCTGCGATTGTTGATGGTGGGGAAACACAAATAGGATTAGAATCTACTGTAGTAAAAGTTGTAGATGAAATACCTGTAATATTAAGACCTGGAAAAATAACTCCTGAAGATATTGACAAGGTTGCAGGTAATGTAATAATAGATAAAAATATTTTTAGAAAAGTTGGAGAAAATGAAAAAGTAGAAAGTCCGGGAATGAAATATAGACATTATGCACCACAAACTAAGTGCAAATTGATATATTGCGAAAATGACTTAGATGAAATTTTTTATTTGAAAAAGTTTGTAAAAGAATACAAAGGTGATGTTGTTATTTTAGGTTTTGCTGAGCATGAAGATAAAGTTTATGTTTCTGAGGGCAGATTTATAAATATTGGTTCAAAAAATGATTTAGAGAGTATTGCAAAAAATATATATGCTGCTTTAAGACAAGCAGATAAGATTAAACCTGAAATTATTTTAATAGAAGGTGTCAGAAAGCAAGGATTAGGTATTGCAATTATGAATAGATTATTAAGAACCTGTGAACATGATATTTTTGAGAGATAATATACAAAAGAAAATTAGTAATAATTGTGAAGTGTGTTTTATTATGAAATAAAAAATTGAGGCAAAATAAGATTTGCTAGAAAGAGGATTTATGAAGAAGGAAATAAACTTTGGAATAGGTTTTATAACTGGTAGACCAAATATTTGTAAAATTGTAAACAATTATTATAAATATTTAATAGAACAAGTAGAAGAACTAAATATAAAAGTAAATTTTACAATTTTTATTTTATATGATTTAACTTATCAATTTACAACAAGAATAGACTTTTATGGCGTTTTACCTGAAGTATATAAAAATATAAATATAAAATATATAACACCAGAAGATATAGAAGAAGATAAAAAGAAAATAATTTCAAAATATGATATATCTCCAGAAGATGCTAATTTACTTTTGGGAAAAGGTTATGCAAAAGCAAGAAACACAATTTTATATTATGCTCTAAAAAGAAAAATAGATTATTTACTATTTTGGGATGACGATGAATACCCTTTGGCTAATGTAAAAGAAGGTAAGGAAATTGAGTGGATAAAACAAGCTGATATACTAGAACATATAAAATATATTGAAAAAGCTGAAGTTACAATGGGATATAGATGTGGATTTATGAATCCAATTCCTTATATCGAATATGACGAAAATATTGAAGAAGAAGATTATAAAAAATTTATTGATGGATTAGAAAATGAAGTTATAAATTGGGAAAAAGCTAAAAAAGCTAGAGTTGATAATACAAGTATGGCTTATGCAGAAAGAGATATAGCAACTCATACAAGAAAACCAGAATATTTAGAAGAGGTTGGTAAAAAATCTTTTGTATTGGGTTCTGGAATCTGTTTAAATTTGAGGCATTTAGATAAAATACCTGCATTTTATAATCCTCCAGGCGCAAGAGGAGAAGATACTTTTTTCTCATGTGCATTAGGGTTAAAAGAAGCAAAAGTATTAAAAGTTCCAACTTATCATTTTCATGATTGTTTCTTAAAGTTTACTTCTTTAATGAAAGAAAGATTTCCAAAAACTTTAAGAAGAATTGCATTAGATGATAATGGAATAGAACAAAGATTTTTAAAAACAACAATAGGTTGGACAAAATATAAACCTTTACTTTATTATATTACTGAACCTGAAAATTATAAAAAAATTATTGCAGATACAAAAAAGAATTTAGAAGAGAGCATTCCGAAAATTAATACAGCATTTGAAACTTGTGATTTTGAATGCTTAATAACAGAGTTAGAAGATTATGATAAAAATGTAAAAAAACATTATAAAGAATTTTTAAAGACTACAGAAATTTGGGATGAGTTAAAATATAAAATCCGTGAAGAGGTGAAATAAGTGGATAAAAAATATTCATATATAACAGTTTTAACGACAGAAAATTATTTAATTGGAGTATTAGCATTAAAAGAATGTTTAAATAGACTAAACTCAAAATATAGGTTAGCAGTGTTAATAAATAACAATATAACAGAAAAAACTATAAATATTTTGGAATCTTTTGATATTGATGTTATAAAAATAGATAAAATCGAAATACCAGAGCAAATAAAAATGCAAAATGCTGGAACGAATTATAATAGATGGAGTAATACTTTTGATAAACTAAGAATGTTTTCTTTAACTCAATTTGATAAAATTGTTTATTTAGATAGCGATATGTATATTAGAAAAAATATTGATGAACTTTTTGATACTGAAGATATGTCTGCTGTTATAGATCGTCATTATTGTACTATAGATTCAGAATATATGGAATTAACTTCAGGAGTTTTAGTAGTGGAACCTAAAAAAGATTTAGATTTAGAAATAGCTAAAAAGATTCCTATCTGTATAGAAAAATTTGGACAATTTGGTGATCAAGATGTTATCCAACAATATTATTCAGATTGGAGTACAAAATCGAATTTACATTTACCTTTAGTGTATAATATGTTTATTTTACATTTAGAATATTTTATTAAAAGTAATAATCCAAGTAAATTTAATTATAGAGATTTTCGAAAAATAGACTTTGAGGATTTAAAAATTATACATTTTATTTGTAAAAAGAAACCATGGGATTTTAATAAAAGTCAAATAGATGAATATGTTGAATTTTTAAATACTATTAGAAAAAAAGATTATGAAGATTGTGACATAAAAGAACAAAAAGACATGATAGAAGCCGAATTTTCTTTAGCACCAGAATATACTAAAAAAGTTACTTTAGAATATATGGATATACTAGAAAAGGTTTCAAAAGAAATAGGTATTTAATACCTATTTTTTTATATAATAGAAAATATTTGAAAGTTCTGTTATATAAAAAATAGAAAAATTAGTCTTGACTTTCTAACACGAAAAGTTTATATTATTAAGTATTTAAATAATAGGAGAAAAATTATGTATCTTATAGTAGGACTTGGAAATCCAGAAACAGATTATTCAAAAACTAGACATAATATGGGTTTTAATGTAATAAATAAAATTTCAGTAGAATGTGGTATAGAAGTAAGTAAATCAAAATTTAAAGCATTAATGGGAAGTGGAATAATAGGTGATAAAAAAGTGGTTTTATTAAAACCACAAACATTTATGAATTTAAGTGGTGAATCTGTTATTGAAGCTATGAATTTTTATAAAGTTTCTGAAGATGAACTTATAATTATTTATGATGATATTGATATAGATTCTGGATGTATTAGAATTAGAAAATCTGGTTCTGCTGGAACCCATAATGGAATGAAATCAGTTATTGCTAATATAAAAACAGAAAAATTTTGTCGAGTTAGAGTTGGTATTGGAAAACCTGATGAACACATAGATATGATTAATCATGTAATTGGATATGTACCAGAAGAAGAAATGAAAATACTAGATAAAGGTGTAGAAACAGCCAAAGATGCTGTTATTGAAATTGTAAAAAATAGTGTAGATTCAGCAATGAATAAATTTAATAAAAAGAAAGATGATTAGATGAAAGAATTAGTAATATTAAACTCTGAAAATAGAAGAATAATAACATTAATAGAAGATGAAGAATTAGTAGAAAAGTATGAGGAAGATGAAAACAATAAATCTATTGAAGGGAATATTTATGTTGGTAAGGTTCAAAATGTTTTAACAGGACTTCAGTCTGCTTTTGTTAATATTGGAGAAAAAAGAAATGCTTTTATACATGTAAAAGATATTCTTCCCAAAGTTGATATAACTAAAAATGAAGAGGTGGAAAAAGAACCAATAAATAAATTAATTAAACCAGGAGATCCTATAATAGTAGAAGTAAAAAAAGAAGCTATAGACAAAAAAGGACCAAGACTTTCAACTCATATAAGTTTAACTAGTAGATTTATTGTATTTATGCCTAATTCTCCATTTATAACTGTTTCTTCTAAAATTGAAGACGAAAAAGAAAGGGAAAGATTAAAAAATATCGTAGAAAAATATTTGCCTAAAAATACTGGGGCAATAATAAGAACAGTGTCTGAAAATCGTCCAGAAGAAGATATTAAAGAAGATATTATAAAAACTATTGAAAAATGGAAGAATATAAAATTAAAGCCAATAGAAAAATATCCACAAAAAATTTATGACAAAGGTGGAGTATTAAAAAAGACAATTGTGGATTTAGTTGATAATAACCTAGACAAAATTATTGTGGAAAACCCAAAAGATTATGATTTAGTAAAAAATATATTAGAAGAAATAGGATCAGATATTAAAATAGATATAGATGAAAAAGTTGCACAAAAATATTCTTTGGAAAAACAATTAAAATCTATAGAAAATACTAAAGTTTGGCTTAAAAATGGAGGGTTTATTACTATCGAAAAAACAGAAGCTTTAGTTGCAATAGATGTTAATTCAGGAAAATTTATAGGAAAAGATGATGCAGAAGAAACTATTACAGAAGTTAACTTAGAAGCAGCAAAAGAAATTTCAAAACAAATTAGACTAAGAGACATTAGTGGAATTATTGTTATTGATTTTATAGATATGAAAAAAGAGGAGAATAAAAAAGCTGTAATAGAAGAAATAATTAAAAATAGTAAAAAAGATAGATCAAAAGTGCAAGTTGAAGAATTTACAAAATTAAATTTAATGGAAATAACTAGAAAACACATAAATAGTAAGAAAAAATTTAATTAAATACTAGGATTATTATAAAAAGATTAAGTAAGATGTGAAACAAATTATATATATTATAATTTGTTTCACATTTTTATGTAATATGAAAGTGTAAGTTTTTTGTATAGGAAGATTTCTAATAATATTGCATACCAATATTATTAAATAAACTTTAGTAGCTAGAATAAAGATATGCAAAAATCCTATTTTGAAATTAAAATAATGTTAATTTTGCTATTTATAGTGAATTTATTAGTTTTTTTATATTGTAAAAAAAAATTAATTAATATATAATAAATATGTCAAATTTTATTTAAGAAAAGAGGAAAAAATATGAATATAATATCATTTTTGATAGGTATTTTTGTTTTAGTAATAATTTTAAAATTAATTTCTTTACCTTTTAAAATTATTATTAAATTTGTAATTAACTCAATTATTGGAGGAATTTTATTAAGTATTTGTTCTTTTTTCGGAATAGGAATAACTATTACAGGTTGGACAGTATTACTAACAGGTTTATTTGGAGTGCCGGGATTTGTAATAGCAGCAATTATAACAATGCTTTTTTAAAAATAAGATAGAAAGGAGAAATCTATGGTTTTATAATCATAGATAAGCCATTAATGAAAGTAGGATTTATATCTCTACGGATGTAGTAAAAATTTAGTAGATACAGAAATGTGTATCGGTATATTTAAAAAAGAAAATTTTGAAATTGTAAATGACCCTAAAAAAGCAGATATGATAATTATTAATACATGTGGATTTATTGAGTCTGCTAAAGAAGAAGCAATAAATTGTATTTTAGAAATGGCAGAATTCAAGAAAACAGGAAAATGTAAATATTTAGTAGTAATGGGGTGTTTAGTACAAAGATATAAAAATGATTTAGAAAAATCAATTCCAGAGGTTGATTTATTTCTAAGCATAGATGAGTATGATAATTTATGGGAAAAAATTTCTAAATTAATACATAAAGAAACAAAATCTATAAATACTTTAGATTATATGGATAGAGTTATTTCAACAGGTGATAAAACGGCATATTTAAAAATAGCAGAAGGATGCAGTAATAGATGCACATATTGTGCAATTCCATATATAAGAGGACCATTTAACAGTAGAAAAATGGAAGATATATTAAAAGAAGCTGAAAAACTTGCTAAAAATGGAATAAAGGAATTAATAGTAATAGCACAAGATACTACAAAATATGGGATAGATATTTATGGCAAGCCATGTTTAGCTGAATTATTAGATAATTTATGTAAAATAGATGGTTTTAAATGGATAAGATTTTTATATGCATATCCAGAAAGTATTACAGATGAACTTATTGATGTTGTAAAAAGAAATGATAAAATATGTAATTATTTTGATATACCACTTCAACATTTTTCTGATAAAGTTTTAAAGCAAATGAATAGAAAAAGTGATAGTAAGTCTATTGAAAATACTATAAATAAAATAAGAGAAGAAATACCAGATGTTGTCTTAAGAACTACAATGATAGTTGGATTTCCTGGTGAAACAGAGGAAGACTTTTTTGAACTTTATGAATTTGTAAATAGAGCAAAATTTGAAAAACTAGGTGCTTTTAAATATTCTAAGGAAGATGGAACACCAGCAGCAAAAATAAAAGATCAAATTCATTATAAAACAAAACAAGCTAGATATGATAAATTAATGAAACTTCAAAAACAAATTTCTAAAATAAAACTAGAAGAAAAAATAGGAAATGTTTACGAAGCACTTGTTGATGGATTTTCAGAAGATAATAGATATATTTGTGCAAGAAGCTATATGGATATACCAAATGAAGATGGAACAATATTTATAAAAAATGATGGTAAAATAAAACAAGGTGAATTTATAAAGTGTAAAATTTTAAAAGTAAGAAATTATGATTTAATAGCTGAAATAGTGTAAGTTTATAGGTGTCAATAAACCTAAATATATATTGTGAGTGTTTGCCTATGCTAAAAAAATTGTTTAAAATAATAATTTTAGCTTTGCTGGTAATTGGAATAGTTTTAGGCATTTCAATTACTATAAAAAAACGTGTGCCACATAATGAGAAAAAGGAAGCAGAGTCTAAAATATTTAATATGATACAAACTCAGACAGCTGAAATAGATAAATTCTATACTTATGGTAGGGCCTTTAATTTAAGTGGAAAAATAAGCAATATCAAAAAAGACAATTTTGAAAGCGCAAAATTAGTTGTAACAGATGGTAAAGACGATGAAGTAGAATATATATTAGATTATGAATTTGATGAAAATAATTTATTGTTTTCTACAAAAGAAATAAATTCAGAAATAGTGGTAGATGAACTTGAAAACAAAGAATATTATATATTATTAAGATTAAAATTAAACAATAGTATAGATCCTAGATATTATTCTTTAGTTAATGTTTCAGAATATCCAGATATTGAATATTATACAATTTCAAAAGATGGAAAAAATCGAAAAGCAAGTATTGCTTTTAATAAGAAAAATTATAAAAATAAAGAATATAATTTTTTAACAATAAATTTAGAAGATAGTATACTACCAGAAAATGTTTATGATATTATTATTGATGCAGGTCATGGTGGAAAAGACTTAGGAGAAAATGTTGGAACAGTATATGAAGCAGACATAACTTTAGATTATGCAAAAGAATTAAAGAAAAGTTTAGAAGAAAAAGGCTATAAAGTGAAATTAACTAGAGATGATGATAATAATGATGATTATACTTATACTAATATGTATGATGAAGATGGGAGAATTAGTATAGCATGTGCTTCTAAAGCAAAACTTATGATTTCTTTACATGTAAATAATGGAGCTAGTACATTAAGTGGATTTGAAATATATTCTCCTTGTAAATCAAATTTAAATTTTGCAAATAATATGGCAAATAAAATCAAAGAATATTCAAGTATAAATTATTCTAATAATTCAGCCTTTAAAGAATCAGAAGGAGTGTATGTAAAAAATTATAATAATAAAATGATAAAAGATGCAGAAGATACTGCAAATAGAAAAGAATATGAACCATATCCTATCACTACTGATACACCATATTTGTATACAATTAGAGAAGTTGGAGGAATAGGAACAAATGCTTATGTTGATGGAAGAAATACGGAATATTCAAAAAATAATTATTATAATTCAAATCAAGGAATAGAATGTTATCAAATTGAACTTGGATATATAAAAAATGACTTAGAAATTATACAAAATGAAGAAGAAGCATTAGTAAGAGCAATTTCAGAAACAATAAATGAAAATTACTAGATAAATCAAAAGATAAAGTAAAGGAGTAAAGATGGAAGAAACACAAAATTTTGTAAATTTTATAAAAGGAAAATTTACTGAAAATGAAATAAGAATGGCAAAATTTATATATGAAACTGATTTACTAACATATACAATGATTACAGATAAAGTAAAAGAGGAAGAAAAGCTGGTAGAAAAACCAACAAATATACTTGAACTTTCATATTTAAAATTATGTGCCAAAAGATTTGATGATTCAGAAAATCTTTTAGAAAAAATATTTTTATTTTATGTAGGATATGCATTAAGAGAATATAAAAATTCTTGGAAATTAAATTTAAATAATTTAGACATGGATTTAAAAATGAAATGTTCTTATTGTAATGTTAATACTAATGTTTGTCCTTTTAAATTAGTTACATATATAAAAAAATGTATTGCAGATAATCAATTTGATTCTAAAAAAGTTTTTGACATGCTAGTAGATAAAGAAAAAATAGAATATTCAAATGATCAATATACTATAAACTCTGTTGTTGAGACAATAGATAGATTAGTATCTAATACTATGGATATTGTTGGTGCTGAAATGATATTAAGTGCAGAAGCAATAAGATTAGGCAGAGAAGAAAATGGTAAAATATATTATAAATATTTAGATTTTAATGTAAAAAATAATTCATTTTTTAATAATCTAAATGAATTCTTCAAAAAAGATGAAGGTATAAATGGAGAGATAAGTTTATCAGATTTAAATTTAACAGAGAATTTTTCTTATATTTTTGACAAGTCACCAATAGAGCTTGCAGCATATATAAAATATTTATGTGTTAGAAATAATTTAGATGAGCAAAAAATAATAAAAAATATTTTAAATAGAAGAAATTTCAGAGAAAGTGAATTTAGAATTGCTTATTATAATCAATATGTTCATTCTATAGAAGAATTAGAGTGTTCAGAAAAAGAAAAACAAGAAGTAATTTCAATTCTTACATACATAAGAAATTATTATTTTAATGAAGATTTACCATACATACATTTTAATATAGGACTTTTCACTAAAAATAATATGATTTCAGATAAAGTCATAAATATTATAAATAGATATGTTAGAACTTTTAACTATATTACAAATAAAGGCACTTTATGGGTAGATACAGAAATGTTAGTTAAAAGAACTAAAGATTCAACAGATATGATAATGCAAGTAGATAAAATTTATAATGATAATGATATTGTTATTTTTGAGAATATTGAAAGTATTAAAGCTTTAAATGAATATAGAGTAGATGCATTTTTTACAGCTATTGAAAAATTCAATTTGAGAAATAGAAGATCAATTACATTTTTTATTGAAAATGAAGAAATTTTTAAAGATATAAGCAAAAAGCATCCAGGTATATATAAAGATTTAATTAATAAAAAAATCTATATAGATGGTTTTGATTCAAGCAAGATAAAAGATAAATTAGTAAAAAGACTAGAAAATATAATGGAAATAGACAAAGAGTTTTCAAATGAATTAGAAAATTATATAAAATCTACTTACAATAAAAACTTAACAGATGAATATGCATATATAGATAATTTATATAATTTAATAGTTTTTGAAAAGTTCAAAAACTTAGATATAAAAAATTCATTTTTAAAGGAAGATGCTCCAAAAGAAGTTTCAACAAGAGAAGTTGAAGAAATACTAAAAGATATTAATGGATTAATTGGATTAAGCGAAGTTAAAGATACTGTGAGAAATCTTTTAAAATATTTAGACTACAGCAGGAAAATAGATACAGAAGGTTTTGCTAATTTAAACATGATATTTAAAGGAAATTCAGGAACAGGGAAGACAACAGTAGCAAGACTATTAGCAGAGTTATATTATAAATTAGGATTTATAAAAGAAAATAAAATTATAGAAGTTACTAGTAAAGATTTAATAGGTTCTCATTTAGGAGAAACAGCTCCAAAGACTCAAGCAGTAATAGAATCAGCTTTAGATGGTGTATTATTTATTGATGAAGCATATTCTATAATGGCAAGTAAAGGTGGAAGTTCTTCGAATTATCCAGCAGAGTGTATGGCTACAATAACAAAATCTATGGAATTATATAAAGATAGATTAATAATAATATTTGCTGGTTATACAAAAGAAATGAATGATTTTATAAATGCAAATCAAGGATTGATGTCAAGAATAGGATATGAATTAGAATTTCCTGATTTTTCAAAAGATGAGCTTATACAAATTTTTAAAGATGAAGTACAAGGAAATGAGTTCACTTTAGAAGATGGTGTTATTGAAAAAATTGAAAAAATGATAATAAAAAATAAAATTGGTAGAAATTTTGGTAATGCTCGTTTTGTGATTAATTTGTTTGACAAACTAGTTCTTACACATGCTGGTAATTGTGAAGATGATAATTTATTAAAAACAATTACTAATAAAGATTTAGAAATATTTGAGGAAACTAAGAAAGATAGAGAAAGAGGAGTAGATGAAATCTTAACAGATTTGAATGCTTTAATTGGACTTGAAAATGTAAAAGAGCAGATAAATGGATTTGTTTCTGTAATTGAATTAAATAAAAAATTAGACAGAGTGGCAGACTTTAATATGCATATGATATTTAAAGGAAATGCAGGAACAGGAAAAACAACAGTAGCAAGACTTCTAGCAGAAATTTATTATAATTTAGGATATGTGAAAAGAAATAAATTGGTAGAAGTTCAATCTCAAGATTTAATTGGAGAATTTTTAGGACAAACAGGACCAAAAACACAAGCAGTAATAGAATCTGCTTTAGATGGTGTATTATTTATTGATGAAGCATATTCTATAATGGAACACAATGGCACTAATGCTAGCTATTCAGCAGAATGTGTAGCAACACTTTTAAAAGCTATGGAAGATTACCAAGGAAGACTAATAATAATATTTGCAGGTTATACAGAAGAAATGAAAAAATTTAGAGATTTGAATCCAGGTTTAAAATCTAGAATAGGTTATGAAATAGATTTTGAGGATTATAACTTAGAAGAATTAATGCAAATATTTGAAAAGAAAGTTGCAGTCAAAGGCTTTAAAGCTGATGAAGGTGCAAAAGAAAAAGTAAGGAATATCTTAAGAAAAGCCAAAGAAGTTGAAAACTTTGGAAATGGAAGGTTCGTTGAAAATACAGTTCAAAGAATAATAATTGAACATGCTATGAAAACAAGAAATATAACAGACATGGATAGATTACTTACTTTTACAGAAGAAGATATTCCAGAGATAAAAGCAGAGGAATCAAGGAAGAGAATAGGATTTTAATCAATAAAATATTAAACATAAAATTAAGTGGCATAAAATTATACTCAAATAGTATAGTTTTATGCCACTTTTAGTTTCAAGTTATAAGTAAATAATATCTCATGTGTACTTTTTTAATTAATTTATATAATCTATAAATAATTTATTATTATATAGCTTATTTGATTTTAAATTCATCAGATGAACACCATAAAGTTTTGGTATATGTAGAAATATCTTTTTCTAAGATATAAGTACCTTTAGGTAAAGTTCCATAAATTTCTGTCCAATCGATATGTTGTTCATATTGATTATTTTCATTAAATACGAAATTATCTTTATTAAATTCAATATTTGAAATTGGAGTTAATTCAACTAAATTACCATTTTCTTTTCTACTTAATTTATAATTTTCATTCCAATCATATTTTACTTGATTTGTATCTGTAATAATAATAGTAAGACCATTTTGAGTAACTGAATCTTCTTTTACTTGAATATCAATATTTTCTGTATCCCTATTATAACTATTTTCAATTTTTTCTAATTTTTCGGTTAAAGCGATGTTTTCACCTGTTTGTTTTACAGTATATAAATATAAATCTTGGCATTTTTTATTATAGAAATATACTGTAAGTATTAAAGTAATAACTAATATTATAATTATTAGTAGAAATATTTTACTTAATTTATTCATAATACTGCCTCCTTTGTGAATATAATACACAAAAATATAATATTTAGCAAGGTGCAAAAGATAAAATAAACAAATACTTTATTTTTAATATTTTTTGTGATAAAATGCTTAAAATAATTAAAAAATATTTAATGATTGAGGAAATTTTTATATGAAAATTGGAAAAGATTATATAGGAGTTGGAGTAGGTGCATTCATATTGAATGAAAATAATGAATTATTATTACAAAAAAGAGCTGTACCTGCCGAAAAAGGCTTTTGGTCTATACCTGGTGGAAGACTAGAAATGTTTGAAACATTAGAACATGCAGTAGTAAGAGAAACTAAAGAAGAAACAGATTTAGATATTGAAGTAATAAGATTAATGGGAATATGTGACCATATTATTAAATCAGAAAATGCACATTGGGTAGCAACAAATTATTTATGTAAGATAAAATCTGGTAAAGCTAAAATAATGGAACCAGATAAAGCTTCTGATATGAAGTGGTTTAACTTAGAACAGTTACCAGAAGATTTAACAATAACAACTAAAAAAGCTTTAAACGATTATAAGAAAATTAAATTTTAAAACTAATAAGATTTTGAGGAGAATTTATGTATAGAGCAGTATTTTTAGATTTAGATGGAACATTGTTGACTGATGATAAAAAGGTTTCAGAAGAAAATAAAAAAGCAATAAAATATGTTCAAGAAAAAGGTGGAATAGCATGTATTTGTTCAGGAAGACAAAAAGATGCAGTAAAAGCATATAAAGAAATGGCAGGCTGTGACAAATATATTATTTGTTCAAATGGAACTCAAATATATGATTGTGAAAAAGATGAAGAATTATTTTCTTGTAATTTAGAAAAAGATATATGCACTATGTTAGTAAATTATGTGATTAGAAATAATTTTTATATTAGAATAGAAACTAGTTATTGTAGATATGTAAATTCTAGAGATTATTTTGTTAAATATGAAATTATTTTAGATAATAATGAAGAACTATTTGAAATTATAAATGAAAATAATATTTTACAGATAACTATTGGAACTAATACAGAAGAAGATATGAAAAAAGTTCTTAAAGATATAGAAAATATGCAGAAAGAAGATATAAAGATAGAAAATGTATATCCACCAGATGTACATGGAGCAAAAGCATGGTCAGCAAATATAATAAATAAAAATGCTTCAAAAGGAAATGCTATTTATGGTTTGTGCAAATATTTAAAGATAAATATAGAAGATGTAATAGCAATGGGAGATGATAGTAATGATATATCTATGATAAAAGCTGTTGGACTTGGTATTGCTATGGGAAATGCTGGTGAAGATGTAAAAGAATATGCAAAGGAAATTACAAAGACTAATATGGAAAATGGTGTAGCAGATGTTTTATATAATAAGTTTTAAATAAAAATTTAAATAAATATAATAAAGAAAGGTCTGTATAAAATACAGAAAAGGTATTTAAAATGGCAGTTTTTGAACTAAATCATCCATTAATTTCACACAAATTAACAATTCTAAGAGATAAAAAGACAGGAACTAAAGAATTTAGAGAAGTAATTAGCGAAATATCTACAATACTTTGTTATGAAGCAATGAAAGATGCGAAACTAGAAGAGAAAGAAATAGAAACACCAATTTGTTCTATGACTGGAAAAAAATTAGATGAAGACAAATATGCTTTTATTCCAATATTAAGAGCAGGAACAGGAATGTTAGATGGTTTAATTAGAGTATTACCTAATGCTAAAATAGGACATATTGGTATGTATAGAAATGAAGAGACTTTAAAACCTGTAAAGTATTACTACAAAACACCAAAAGATATAGATAAAAGAGAAGTAATTGTATTAGATCCAATGCTTGCAACTGGTGGTTCAGGAATGGATGCTATAGAAATGTTAAAAGAAAGTGGAGCTAAAAAATTAAAATTCTTATGTATTATTGCAGCTCCAGAAGGAATTGATAAAATGCAAGAAGCATATCCTGATGTTGATATTTATTGTGCAGCAATAGATGAAAAATTAAATGAAAATGGATACATAGTTCCAGGACTTGGAGATGCAGGAGATAGAATATTTGGAACAAAATAAGACTTTTTTTGAGGAGAGTATATGTTTAAGGAAAAGAAATTAATTATTTTTGATGTTGATGGAACATTAATAGACTCTGTTGGAATATGGAATGAAATAGATGAAAGACTTATTAAGGAGATAGGTGATGGGACAATAGATGATGTTAATATTCAAATGCAAAGAGACAGAGCATTAAAAAAATTTAGTGATGGAGGAGATTTATATTTAAAATATTGTGAATTTTTAAAAGAAAAATATAAGTCAGAGATGTCATCAGAAGAAATTTTAAAATTGAGATATAAAATTTCTCAAGATTATATGGAAAATATAGTTGACTATAAACCAGATGCAGATAAAGTAGTTTTAAGATTAAAACAATTAGGTTTTAATCTTGCTATTGGTTCAACAACTCGTAAGAAAAATATAATAGCTTATGATACAGCTAATAAAAATATGATGGAAAAAGCTAAAATGAATGAAGTATTTGACTATATAGTTGTAAAAGAAGATGTAACTAAAAGAAAGCCAAATCCAGAAGTTTATGAAAAAATATTAAAGCATTTTAATATGAAACCAGAAGAGGCATTAATTATAGAAGATTCTTTATTAGGAGTTGAAGCAGCTCAAAATGCTAAAGTAGATGTAATTACTATATATGATAAATATTCAGATGGAGATAGAGAAGAAATTAATAAAATTTCAAAATATAATTTTTTGACATTTAAAGAGATGCTAGATTACATAAATAAAGAATTTGAATAAATTTATAAATATTGTTTTAATTTTATATATTTCTAATTTAGATAAAATATATAAATTTAGATAAAAGTATTTAATATAATTTCATACCTTGGTGTCGCAACTAAAGTTGCTCCATTTCGCACTCACTACGTTCGTTTGGTCGCTTACGCGGTATTCAATATATTAAATACTTTTATCTAAATTAGAAATAATATTAAAATTAATGTTGATATTGATTTTAAAACTATAAAAATATTAAATTTTATTTTTAAAATCACAAAAATCAATTTCCTATCATACTATAAAAAAGATAGGAGGTATGTGATGAAATTAAAAAAATTATTTATAATAGCTTTGCTTTTTACTTTTACATTAGCACCAGTAAGTGTATTTGCTACAGTACCAGAAAGTAGTAATATACTAAATGGAATTGATGTTAGTAATTGGCAAGGCTATATTAATTATGGAGAAGTAAAAAATGCAGGAATAGAAATTGTATATATAAAATCAAGTCAAGGAAATAATATAATTGATCCGTATTTTAAAATAAATTATTTTAATGCAAAAGCAAATGGATTAAAAGTTGGATTTTATCATTTTTTAACTGCAAGAAATGAGGAAGAAGCTATAAATCAAGCAGAATTTTTTGCTTCTGTAATTTCAAATACAAGTCCAGATTGTAAACTTGCAATGGATTTTGAAGAATTTGGAGATTTAGGAGTAGGAGAAATTAATAATATTTCAGAAGTTTTCTTAGAAAAAGTAAGAGATATTACTGGAAAAGAAGTAATAATATATAGTGATGCATCAAATGCAAGAAATGTTTTTAGAGAAGGCTTAGCTTTAAAATATCCTTTATGGGTAGCAGAATACGGTGAAGAAAATAATATAGAAACTAATTGGCAAAATTGGGAGGGATTTCAATACACTAATAAACTTAGAGTTTCAGGAATAAATGGATTAGTAGATGGGGATAAATTTACAGAAGATGTATTTTTAGAAAATAAAGATATAATTTCTAAAACTGGAAATGAGGAAAATTATAATCAAGATATAACGTATATAGTAAAAAGTGGTGATACATTAAGTAAAATTGCATTAGATTATGGTACTACAGTAAATGAATTAGTAAAGCTTAATAAAATAAAAAATCCAAATTTAATTTTTCCTGGAGAAGAATTTTTAGTTCCTATTAAAAATGATGAAAACTTTGAAAATAATTCAGATTTAGGGCATAACATATATGTAGTGCAAAGAGGTGATACTTTAAGTGAACTAGCAATAAAATTTAATACAACTGTAAATGAAATTGCTGAAATAAATAATATTAAGAATGTTAATTTAATTTACATAGGTGAAAAAATACGAATTCCAAGATAATAATATATAACATAAAATTAAATATAAAACAATAAAATACAGAATACAAAATATAAAATATAGAATATAAAATATAAAATATAA